>CAZAQI010000031.1:0-8593 GCA_964487465.1 uncultured Candidatus Bathyarchaeia archaeon
TTCTCTGCTGGAGTGTCAACGGGTATGCTGAAGTATATCTCGTCTCCCCATAGGTTAGCTTTGCCGGTTATGGGTAAGGATTCATAGATGTTTTTCGCTGTCTCGGGGTTTTCCTCGGTTAAGTTTGCTTCTATGGTTCCTGTTGATGGCGTGGTTATCTTTATCTTCATTTGATTAAAGTTCAAGTTTTAACTCACTTAAGGTTTTTACCTTAGTTAGTAGTATCTATGCGATTACATGATGTCAGGTGCGTTGGTTAAGAGGAGAGTGTTTCTCGCACTTGTCTTGTTGTTTTTATTGTATGTTCCTGTGTCAGCTTCTGCCCGCGTAGGTGGCACGGTGTATGATCAAGAGGGGTTGCCTGTTAACGCGAGTATTCATTTATTTGATGAAAAACAGGAGATAGCCAGAGTTACAGCCGGGTCTAGCGGCGTTTTTAGTTTTGATGTTCCAGCTGGAAATTATACTATGAGGGTGTATGCGGATGACCCTGCGACAGAGGGTTTTGACTATGTTCCATCAGAGTTTAAAATAGAAGATGGTTTTGATTCTAACATTACCCTTGATTATGGGTCATCAATACTTTTCACTGGTGAATTTCAGTTTATAGACACGGAAAACATCCCCCTTAACACAGTTTACATTGTCCAGGATGACTTGAATAATACTTTAAACCCCAGTGGGTTTCCCCTTGAATTCAGTGATAAGAATAGTGGAGGTTTTAGGTTACCATCATTAGGTAAAGGGGAGGTAATAGTTCCAGCTGATACACGGGTCGACATATGTGTTAACATCAGTATTTTGATTGAATCTCAGATAAAGACAAGAAGTTTTCAATTGGATGATCTTTCTACGCCAGGTAGAGGAGAGATTAAATCTATTGATGTTCGTGAGTACACTATTCCACTCAGTAAGTCGATAGCGGTAGATGCCCGGGAACGACTTGAAAGTCGTTTAACTGAAATGGAGGAGTATGGTTTCTATCTAGCGAAACAGGAGGCGGCTCTCAGTAAGGGGATAAAGTATCTAGACGACGCTGAGAATCTATACGCTAATGGTGATTTTGATGAGAGTTTTGGCTCACTTAAACATGGTTATATTCTTTTTACTCACACACACCGCGAACTTGTTACTATGTACAGCGATGCACGGTTCAGCGTCTATGTCTTGATAGCTTTCTTAACGACTGCCTCGCTTATCACGGGTTATCTGCTCGTAGATGGATTCATCCAGCAGGCAGCGGTAGATCTTGTGATAATGGGCGGTGGGTTATTGTTCTTCTTTAAAACTTATCCGGGTAGCAGAACGATACCATTAACTAACTTCATATTGGCCTCCGGGGGCTTCTTCCTCTTTTTCATGATCAGTGGAAAACTTTTACCACGTTTATTCAGAGGCATGGGATCAGATGAGCGAGTTCATACTAGAAACCTCATAGCACCCATATTCAACATAGCTAGAAGAAGCCTCCGTAGACGATGGCTGAGGTTCCTCTTAACGTTTATATCAATAACTTTGCTTGTCATGAGTTTTGTTACTCTCACAAGTTTTTCAGAGGGATACGGTTTGATCACTGGAGAATCCAGCCCGAAGAGGGGATGGAGAGGTGTCTACATCCGGGAGGGAAACTGGAGCCCGGAGGATCCCACTTTCATATTACTAACTGAGGGAGAGTTAAACTGGTTGAAGAATCAACCAGAGACGGATCTACTATCATCAAAAGCAGAGAACATACCCCTTAAAGCTCCACTGCTAACCATCAAGGAACAACCTATTTTCGGGTTAATGGGGATAACAGAGAATGAAACCTATTTCTCCTCCATTCAGGGAACATTGATCAGCGGAGAACTTCCCCGGGGTGACGGTGTTTTAATCAGTGAGTCCTTCTCACAATCAACGGGGTTATCCAGGGGAGACCAGTTACAGATAGGTCTTAAAGAGTTCACCGTTGACGGTGTCTACAGGGATGAAGCTTTTAGGAAACTAAAGGACCTAGATGGTACTCCTTATACTCCGAATAAATGGATTAATGTGAGTCCCGAGGGGGAGGCTCCTAACTGGGCCTTGGAGGAGACTGAACCTCATGAAATATTGGTTATGAGTATAGGGAAGGCGTTGGAGTTCCCAACTGTGGGGGTACAGAGAATCGCCATTGATGTAAACCCTGGTTATAATGCCACGGATTTCGCTGAGAGACTGGCGTTGGAAAGAGGATACAGGGCTTGGGCTAACACATTGGAGGCTTATTCGTCTTATAGGTTGGGGAATTACTTCCAGGGTAAGGGCGCCACGTTGGTGATACCATGGATCATCGTGGTGCTCAACGTGGTGGTCACTATGTTAAACAGTCTTTATGAACGGCGAAAAGAGATAGAGATACTCTCCTCAGTGGGGTTAAACCCGGCTCAGGTATCATCGATCTTCGTAGCCGAGGCGGTTATCACCGGGTTTATAGCGGGGGGTCTCGGTTACCTCATTGGTCTCGGATTCTATAAGGCATTAGCGATCCTGAATATCGGGTTGCAGGTGCATCAGAAGGTATCAGCTGTCTGGAGCCTTGCTGCTATAGGGTTAGCGATATCCGCGGTGGTTGCCGGTGCTTTCGCGGCTTTGAAGAATAGCGTGGTTATTACCCCTAGCTTGATGCGGAGATGGAAGCTGGACAGAACCACGGGTGGGTATCAGGAGCCTTGGAGGATAGAGATACCTATTAAGCTGGAACCATCTGAGGTTAAACCCTACCTAGATTATGTAGAGTCGAGACTTGTTAGGTTAAAGATTCATCCCACTCAGGTTACGTCCAGCATTAAGAGACTGGAGAATAGAATTGATTTCGTGTATAAATCGGTTCAGACTAGCACGGGGAACTTTTACACTAAGAACACCCTCAGCGTGTATTCTCTCGATGATGATATGCATGGGGTTTTACTGGAGAGTATAGGTGAATCCGATTGGGTTCACGTGGTAGGGTCTCTTATTCGACGTATAAGCATGAATTACAGCACGGATAAAAGGGATTAACCATGTTCTATTTTCTCGATTTGTCCGTCTCGCATCCAGACGATCCTGTCACTGGCCTTGATCATCTTGGTGTCGTGGGTGGCTGCTATCAGGGTTAGGCCCTTTGTCTTGTTCAGTCCATGGAGTAGGTCAATTATCTCCATCCCGGTCTGCAGATCCAGGTTACCGGTGGGTTCGTCGGCGAGTATTATGGCGGGGTCGTTAGCCAGTGCTCTGGCGATGGCTACTCGTTGCTGTTGCCCGGCTGAGAGTTCACTGGGTCTGTGGTTTGTCCGTTCTTTGAGTCCTACTGATTCTAGTAGTTTTTCTGCTTTCTTTAAGCCCTCGTCGTGGGGGGTTCCCGCGAATACTGTGGGTAGGGCCACGTTTTCTAGTGCGGTTAGTACTTGTATGAGGTTGAAGCTCTGGAATATGTAGCCTATTTTGCGGCATCTTAGCCACGCGAGCTCGTAAGCGTCGAGTTGGCTGATGTCGACTCCGTCTATGAAGACGCTTCCATCTGTGGGTTTGTCGAGTCCGCCGATGAGGTTGAATAGGGTGGTTTTTCCGCTTCCGCTTGGGCCTACTATGCTGATATATTCTCCTCTGCCGATGTCTAGGTCTACTCCGTCTAGGGCTTTTACTGTCTCGTCTCCCATGGTGTAGTATCTTAGTAGGTTTCGTAGCTCGATTACTGTGTCATAACTCATAGCTTAGTGCCTCCACTGGGGGTAGTTTGCTTGCTCTCCACGCGGGGTACATGGAGGCTATTACGCTTAGTAGTATGCTGAGGATGGATGTGCCTAGTAGGTAGGCGAGTAGTGATGTGGCTGGTATCTTGAATATTATATCGAATCCTGTGGTGAATCCTGAGGAGAGTATAGCTGCGATGACGCCGAGTATAAAGCCTATTACGCCTCCTGCTGAACCCTGTATTACGGATTCTACGAGGAATAACATGAGTATGTGTTGATCTAGGGCTCCGATGCATTTCATGGTGCCTATTTCCCGGTATCTCTCATAGACGGATATGAGCATAGCGTTTGTAATGCCGACTACGGATACTATTAAGGCGACTGCTACTAGCCAGTACTGGTAGGTGTCCACGCCGATGCTGCCTCCTTGGTACTCGTTGTAGGTGGCGTAGAATAGGTCTGTTAGTATGAGGCTGGTTAGGAAACTGTTGGCGAGGGCTATTGAGGCTACGTTTATGGTGGTTCGTTGGAGTCTGCGTTGTATGTGTTCGAAGCCTAGTCGTACTGCGTCGCTTATGGTGAAGTACACCATGCGTTTTTTCCCACTCATATCCATTCAAATCCCTTCACGGTGTTTAAAGAGGTTATCATTGTTCATGCTCCTCTTGGCGTTTTAGGCTCCACGTTAAAGGCGATTTGTAGGGTGAATGAGCCTGCTTGTTTTACGCTTTCTGTGTCACCGGTTGTGTAGAGTGTGGTTATAGGGGTTATGCTTAGTGTGAGTAGCGGGGTGGTTAGTGTGAGTGTTTTTTTGCTCTGTGTTAATGTTGGTTCCTAGTTGAGTTCTTCTTGGGGGTTGATGTCTTCTTTCCAGCCTAGGCAGTCATAGCAGAGTTGTTTTGTGTTGTCGCCGCATTCGGGGCAGAACTGGCTATCGCAGCTTTTGCAGTTTTGGGTGGTTTCTACTTCCATTCCGCAGATTTCGCATTGAGGCATACTTATTGTGGATGTGGATATGTGTTATATGTTTTTTTAGTGTTGACGTTGGTTTGTGGGATTATTTTATTGGTTTTTTACCTAGAATAGGGGCCTCTGTTGGGTTGAATAGGTGCCCGTTTTGGGTAGAATGGTTTCTGAACAGGGCTGTTTCCTGTCTCATTTTGGGTAACAGGGTTGTTCCCTTTCTCCTTTCTTTGAATCGGGCTGTTTTGTGTGCTTCACCCTAGGTATCCCTAGGGGTGTCTGTGTAGCCGGATCTTTTTTGCTGAGGAAAGCATTTAACCCGGGGTTTATTTCAGTCACGATTAAAAGTATATGCTGGCTCATTTATAAAGAAATTCTACAATATCCATAGAATGCAGGACATGGAATGTCCTATCTTATGGTATTAACCTTGTCACAATACTAGTTTCAGGGTTTCTATTCCCAAGTTGCCGCCGCTAATGACTACGCCTATCTGTTTACCGTTCCATCTGCTGGGCTCTGCTAGTAGGGCTGCTACGCCAACTGCACCTGCACCCTCTACGAGCATATGACTCTCATGGAGCATGTATTTGATGGCGGCGAGTATTTCTCTCTCAGAGAGTATTACCCAGTCGTCTATATTGTCTCTACAGATTGGGAAGCTGACTGAGCCTTCTTCTAGTCCCCCATGGAGTCCCTCTGCGTAGGTGTCCTCTAGGGGTATGTCGTGGATGTAGCCTTTCTTGACGCACTCGTACATTACTGGGCTGGTCTCGCTCTGGACTCCTATTATCTCTGCGTCTGTTGCTTGCTTGTAGACGGTGGATATCCCGGATGCGAGGCCTCCTCCCCCCACTGGGATGAGTATGGTGTCTAGTTGGGGTTGTTCCTCTATCATCTCTAGAGCTACTGTGCCCTGGCCTTTGATGAGGTCTATGTCATTATAGGCTGAGATGAATGTCATGCCCTCCTCGGCCTCGATGCGTCTGGCGAGTCGCTCACTGTCCATGTATTCGTCGCCCTCGATGATTAGCTCCACGCCGTATTTCCGTATGGCGTCTATCTTTACATTTGGTGTCCTCTCGGGTACGACGATCTTGGTTTTTACTTCAAGTTGTTTCGCGGCGTAGCCCAGTCCCTGGGCGTGGTTTCCGCTGCTTGCTGTTACCACGCCTCTGTTTCGTTGTTCTTCTGATAATAGTAGTATCTTGTTGGTGGCTCCTCTGATCTTGAAGCTTCCGGTTACTTGCTGGTTTTCTAGTTTGAGGTAGACTTTTGCGTCTGTTTCTTCGCTGAGGGGTGGTGAGTATTCGAGGGGTGTGTGTCGTGCCCACTTCTGGACCCTTTTTCTGGCTTCGTAAAATTCGGTGAGCTTTATCATATCATTAAAGATGGTTTTGGTGCTTATGTGAGTAATGGTCTGAGGTGGTTAAGGCTATGTTTAGATATGTTTTATGTTCCTTACGGGAGAATAAACGCCTTAGATATCCTTGAATACAAAATTCTGGCGTGACGTTGCAGCTAGTATATAATTTGATGGAATTAAGAATCTTCTTATATTCTTAGAGGGAAAAAGAACCTTATTTGTGGTAATATGCATGAGGAAAACCCGGGAACATTAACGGTGCTAAAAGAGATATTCAAGACAAGAAACGTCTCCGTATTAACCACGACCCAGACCCTGTCAATGATCGTTGGAACTTTATGGACGCCGTTCCAGGCCCTCTACATACTTGAACTGGGTGCATCGAAACAGGATCTTGGATTGATCCTCACCTTTCAGAGCATCACCGAGCTGGTGATCCAGATACCGGGGGGAATACTAACCGATCGCTGGGGTAGGAAAAGGGTGATTATTCTAAGCGCAGCTCTGCGTCTACTATCTACCCTAGTTTTCCTATTCGCTTTCCACTGGACTCACGTCGCCCCAGCCTTGATCCTCACATCTGCGTCTATTATCAGCGCTCCAGCCTCAAGCGCATTACTTGCAGAATCTATATCAAAGGAAAACGTGAGCACAGCCTTCGCCGCCATCCGGACTGTGACAGAGTTCCCGTTAATATTCACAAGTCTGCTTGGGGGGATAATCATTGACAGGGTTGGCTTGACTCGGGGCGTCAGGACAATGCTCATTGTTTATGCATTAGTTACGTCTTTATCCATACTTCTTCAATGGGGATATATCACCGAGACGGTGGAGAGACCAGCCTCGAGACCAGAGAGCGGTAATCCATTGAGGGTACTCCGGGATGTCAAAGAGTTATCCGGGAATATTTGGACTCTAGCCATAATCATGGGGATAAGCACATTTGCACTCAGGTTGATCTCCTCATATACGGTTGTGTACGCTACCGAGGTTATAGGTCTCTCAACCACCCAGTGGGGGCTCTTGGGGACATTAGCTAACCTGACAGCTATTCTGGTAAGTATACCCGGTGGAAGAATATCCGATGTAATAGGGAGGAAGACGGGTGTAATTCTCAGCAGGATACCCATGACCTTGGCGACTCTGGGTTATACGGTATCAAAAAACTTCACACATCTAGCAATCGTACGTACCCTTAACGGCTTTGGTTCAGGGATAGGCGCGGATCTGTATGGTACTCAGGGGGGTCCCCTATGGCAGGCGCTAATTGTCGAGTATACGCCGGCGAGCGATAGGGGTAAGATCATGGGCATAATTGGGACCATTAAGAGTGTCTTATCTTCACCTGCTTCTTGGGTTGGGGGTTATTTTTATGAGAATGTTTCTCCGTCGATGCCTTTCTATTCTAGTTTCCTGATGGACTCTCTGGCTATCGTAATGCTGGTATTCTTGTTGAAGCCCAGCAACTATGATGTTGAAATGTCTTCTAGCTAACAGATTCCAGCCTTATAGGTTTAACATGTTTCTGGACAGTAAACCTTTCCACGATCTCTTCTGTACGAGCATGCCTAGATGTGAACTATGTTCACTTATTTTAGTGCAATTCTCCCTATAGGCATGGTACAAAGAATCAGATGTGAAACGTGGTTTGAATTAGACATATAGATATCAAGTTGATTTACTACATGAGTTGAGTAATTGTATTTTTCTTTATCTTGGGTTTGTTCGTGCACCCATATCCTGTTATCTATCTTAAACTTTGAAACACGACTATTCTGATCAACAAGCTGAAAATAAACATACACTTCCACCGTCTCAAAAAGATCATCCCCACTTCTTAGACTGTATCTATGACCACCCGGATAAGCAACACCAGTTAGGATAATCGTATATGTCCCAGATGAATTGAGTTTTATCGCAGGTAGATTACTACAAGATACATTTTCACTCCAATAAGGCTCCAATTCAACATAATATGCACCGCCTTGATAGATCGTCAGGGGAAAAACAAAATCGGGTTCATCAGGCGTTACCTGTATACCGGATAACTGTAAAGTCATATCCTTCTCTGGGACTTCGAAAGCTACACTAAATGGACCGTATTCGTACATGATTACTACGTCTGTCCAGTTCGTGTGATAGTACCTTAGTGTCCAGTTATCAACAAGGTATTGGTCGTTTCCATAGTTTCTATAATAGGAATAATTGAAAAAATCATCGTATTCTAGTGTATACACTGGTTCTACTTGGTTGAAATAACTCTGGTAAAAATAGACTCCAATTATTGCACCTATTATTACAGTAAAGATGATTGTTTTTCTATCCAGCCTCATCACGTTTTTAATTGTTATACTTTATCAAAACTATTTTGGTCCTGAAAAACCAGTTAAAATCCTTAACACAAGAACCATTTACAATACAGCGAGAAATTGAAAATGTCTTTTACATGATACCGTAGATAATCGACGATTTATGTTTCACATATCCTTAACTCTAATAATGCATACGCATATATGAAAATAAATGAATGACGAACGAATAAACCTCAACACAATAACAGGCCAAATCT
>CAZAQI010000031.1:8603-12654 GCA_964487465.1 uncultured Candidatus Bathyarchaeia archaeon
AAGGCCCTTGAACTATTAGACCAAACCCCAGAAGGAATCCGCTGGAAAGATCTGAATGAAGCTATAAAGAGCTCAAATCCGGAATTTCACTCAAAGACAATAAATGGATGTGTTTGGAAGTTAACTGAAAAAATCCCTGACAAAGTATACAAACCATCAAAAGGAGTTTTCCGTCTCCTCAAATATAGTAACTAGTATACGTTATTTGTCCTTCAGTTTTACTTTTACTGTGTACTCTTCTTTCATTAAGGCAGGTAGTAAGTGAGAGATGAATTGTTCTGATGTTGCTTGATGGATGTTTCCTTTTGTACTAATGAGTATCCATTTACTGTTTTCCTTGTACCAAGTATTCACTAACTTATCCTTATAGTAAATGTAGATTATGCACTCATCATTCTTCATAGAATCAATCGTCAAAAGACTTGATGTGCTGATAAACTCATCGATTAGTATGGAGCCATACTCCCGAGAGTTACTGGTTACATGAAAAATAAATCATGTTTTAATTCGTTATCTTTTTTCCAATGGATATATTAGGTTTTTATATTGTTTTTAATTAATCCCCCAATTATGAGTATAATTAATGAGCCCGTCCATATGTTTGTCCAAGGATTGTTTATGGATTCATAGGGTGTAAATTGTGTTTCTAGCAGTTTGTTTATCGCTGGTGGAGCATTTTCTAATTGGTACATTCCTGCACCCATTACTGCTATATCAAGGCGACTATTTTGAGTTACTAGGAGAAACATATAACGTTGGTCTTCTTTTGGTACAAAAAATAATCCCTCTGAACCTGAGAGGATAAGGATGTCTTTTGGTGGTGGTTCATTGAGGTATGATTGAACCTGTACTACTAGTCGATATCCATCATAGTTTTTTTCAGCCGTTTTTATTTTGCCTATGATTATTAATTCTGCTTGATTGATTAAAGTTGATGGGGAGGTATCCACTGCTATCGATGCATTTGTTGTTGGTATAGTTGTGAATAGTAAAAAGATCAACAACAGGTACGGTTTCATTTTGATAACATATAGTGATAATATTTAATGGAATTATGGATATGAAATCTATTTCTATTATTATCTGTTTACTGATGCATTGTTTGATGGAGTTATTGTAAAAAAGACTTCATTTGTTATATTGTGGGAAATTCAATATACATTTTAACAAGCCAATTATTGTCTCTCATGTTTTCGTAAAGTAAATACCAACCATAAAATAATACCTATCACGGATAATCCACCAAAAACTAGATACGCGTATGAAATATGGGAAAAATATCTCAGAGTTATGCCACGTAGAATATTAACAAATAATGAAGCACATAGTACAGTAAATGCAGATAATAAACCTATGATAAAGGATAAAATAGCTTGACGCTCAGCAACCACTATTATCTGACCAGAGTCCACACCATGATCCAAATACTCGACTAGTTGTGCTCTATAACGAGATGTGAAAGATAGAATAGAATAACCAGTCATAATAATTACACCAGTCACAAGAACACTACTAAAACTTCTATAAGGCGTTAACAGATAACCAGCATCAAGCAAATTAAACCAGTTCAACTCTGAAAAACTCAGCGCCTCAGGAATAAACAACATAAAGTTAATTTGATAAATATTAATCGTATTCCGCTCCTCCCCAGATACAAATTCTAATACAATAACGATAAAAACAACAATACTAAACACAAAGGGCATATACAAGGCAGCGTCGCGATTCGACTCTAAAACAAACCCCATACCCTCAAAAACCCATTTCGTCATATCACTTATAAAACGATAAATTGAAGAAGAGAAAAAGCTGAATAACGCTAAATACGTCGTGCATAAAGCAATAAACGCCTCAAGAATTCTAATAACAGAGAATTTATCCCTCAACACTCTTTACAGCCTCCATCATCCTTTCAACAATATCCTGACTTGTAGGGTCCCAGTTAATCACAGAAACAGTTGGACTAGCTACGTCTCTTAGAAACTCTTTTTCCTCGAGTTGTAAAAGGGCTGCAGCCATTTTCTGGTAATTTGTGTTTGATGCAAGGAAGTACCCTGATACATTAATAATTAATGCGTTTATTCGTTGACCACGTAGTCTTCTAGAATACTTCATCATCTCATCCAAGGAGCTTCTGAGATCTGAGACCCGTTCATGAGTAAGATTCGTTATGACAATGAAGAGAGGATTTGTTCCCTGTAGATAACGTTTAGCGTGTTGAACTATCTGAAGTAAACTTGTTCCTATAGTATCCGTTTTAACCTCGAGCAATCGTCGATTAATCTTATAGAGCTGTATCTGCCCGGACTCAGGGTAAAGGATATCCGGATTCATTGTAACTGAATCTACTTCCTCTATCTTTTGCCTTAACCACATTCCCTGAATAGGTTTGTAAGGATATGTCTGGAATTCTGCGAAACCAACCTTACATTGCCTTACAATATAATATTCTACAAGGCTAGTGGCCGCCTGTACAGCATACTCAAAACTATTGTTAATACTATTTCCTAGCCTCAACCGGTTTGATTTATCCAGAAAAATCCATACGACTCTTCTGCCCTCACGTTCATACTCATTGACAGCGGGTGTCTTCCACGGGCTTGTTCCAAGCCTTGCAGTTGCTTTCCAGTTAATATTCTTATACGGGTCTCCATGGTTGTATTGCCGTATCTCACGGAAGTCAAGTGTTGGTGCACCAAGCTTAATTCTTGACTCAGAGGGCAGTGGGAAGAGAGTATACTGTTGCCTCCTTCTTACTTTTTTAACAATTGATGGCTTTGGGTTAATCACTAGCTCTTGATTGTTAGCTAGTGTCTCAATGTTAGGTGGATAAAGGTTGAAGGGATGTAACCCCTGTATACTCACAGAACCGGTCTCATATACTCCTCTACGAGAACACTCGTATTCATACTCGTATTGTTTAGTAATTGGTTCAAATCCTTTCCAGTATACATGGATATTGCTACCATTAACGAGTTTAAACTCTCGTGGAAGTTTTTCGTATACAATTAAAGGCCCCAATCCCTTAGATATCTTAATAGTCTTCTTGACAGTCACTCTATCTCCTATGAAAAGTTCTAATGATTCATCATATCGGTTTACCTCGTATTTTTTGGGAGTTTTTATTATGAACCCAATAGAGGCATAGATAACGGGGATAAAACCAACGTAGATAAGAATCATATTCCCCATAACAAATCCAAGGAGAATTAAACCCAGAGTGCTTACCAATATTCGCTGGGAAATCCTAGTTATCATAAATTCTACCTACGTGTTACGCGTTTAGGTGCCTCAACTTTTTCGAGTATCTCTCTAATAATATTCTCAGGTGTAATCGTCTTGTCGAAAACATACTCCATCTTTAGAATCAGTCTATGTGATAGTGCTTGAACTGCGTAAGCCTTAATGTCATCGGGTATAACATAATCACGACCATTTATCGCGGCGTGAGCCTTACTTACCTTAAAAAGACTTATTCCCCCTCTCGGGCTGGATCCGACCATCACATATTTATTCTCTCGTGTCAAGTGAACGATTTCAGAGATATAAGTGAAGAGTTGGTCATCTACGAATATTTCTTCCTCTACGATTCTCTGCATATCTCTAAAACTGTCCACATTGGTTACACTTGGAACGAGGTTCGTTGGGTCATCCTGTTTCCATTCAGATCTGCGTTTTATTATAGTGGCTTCCCTATCAATAGAGCCTACGTATCCTGTCTGTAGCTTTAAGAGAAATCTATCCATCTGGGCTTCGGGTAGGGGATAGGTTCCTTCTAACTCGATCGGGTTCTGTGTCGCTAGGACGAAAAATGGAGTATTTAATTGGAAAGTCTCGCCTTCTATTGTTACCTGTCTCTCCTCCATACATTCTAAAAGAGCGGATTGGACCTTTGGGGGACTTCTGTTAATCTCGTCAGCTAGCAAAATATTTGTAAAAACAGGGCCTTTTTCTAGCCTGAAGGATGATTCCTCCATTACCCAGACTTTGGTCCCAACAATATCACTGGGCATTAGGTCAGGTGTAAATTGTATTCTTCTATAGTTACATC
>CAZAQI010000031.1:12664-14575 GCA_964487465.1 uncultured Candidatus Bathyarchaeia archaeon
TCCCATACTTTTTGCGAATACTTTGACTAGAAGCGTTTTTCCTAATCCAGGATAATCCTCGAAGAGGATATGTCCATTTGCTAATGAGGATGCAAGAACTTTTGTTATCAAGGGTCGGTCCCCGACGAAATAATCTCCAACTGTGTCGATTATCTTCTTAGTGTTTTCCTGGAATGTTTCAAGCTTCATATGTTTTTACCTCATTTCTCTCATAGTTTTGGTGTTCATTGACTAGTTCCAACTCAGTCAGGGAATTGAAAACGTGTTTCAATACTAATTCACGTCTATTTTTTTCCCTTCTAGCTCGGCGTTCAGCTTGCCAGAGTAATATTATAGGCTCTGGTTTTGGTTCTTCATATTCTATCAGTCTATGTAGAACTGTGTGCATTTTTTCATCCCGGTAGTTACTTTTCGCCATAATAGAGGCTAATATTGTGATTAGCCTACTTTTTTCACCGTTTTCAACAAAGTTTCGTATTAGATGGGATACTCTTTCGTGGTTTTTGTCACTTGTATACTCTATTTGTTGTACGTGTTTGTACCAGTCTTCTATTTGACTGGTTTCTTCTACTTTACTATCGGCGTAACGGTTTACTGTTCGGTAGCCAGTGTAGAACCCGAGAGTAACAATTAACCATTCTGAGGCTATGAGAAGCTGCCAATCGACCCAGTTAGTTTCAATTACTAAGGGACGTCCGATTGTAAAATAGGATCCAATAACTAGTAAAACAGTAAATTTGCGGCGTAGGTTTTCCCCTGAGACCCTACCAATGTATCTGAGATACGAGTCATTCACGTTATCTAGAAGGCTTAGTATTGAGATGCCCATTGTTAATAGTGCTGCATTTCTAAATAGGAAAGCAAGTGAATCCAGTATAGGGCTTGTTATTACTTCGTTAGGGATAATTAAAGATGCTCCAGTTAGAAGTAATGACCTTAACTCGGTTAAGGTATTAGTATATACTGGGAAGACGAGTAATCCAAGAGCGCCTATTCTCATGCCTTTAAATATAGAGTTAAAGTTTACTTTATCCTCGTTATAATAGTGCTCGATTATATTTAGTATTGAAAGGACTAGAGTTATGTAAAATGGGAGCCTTAAAAGGCTCTTTAAATAGATGGGGGTTTGAGGCCAACGACTAGCTATATATAGGGGTAGGAATATGCTGCTTGATCGTAGTCCAATCCTAACTGGTTTGGTTAAGATACCTACCGTCAATTGATTGATGATAGTTGATAGATAGTAGAGTGTGAGAGCGGATAGGAGTGGCGTTAATAACTGGCTAAGTTTAAACCCAGGTAGATATCCCCAGAGCCTATCCGGGGTCTCTATTGACTGGAAATATAGGAACCAGATAAGAATTGATAGACCTAGAAGATAAGCGATTGTAGGTCGTATTATCTTTCTTCTTTTATCATTCACTTGAATACACCTCTAGGTCGTTTCTATTTTTCATATAGCGTCGATAATCTGTTTCTGTAATCGGGTGATGGCTATATGTTGCCTCTTCGAAACAGTATACAATCTGTTCTATTGCTTCTACGATCTGTGGTTCAAGTTCAGTGTGGGCTTGTAATAGTTCTCTAGCTGTTGCTGTGTAGTTTAATTCTTTGGATATCTCTAATTGTGTCTTAAAGTCTTGGTTGAATTGTCTTATTATTTCTTCTCTGTAGTCAACTATTTTTAATACTAGTAGGGTTTCCGCGTATATTCCATGTTCTTTATCATTGTAGGTAAACGTAATTTTATGTAATCCTTTTTCTGGTATAGAGAACTGGTGGGTTGTTTCTCCGTTTTTATCTAGTTTGAGTGCTGTGTTTTTTGTTATCCCAGTTACGGATATGTCTTTATTATCTTTGTCATAAGTGGTTTTTAGACTAGTTTCTATTGTTAACGGTTGATTTGTTCCC
>CAZAQI010000031.1:14585-19155 GCA_964487465.1 uncultured Candidatus Bathyarchaeia archaeon
AGCGGGGGGTATATCCAGTAAGTTTATATCGATTTTTGCTTTCTCCGCTTTTATAATATATAGACCTGTTTTGTCTACCGTGTTTTTGGCTTCAGTGATTTGTTTCTCAGTTTGTGTAGAGGTTTTTTCAGCGGGAATTATTCTTTTTACTTTTTTGTACCCGTAGTAGATTCCCCCGGATATCGTGCTTATTCCTGCTAACCAGCTTAGAATTGCGATATAGTTTATGACTGGGTTTAGTTGTATTGATCCAGTGATTGTTGTGGGTATTATGTACTCTGATCCAGGGTGTGTTATTGTGAATCTGTATGTGTTGTCTGTTGGTCGAGAATCAAGGTTAACGGTAAAGATTGCTCTACCGTTGACATCGGTGTATAGGGTTTGAGTTGTTTGGTTTCCAGAGTTTAGTACAAGTTCTTTGTTTATCATCTGGGTTCCCCGGTCGTTTAGGAGCACGGCTTCAATTTGTACTGGGTTTTCCCAGGTGCCTTTCTCTCTTATCTGATAGTTTATTCTCGGTTTCAGCCCAATTATCGTTGACTGGTTAGCGTATACTTGAGAGTTTTCCAAGAGATAGTGTATTTGAGCATCTCTTAGATCTTCTCCTTCAGGTATGACATATGTTTGTGTGAACCAGCCTTCCTCATTTACGGATGCCTCCCCAACATACTTAATTTCAATATGGTCATCTAGGTAGATTTTTACCACTTCTCCGGGTTCTGGTATCAGTTCTTCTGCGTGAACCCTTCCAGTAAATTCAGCTCTTTCTCCCCTAGCCAATGCATTCATTGGTGTAGGAGATATTTCTAGGGATATTGCAGTTAAATTGTAGGAGGATCTTGTTCCATTAATGAATAGTGAACCCGAGTACTCCATTACCACTTTATGACTTCCTGGAGGAAAACTATTATCAAAACTAAACGCGCCCTCATTGCTTGTTGTTAAGATATGATATCTAGTTACGACTATTATGTTGATGGAATCAGGGTTTAATCTGATTGATTGTTGATCTGAGTTATTATCTTCGATTATTATGTTTATGAAATTAGTTTTTATGGGAGCATCTGTATTGGTTTCAAGAAGTCTTCCCTGAATTATTGCCGGCCTATGAGCTATCACTTTACTAGTTGTATTGTAGTCGATATATGATCGTGCTAAGATATTTATTGGTGGATCACTGCTTGACCAATTATACACATGGTTACCGAGTGTGACTGCTTCTACATTGTAAGCTCCTGGGGGTAGGTTTTGAGGTATACTGCACTCCGCTGTAAAATACCCGTCTCTTGACAATGTTTTCCCCGATAGAGCCCCATCCTGGTCTTTATTTTCTTTAATATACACTAAGACGTTCAAGCCATCTACAGGTGATCCGGAGGAATCAGTGACCTTACCTTGGACAGTGAAAGTATTCTCCTTATAACAACTTGTATCTTGTTGGGTAATTGTTGTGTTTGTCTGTATAGAGCCTAGATTATCTATTCTCGAAGGCTCTTGTAGACTACCAGTCGCGTCAAATCTCGTCCAACCAACATCTCTAAAGTATGCTTCCGCCCATGCATGGGCTTGTTCTGGCCCTACTGTTTGAAGATGTCTGTTAGGGTTGACTTTGAAACCTGTGACAAGTCTCATAGGTAAGCCTATGCTACGCGCCATCAAGACAAGCGCTGAGTTATAGTGTATGCAGGCACCTTCTTTGTTTTCAAAGAGAAACCAAAGAGTAGGGTCAACGTCCACGGGAGAGGTTGTGTAGTTTAGGTTATATGCATAGTTGTTTTTTAGATATGTCTCAATTGCCTTAATTTTATGATAATCTGAGTCTATACTCAGGGTTATCTCCTTGGTCATGTTTACGAGCTGTGTCTGGATCTCGTAAGGGACCTGAAGATATTTGATATTATATTTAAGGTAAGAATCTTCTAACACTTCTATGTCTGGTGTTTTTATGTTATAGGATAAGCGATATTCCTTGTCTATCGGTGTTGTTGCTTGAAAGAGCAGACTATCTGGATAATAGACTAGTTCTTGACCTGTCTGTATTTGTATTGGTTCAGCTGCTACAGGTAAGTAGTTAGTTATGGGAGCGATGGGGTCTATGAATATGGTTTTAGGGTCTCCACTATATTTAACGGGAAGTACTTCATTATTGTACTGAGCTTTGTTAGTGTCGGTGGAGTACCATTTTCCATCATAAATTTCCCCGGTTTTTACCCTGATGTAAGGTGTACCAGTAATTCCTGTTATATTAAATAGAGGTAGGTCTATTCCACAACTGGCATCCATCTCCACTATTTTTTCTGGGTCAAGTTCATTGCCTATATCCCAGCCTAAAGGCCCGTCTCCATTATTCCCCTGATTTGTTCCCTTTGTCTGGTTCATAAATGGAGGTCTTGGGATTCCTCTTAAGGTAGGCACATCTCCAACCAGAGCGATTGCTGAAGATAATAATAGAAAAGAGAGAGTAAGAACTAGGTAGGGAAGCATTACCTTAAGTTGTTTACTCATATTGATTCTCTCCCACTAGAGCACCTTTTATTGAACCTGAAAGGATATAAAACTAGACAATAGAACAGCTATGATTCTTGGTCAAAGTCTCTTGACGATAAACTAATTCTTGATAATAGGTGTGTTTGTTACCTGCTGGCAACTCAAACATCCTGTTATATGATAGCTATTGTTTACTATTTCAGGTTCTGACGTACTTTTAATCCACTTGGATAATATCTTAACAATAATGCGATAATGATTATTGAGATGAAAAAACGATATTCACCAAACCATGCCCCAAAAACATGCTGACCTACTATAGTAACCATGATTTCAGTAAATCCAACGACTGTGGCACCGAAAAACCCTCCAATAACATCCCCAAACCCCCCAAGAATACTGGAGGCCATTATTGAGTTTTGGAAAAGAAAACCTTCCCTAGGTGATGTAATTAAAATAAACGGAGATAAACTCCCAGCTAACCCAGCTAAACCACCAGACACAAACCAGAGAAATGAATAAACGTTTGAGATATTAATGCCCTGTATCTCGGCTAAAGTCTTATTCTCAAACAATGACCTCACGATCAATCCAATCCTTGTATTGTAGAGTAATCTAGTCAGAAGGAACAGTGAAAAGACAAGTATCGTGGAAACTAGAAAAACCCCTCGAACTATTCCATACCTGAAATCATATTCTTTCAGATATGATAACATTGGAGATATCTGAGTTACTTCTCTAATGTATGAGACCCAAATATGTAGTAGACTACTTAATACGATGCCAACCGCTAGAGTTGCTAAGGCTATTAACTCTGGTTTTCTCTCAACGTATAGTAATTTTTTAAACACAGTGTGGTATATGGTCCAATTCATTGTTGCACAGATAATGAAAGCAAAAGGTAGACACGTGTAGGGTTCATATCCATAGAAAATCTTTAGTGAAAATGGGATATATGCTCCAATGAAAACTAGTGATCCTATTGAGAAATTAGGAGCATCTAGGGTCTTTGATGTTAAATTAAATGCATATGATCCTAGGAGATAAAGCGCTGAAAAACAAAATGCGATCCAAATTAAACTAATCTCAATCAAGTCCTACCCTTGTATAAAGTATATCTTTATGAAAATTATAGAGTTATCAACTAAGAAACTCAATACACTTGTTACATGAGGCTTGTAGCTTATTGGGCGTGCCTTTTGAATCAAAACAACAATCCCTAACTTTTTCGGTACCTACCCTCAACCAGGTTTAGACATATTTTCTGCAACCGGTTTTTCCTCTGCCCCATCACATTGAGAGAGATTTTTATTACCTTAATGTGATAGTTGGATAGATTGAGCGATAGAAAAAGACTATTTATTATAATATGTATTTTTCTGATAACTAGTTGTTTATTCGCGGCATCAAAACAGAAAGCTCTATTTTCAACCTCTCTTAAGGATCTTACCCTTGAGGTAACCACTCCAAAAGTACTAGAGTTTAATGAAACACTAGTTTTTCAAATTTATATACAAAATAACAAACCCTATAAAATAAATGCAAGACTTCCCCTTTTCCTTGATTATTCGATAATTCCTGAGACCTATATTGGCGACGAGGTAGTGTACATCGAGAAAAACAGAAACTCAAATCAATCACTAATATTAGAGCCACAAACAAGAAAACACCTTGAAGAAATACGGTATAACTTCACTTTACTTCCAGATAACTACCTTCTTTCTGTTTCTCTAGGCTCAATTCAGCATCAAAAAAGTTTCCAAGTTATTGACTCAGACAACTTTAGCGCAATTTGGAGATATAAACCAAAAAATATTACCCATCAAAACTGGATGAGGAAACGTAACATAACTGTATCCATAAACACGTATTATCCTAGGGATAATGAGACCTTTGAGTTAATGGTCTATAATCATGGAAAAAAAGAAGTAATAACAGGATTTCCCTACATAATCGAGAAATACTCAAACAGAGAATGGAAAGCTTATACTCCAACAAAGCCAGATGGAACCGGATTTATACTAGTCGGCAAATATGTTGGACACCAAGGAAATTTTACCCATTCAGTGGATATCTCTCATCT
>CAZAQI010000032.1:0-19068 GCA_964487465.1 uncultured Candidatus Bathyarchaeia archaeon
TTCTCAGCTGCGGCCAGGATTACTGATTCTTCATCTTCTATTCTTTTACCGAGTTCGTAAAGGAATTCATGGAATGCTAGGTCTTCTCTTTTCTTCTCAGGGATATCGTCAATTAGATTATTGACGAATCCTTCAATATCTACAAATGTATCGTTTTCTATGAAAATATCATAAGCTCTGTTATATCCTCGTGAGTATAGTTTCTCGTTGTCCACATTAGTGGTGCCTATGTAGTGGGTTCTGCCCATGGCTTCAACCAGGTCATGCACCATGTTAGCTCCATTAGTCATCACGGCGTCGATGTAACCATCCTTAATCAGGTCCCTGATAATAACCCGCATACCACCTGGTACCAAGGGTCCGCTTAATGTGATAAAAATAGTATATTCCGGGTCGCTAAACATATCGGCAACTATATCAACGGCTCTACCGACACGTCCTCCCTGCATTACACCAGTAAGACGCATCTCTTTAGCCAACTCGCCCACGGTCATACCGGGGCGTAGCTTGATTTGATGGACTTTTTTCATCTAGCCGCCTTCAATTTTTGACTCGCTGGATCTTCACGCGATCCATAATGACCCAGTACTCGACTTCTTTGCCCGCTTCGATATTTGCCATTAACTCCTCATCATCTGGTTTAATGACATCCTGTACCTCATATGTCTCCATGTCCATTAACTGGATACTTGCTGGTGAGACGCTTACGACCTGTCCACTTCTCTTATCAACGATAGGTACCTGAATGTTTTGATCTGTGCTAGCAACATAGCTTTGTTTTCTTCCATCGAATAGACTTATTGCTGTACATCTGAATTTTGCGCTTCCGTGTTTCCCTGGTTTGCTCTTGGTGATTTGAACGATCTCGCTTGGCTCATCGTTTATGATGGCGTAGCTTCCTTCCTTCAACTCACCTACTTTGGCCATTCTGTATGACATTGTTATTCCTCGTTAAGTTGATTTATTCACATTGAGGAATTTCGGGCTTTAAATGTAACGCATATTTTCGGTTTTTTATACCTCTAGTCTCTTTTTTTATCCGATAATTTCTCTATTTCAGCTATTTTGAATGTAAATGTCACCGATGAGGAAAGTATATCGATCTCTGGTGTTAGACCTACAACGTTCTTGAAGAATTCCCCAAAGTACCCATTCAGAAACAAGCTCCACTTATACCCAAAGGGGTGACTGAGATGAATAAACTCATATCCCTCACGCTGGTTAATGGTGGGGGTTAACCAGCCACTTTGATCTCCCAGTACTTCCATAATATACCATTTAATCGAATCATAGGTAGGTTCCATTCCTCTCTTCAGTATTAGACCATAAGGTCTTTCTTTTCCAAGTTCAATACCTATCTGCTTGATATCTTCTTCTTCGATAACTTCTATTATTGCCCGAAGGCTTTGGGATGATAAAGTTACTGCGCTTAGGTTCTCAAAGTAGCGATAAGTTTGCACGTATTTCTTTAGTAATTGATCAAGGATGGTGTTTACGCTTACTCCTTTTCTATCTGCTTCATATCTTAGAATCTCATCATATCCTTCATCAATTCGAATAGTGCGCGTAGTAGTGTGTCCTTTTGCGAATGGATCTGGATATTTCAAGGTTACAAATGAACACAAGTGAACACAAATATATAGGTTCTGACCGGTTTGAGGATTCTGTACTCGGCAATTTTATAATCAAAAAAATGGTGGAACTAGGTTAACTGGCACCTTTTAGGTTCGGAGGCTACTCACAATAAAATGCAACGGTTGCGGAAGCGAAACAATAGTAATCGACTACGAATCCGGTGAAGAGATATGCGGGAGCTGCGGGCTTGTAGTTAAACAAACAATAATTGACCATGGACCCGAGTGGAGAGCCTTCACAATAACAGAACGCAACAACCGAAGCAGGACAGGCCTTGGCTACAGCTTAACAATGTACGATAAAGGACTATCGACCATCTTTAGACCCGATAAAGACGCAAACGGAAACCGTCTCAAGAATGAGACCCGGATAAAGATGACCCGTCTGCGAAGATTCGATAACCGGTCAAAATTCGATGAGACAAAACAACGAAACCTCAGTAAAGCAATGTCTGAGTTAGATAGAATCGCGTCACAGCTACACATCCCGCAGAACATCAAGGAAAGATCAGCACTAATCTATCGAAAAGCGTTGAAGGCAGATCTATTACGCGGTCGAAGCATAAACGGTTTTGTTGCCGCAAGCCTATATGCTGCATGTAGATACTTTGAACTACCAAGACCCCTCCAACAGATCTCAAAGGCTTCAACTAGGAATCACGCCGAGGTTGCCAGAACATATAGGCTCCTTATCAAGGAGCTTCATCTCAAGATGCCTGTGGATGGACCTATGAAGTTTGTTCCAGGCATCGCATCAAAACTTGATCTTGATCCGAGGACGCAGCAATACGCTGTGGAGCTTCTCAGGGAAGCCAAGAAGCATAAGGGCTTAACGGGGAAGGACCCCCGTGGGTTGGCAGCTGCCGCGCTTTACAAGGCCAGTATTGAGACTAATGATAAACGGATTCAGAAAGATATAGCTGAGGCAGCTGGAACCACTGAGGTTACGCTTAGAAACCGGCTTAGGGGTATTGAGACTCTTTTAAGTCAGGCAGTAGACTAGTTCAGGATCTTTTAATCCATCTAATATTTTTCTATAAGTCTCTGTCTTGTTGCTGGTTCTACGTTTTGCGATGGTGGATATCACGTGATCTATATGGAACTGGGGTAGTTGTCTATATTGTGGACGTTTTACAACTCGTAGTCCTTTGATGTTAAATGGTCGCTTCGTTGAATGTTCCTCCAAATCATTCTCCTTTACACCAAATTTGTATCTGTTGTACTCGATCAATCCAACGCTTATCGGTACTATGCTGGGGGAGATTAATTTGGCTGGTGCGAGTACGTAATTATAGTTTGTGCTGGAGCATATGAACCCGTTCTTAAAATCACTCTTACTTACCTTGACCTCTATTCCCCGTGTTATATTATACCCAATCTCGTATTGTTCCGGATTATCCAGTTCAAAGTTATCATAGATCTCGTCCTGTATCTTGCCTTTCTTCCATGGAAAATACTTGAGACACACCCCAACCACATCTATTACCTTCTTATTGTCAAGCTCAAGGTATCGGTGGAGTCCAAGCTGGTTCAACTCTACCTCTGTGTCGACAAGGTAACACATTTGATTGTATAACCATATAGTTCCAACATTTTTCAAGTATCTATGAAGATCTGACTCTACCAAGAATCTACACCTAATAACTAGGCATAAACAAGTTTACAAGTATAAAAAGAGCGGGACTTTAGGAAAACAGGGAGCTATGTGAAATAGGGGAAAAGATATTATTTTATGGTCTCGTAGAGGTCTAATGCCAGTTCCTCATCTGGGTTCCTAATATTTTGGCAAGTGGTTATGGCATATCCTCCTCTTTTTCTACCATCTGAACGAGAAAACCATTAGGGTCACGAACAGTGATAATATGTCTCTTCGTGTCCTCATTATAGACTGGGCCATCTACCCAGTAGCCTTTCTCCACTAGGTTCTCATGAACTGATTTAATATCGTCCACTAAGATGCTAAAATGGCTGTAACCCGGGTTATCCGCTGCCCTGGTCTTATTGATATCTATGGTCATACCGAACTGTGTTTTCAGTTGAACAGCCTCCCTATTACCATGTTCAAACCTTCTCACCAATTCACACCCCAGTCCTTCGTAAAACTCAACCGCCTTCTCCAGATCCGTGGCAAAGAAGTGAATATGATCCATCTTCAAATGTTTCATAATGAACCAAGATATGACAAACCATAAATCATTAACCATTAAATATTAACATTCAGAGGATTCTTAAAAATGGTGGATGGTTTATCAGCTATATCAAACTTTGCAGTAACCGGCAGATGCAATGGCAGATGTACTATGTGCAATATATGGAAAATAGAGCCGCCTGAGGACCCTCCAATAGAGAAAATAAGTCAATTTTTTCACAAGAACCGTAATTTTCTCAAGAACCTGCAATTTATCCAGCTTACAGGAGGTGAGCCTTTCCTTAGAACTGACTTACCTGAGATAGCTGATATAGTAAATAATGTGGCTCCAAAATGTATGATATGGATACCAACTAACGGCCTGTTACCTAGGAAGATATATGATATCATGTCTAGGATGTTGAAACTAGTAGATGCTTATAGAATCGGGGTCACCGTCTCGCTGGATGGAGAAGGAGAGATGCACGACGTACAGAGAGGCATTGATGGGAGCTATAAAAAAGCCATAAAAACCCTAGCCAACTTGGGGGCGCTGAGAGAAAAGTATCCATTCAAATTGTCAACGGGGTTCACCTTAACGGCACAGAACTATAAGCATGCACCAATAATACAGAAAATATCTTATCGCCATGGAGCCGACTTCAGCTTTAGACCAGTTAACCTTAGCGAGCATTACTACCAGAACATTGATAATAAAGCAGATTTCTCACCCGATGATATACATAAAACCCTTGATTATATTGCCTACAATTTCAAGCGTGAAAAAGGGATTAGAACTAGTCTTACAAATCTAGCTTATGTTCAAGGTGCAAAGGAGTTTATCTCAGGTGAAAGAACCATGACCTGTACAGCTGCAACTAACTCTGTATTCATCGACACTCAGGGCGACGTATTTCCCTGCATAATAATGAACCACAAACTAGGAAACATCTACGAGAACAATCTGGATGAAATATTAATGTCACCTAGTACGTGGGCTGCTAGAGAGATAATAGAGAAAATGGAGTGCCCGACATGCTGGCTGGAATGTGAAACATACCGGGATATAACGAGAAACCGGAAAAGACTATTCGATGCCTTGTTATGGGGTTTTACCCTGTCCTCTTGATAACATGGTACCCGAACTGTGTTTTAACAGGCTCCTTAGTGGTCTCACCAACTTCAAGATCAAAGGCCGCCTTCTCAAATGGCTTCACCATCTGTCCTCTGCTGAAACGGCCGAGGCTTCCCCCTTTCTTACCTGATGGACAAGTACTGTGCTTTCTGGCTAGATTCTCAAAACTAGCTCCCTCTTTTAACTCCTCTAAAACCTTCAACGCTTGGCTGTGCTTCTCCACTAAAATATGTTTTGCCGCTATCTTATTCGCCATACCCATTTTATGGGAATTACGTTTTAAAAGGATAGTGAAAAAAGGAGCTATTCCACGAATGGCTTATCATGGCGCAGTATAGCCTTAGTAACCTCTGGGCGCATCTGCGTAGGATCCGGATGTTTTCCCTCGGCTAAAAGCTTGCGCATAACCCTTCCCTTGTAGTTGACTCTGTCTTCTTCTCCGTGCGGACAGATCTTGTCATTCTGTGGTCCACCGCATTTGTTACAGTGGAAAAAGTTTCTGAAAAAGATGGGTGTAATGCCAAGGTCTGGGTAATCCTCGAAGATCTCTTGGGCTTCAAATGGTCCATAGTAGCTCCCAACTCCCGCGTGGTCTCTGCCAACTATGAAGTGGCTGCATCCATAGTTCTTTCTTATGATAGCGTGGTGTATGGCCTCCTTGGGTCCAGCGTACCTCATCTCCATTTCAAGAGTAACTAGTACAGCCGAGTTTTTTAGGAAGTAGTTATCAATTAAAGCTTCATAGCTCTCAAGTATCACGATGTCTGTAAAGTCGCCTTTCTTCTTCTTACCTATTAATGGGTTGATGAATAAACCGTCAACGAAGCTGAGGGCTGTTTTTTGAACGTATTCGTGCCCAATGTGGGGGGCATTTCGTGTCTGGAAGCCAGCCACTGTTCTCCATCCCTTCTCTTTGAATAAGAACCGGGATTCCTCTGGTTTGAGTCTATACTGAGGGAAGATTCCCTCGGTCTCTTTGAAGACCTCTATCTCTCCTCCAACGAGTATGGAGTTCATCTCCCTTATTTTTTTAACACCTGGATGCTCCATATCATTGGTCTTGTACACTTTTTTACAGTAGTTCTTCTTATCACAAATATATTTGTCCTCTACTTCTAGGAGAGCAAAATCCTCTCCTCCCCTGGAGAGAGCAATGGTGTCCCCTTCTTTGAATCCCGCTGCATCCTCCTCTGATACATCAAAAAGAATAGGGATCGTCCAGGGGGTATCATTTGATAATCTCCCGTTTGAGGCTACTGAGTTTGTCTCATTTTCGGTTAATGGTCCCTCTAGTGGACTGTAGAGGCCAATAGCTATGTTCTCCAGGTCGATTCTGAGCTCTTTGCTCACAGAAACATTGGCTAGTTCAGCTGCCTCTTCCATTCTATTATCTATGAGTGCTGCTCTCGTGAGTTGGTTAACTAGCCTTCCACCGTGTGGTCTTGGCATTGGTGTCACTCAATGTATCCTAGTCGTCTAAGTCGCTCTCGTATGAGTTCCTCTTCTTCCTCTGTGTATTCTGTTTCTTCGGGGAACTCGTTCTCAAGAAGCAGCTCAATGTATTCCTCGACGCTGGTTATGCTAGTTCCCTCTATTTTTTCTTGAACTTTATCATAGAGTTCTTTGTTTATTTTCACGGCAACTTTTTTGTCGCTCATTATTTGCACCTGATTATCTTATCTCTACAAGGTTTTAGATATAACTCTTTACCAATCATACCAATATACTACATATAGCAAATCTTAATCGGAGATATGTATTTAAGGAAAGATTCAGCTTCATAAACACTAGCAGGGGAGATCAACCATCGCAAAACTACCTAAACCACCAGAAGTAAACATAGGCACTATCGGACACGTAGACCACGGAAAAACAACCCTAGTTCAGGCTATAACCGGAGAATGGGCCAGCCGACACAGCGAGGAGTTAAAACGAGGAATCACCATAAAACTAGGATACGCTGATGCGGCTATCTACAAGTGCCCTGACTGTGATGAGCCTGATTGTTACTGCTCATCGGAGATCTGTCCAAGCTGCGGTGGAAAAGCAGAACTCCAGAGAACCCTGAGCTTTGTTGATGCTCCAGGACACGAGATATTAATGGCCACGATGCTAAGTGGGGCAGCCGTTATGGATGGAGCCATACTGGTAATAGCTGCTAACGAGACATGCCCACAGCCCCAGACACGGGAGCACCTAGCTGCCATTGACGCAGTTGGTTTAAGAGATTTGATCGTTGTTCAAAATAAGATTGACCTTGTATCAAGAGAGAGGGCTGAGGAGAGTTATAAGGAGATAAAGGATTTCCTCAAGGGGAGCATCGCAGAGGATGCACCCATTATACCTGTATCCGCTCAACAAGTGGTAAACATTGATTTGCTTATCCAAGCTATGCAGGAATATCTACCAACCCCTGAACGAGACGCTGATCTTCCTCCAAGAATGTATATAGTTAGAAGCTTTGACGTAAACACGCCGGGCACGCCTGTTGAGGATATGATCGGTGGCGTAATAGGTGGAAGCATAACACAAGGAAGCTTCAAGGTAGGAGATGAGATAGAGATCAGACCTGGCTTACCTCAGAGACAGAAAAATAGGGTGAAGATGAGGGAATTGTACACTACAATCACCAGTCTTCACGTCGGTAATACCGCTGTTGAGGAAGCCATGCCCGGGGGTTTAGCGGGAATAGGGACAATGCTGGATCCGAGCCTTACCAAGTCAGATGGATTGGTTGGTAGCTTGGCTGGTAAACCCGGTACTTTACCGGATGTGGTTGACACTATGGCGTTATCTTACAGATTATTCGATACCGTGGTAGGTACAACTACAGAGGAAAAAGTAGCAATGATAGCCAGAGGCGAGAGACTGTTGTTAAACGTGGGCACCGCCAAGACCACTGGTGAGGTAACCGAAGTTAGCAAAGAGGAGATGGTGATGGATCTCTCGATACCAGTATGTGCTCTACATGGAGATAGGGTGGCCATCAGCCGTAGAGTTGGTGGAAGATGGCGTCTAATCGGCGTGGGAACCGTAAGTGGCTAAAGTGCCTACAAAAATTCTCTGTGACACTAATTTTTTACTTATACCTCTCCGCTACAAAGTTGATATTTTTCATGAAACAGATGATGCGGTTAATGATACCGCGAAATTCTATGTATCTACTCAGGTAATAGATGAGATAAAATTACTCAAAATGGGTGCTAAACCAGGCTTCGCAAGGGAGCTATCCTTCGCTCTACAGATGGCTGAGAAATGCCATATCATCGAGGATGACTCTTCTTTACTTGTTGATAACTCTCTCATCGAGTTAGCGAAGAAACATGATATGGTTATCGGAACTATAGATAAGGAGCTGCGAAAAAAAGCGCGGAGCGAAGGCGTTCCCGTTGTTTATCTCAGACAGGGCCGTCGCTTACTACTCGATGGTAAAGATTAACTCTCATTTTTTTTAGCTTTACAGCGTAGAAGTTTTAAGTGATTATGTATTCCATTTCCAGAATAGAACCCCCCATTGGGAATAGACTGGTGTAGATCTTGGAACAAAAGAAGTGGCATTCAACAGAAATCGATGATGTATTTTCATCCTTGGAGACAGATCGTGATGGTATCTCTGATGAGGAAGCGGCGAAAAGGCTCCAAGAGTATGGGCCAAATGAGCTTAAAGAAGAAAAAAAGCATCAATGGTATCATATTCTCTGGGAGCAATTCACAAGTTTACTGGTAATGGTCTTAATCATATCCGCAGCTGTTTCCGGTTATCTTGCATGGAAGGAAGGCGAAGCCATGACCGACATGTACGTTATACTGGTAATCGTTGTCATGAATGGAATCCTCGGCTTTGTCCAGGAGTACCGGGCTGAACAAGCCGTTGAGGCACTTAAGGCAATGGTCTCTCCTCATGTTCTCGTAATGCGAGATGGCAAGGAAGAGTCAATAGATTCGGTAAACCTTGTACCCGGAGATATTGTGCTGCTTGAAGCAGGTAGTAGGGTGCCCGCCGACTGTAGGCTCATAGAGGCAGCTAACCTAGAGATAGATGAGGCTGCTTTAACCGGTGAATCTAGACCAGTTACCAAGAAAGTTACAATAGTGGAAGAGGACGCAGGCGTTGGAGACCAGAAGAACATGATCTTCATGGGGACTGTTGTAACAAACGGTAGAGCCGTAGCGGTAGTAACCCAGACAGGTATGAACAGTCAGTTCGGTCGGATAGCTGGAATGGTTCAAGCTATAGATGTTGAGCCACCACCACTAACAAAGAAAATGGATAAAATGGGAAAACAACTCATCAGTATCACTCTGGGGTTGACTGTTTTCGTATTCCTTGTATTATGGTTCGTTCACGATAGGACACTTGAAGAGATGTTTATGACAAGCATCAGCTTGGCAGTATCTGCGATACCAGAAGGATTACCTGCTGTACTCACTATCACTTTAGCTTTGGGCACTAGTCGTATGGCTAAACAGAATGCTATCGTTAGACGACTAGCCAGTGTAGAAACGCTTGGAAGCACTACTGTAATCTGCAGTGACAAGACAGGTACTCTAACGAAAAACGAAATGACCGCCACTAGAATGCATACAGGTGACAGAACCATAGACGTAACTGGTTCGGGTTATCGACCAAATGGAGAATTCTTGGAAGATGGTGAAACAGTAGATCCTAAAGAGGATCCACAGCTTGAATTATTACTAAGAATAAGTGCCCTCAATAACGATTCACATATTCAACAACAAAATGGGAACTGGGTCTGCTTCGGAGATCCCACAGAGGGAGCCTTTGTAGTGGTAGCCGAGAAGGCTGGATTAGCTAACAAAGAACTTAACGAGAACTACCCCCGTGTAAGTGAGATACCTTTTGATGCTACTAGGAAACGAATGACCACTGTCCATGAGACTCCCGAGGGTAAACTTGTTGCCTATGTTAAGGGAGCACCTGAGATGTTGCTTGAGAGATCTACTAAGATTCTCGACGATAAAGTAAGGGCGATAAACCCAGAAGACGTGGAAAAGAACCTACAGATAATGCAGGATATGGCTGAGGACGCCCTAAGAGTACTAGCAATGGCCTACAAGGAGCTTCCAGATAGTTATGATATATCTGACTTAGAAGTAGATAAGGTCGAAGCTGATCTTGTGTTTGTTGGGCTCATAGGTATGATTGACCCCGCTAGGGAAGAAGTCCCGGAAGCCATCCGACTAGCCCAACAGGCTGGAATAAGATCAGTAATGGTTACAGGAGATCACAAGATCACAGCAATCGCTATTGCAAAAGAGATTGGAATTCTCGACGATATGAGTGACCAAAAAGTACTCGAAGGTACCGAGATCGAAAAACTCACTGATGACGAACTCGATGAAACCATTGAGTTAGTTCGTGTATGTGCAAGAGTAAGTCCAGAACACAAGATGCGAATATCCCAAAGTTTGAAACGTCTTGGCCATGTGGTTGCAATGACTGGAGACGGAGTCAACGATGCTCCCGCGTTGAAAGCAGCTGACATCGGTGTTGCTATGGGCATCAAAGGAACAGACGTCACCAAAGAAGCAAGCGACATGGTTTTAGAGGATGACAACTTCGCTACTATTGTTAACGCAATTAAAGGTGGACGTGAGATTTATACCAATGTAACTAAGTACGTTCGTTTAATGCTAGCAGCAAACTTTGATGAATTTATAACAATCACGTTTGCAGTATCCCTCGGTCTCCCACTTCCTTACCTGCCGATTCATATACTCTGGATCAATTTAGTAACAGATGGACTACCCGCAGTTGCATTAAGTGTAGATCCGTCTGACCCAGATATCATGAAATATCCGCCTAGGGATCCCGAGGAAGACATATTGCAGAGGTTTTGGAGATTTATTATTTTAGCGGCTCTAATTGCTTTTACCAGCAATTTCCTGGCATTCTTCTATAGCTTCGTAACTATTTTGGAGAGAACTTCCAATTACGAGTTAGCCGCAACGACAGCGCAGACTATGGCTTTCACCATGATGGTTTTATTTGAGTTCTTCTTGGCTTATCAGTGTCGGAGTGAAACTAAGCACATATTTCAATTAGGTTGGGATGGATTGACTGGTAACAAGATGCTATTCTTTAGTGTAGTCATAAGTCTAGGTTTACAGCTTCTAATCCTCTACGTTCCTGCGCTTAATACAATATTTCACGTAGTTCCACTGACTGCTACACAGTTCCTTATATGCTTGGTTGGAGGTTTAACTGCTTTCTTGATTGTACCGCAAAGGTTGATCCCAAAGAGACGATTTATAGAAAATTACCGTTCATAATTCCTATTTTCCCCTTAACTTTTTATATAGTATCCTACGTATTTAGCCGGAAGCTTAAAGGAGAATTCTGAAATGATAGAACCATGGTTATTAGCGCCAGTCGCATCAATTATATCAATCTTGATAGGTCTTTTCTTGTTTAGTTATGTAAACTCAAAAGAAGCGGGAACAGATCGCATGAAGGAAATTGCTGGATGGATACAAGAAGGCTCTAGGTCTTTCCTTAAGACCGAGTACAAGTATCTTAGTATATTTGCATTAGTAATGGCTTTACTATTATCAATTGCTTTAGGGATTAAAATAGGAATAACGTTTATCTTTGGAACTATATTATCCGCCCTGGCTGGTGTGGTAGGAATGGAAATAGCTGTAAAGGCAAACGTAAGAACAGCAAACGCAGCAAAAAAAGGAGGTCTCAGTGAAGCCTTTACTATTGCTTTCAGGGGTGGAGCTGTTATGGGATTAATGGTTGTCGGGTTAGCCTTGTTGGGAATAAGTATTATTTACTGGCTGACCAAAGATCCGGAAATCGTCTTAGGGATGAGTATAGGTGCCAGTACGCTCACACTTTTCATGAAGGCGGGAGGTGGAATATTCACCAAAACTGCGGACATCGCGGCAGACTTAGTTGGTAAAGTCGAGTTAAATATTCCTGAAGATGATCCTAGAAATCCTGCTGTAGTTGCCGATAATGTGGGTGATAATGTTGGAGACTGTGCAGGATCAGGAGCGGATCTATTCGACTCCTATGTAGCGGCTATTATGGCTGCCATGATATTGGGAGGTGCTTCTCAGATAACCTATCTTCAGACATTACCTCTGCTCTACGCTGGTTTAGGTATCGTCGCATCTATAATTGGAGTTGCTGTTGTACGCGTAGGAGAAGGTGACAACCCAGGAAAATCACTCAATATGGGTACCTATGTCACTAGTATATCATTCACAGTACTAACTTATCTAGCAACTAGTTTTCTGAATTACGAAATTAAGATTTGGTACTGTAACGTAGTTGGACTATTAGCTGGGATAATAATTGGAATGACCTCTGATTACTATACTTCAATCGAACGTGATCCCGCTAAAAATACTGCTGAAGCTTCACAGACAGGAGCTGCCATCAATATATTGACTGGTTTCTCCTATGGCTTAATCAGTTGTTTTCCTGCATTTTTAGGGATAGGAATTGGTTCAGCAGTAGCTTATTCAATATATGGAGTCTACGGAGTAGGTATTGCTGCAGTTGGAATGCTCAGTATCGCTGGAATTATAATCGCAGGCGACGCATATGGACCAATCGGTGATAACGCCAGAGGAATAGCCGAGTTGGCAAGTTTGGGTGATAGGGTCTTAGACCTCACCGATGAAATAGATGCTGCGGGGAACACTACAAAAGCAATAACTAAGGGTTTTGCGATCGGAGCAGCTGGACTTACCGCTATTGCATTATTAGCGTCTTATCAAAAAGTTGTACAGGATATTATCAATCAGACTATTAGCTTTGATCTGATGAACCCCTTGGTCATGATGGGGGTTTTCATCGGTATGGGTGTACCTGTAATCTTTTCAGCGATGATCATGTTAGGTGTATCAAAAAACGCCTATAGAATGATTGAAGAGATCAGGAGACAATTCGACGAGATACCTGGTTTAATGGAGGGAACAGCTATACCAGAATATGATACCTGTATTAGTATGGCTACTACTGGAGCACTGCGTGAATTATTCCCATTAATAGTATTCAGCATACTTACTACGTTGGTAGTTGGATTTGTCGCAGGTATTAGCGCTATAGCAGGCTATCTGAGCGGGGCCATATTCAGTGGTTTCTTCCTAGCAATATTAATGGCCAACTCTGGTGGACTATGGGATAACGCTAAGAAATATATAGAATCAGGATACTTTGGGGGAAAGGGTTCTGATGCTCATAAGGCAGCTGTTATTGGTGATACTGTCGGTGATCCCTTCAAGGACACTGCGGGGCCGTCACTGAACACGCTTGTAACTGTGATCTCTCAGATTGCATCACTGTTTGCACCCTTGTTCATAATGTACGCGCTCCTAGGTCTCTAATCTTTTCCCTATACCTTTATTAATTTGAATCAATGTACTTTGATAGCCCATTAAGGAGAAAAACACAGTGTACAGACATCTCAGAGAAGCATGGAAAAAACCCGAGGAAAGCTACATCAAGGATTTGATGAAGCAGAGGGTAATAGTATGGAGAAAACAACCCTCTTCAGTGAAGTTAGATAAACCTACAAGACTTGATAGGGCTCGTGGTCTAGGTTATAAAGCCAAGCATGGTTTCCATGTTGTACGCACGCGCGTTCGCCGCGGTGGAAGAAGAAAACTAAGACCTGTACTGGGGCGGCGCCAGAAGAGACTGGGTGTCAAAAAGTTTACGCCAGCTAAGAGTAAGCAGCTTATCGCCGAGGAAAGGACTGCTCGTAAGTACCCGAACCTAGAGGTATTGAATAGTTACTGGGTTTGGGATGATGGACAGTACAAGTGGTATGAAGTTATCCTTGTTGATCCAAATCACCCAGCTATAAAAACTGATAAAGAAGTCGGCTGGATAGCCAACTAATTTTCTCATAAAAAAATTTCTAATCGTAATTCATTCTAGCGTAGCTATTATTCATAGGTTGTTTACCTAGTACCATAATCTCCGCATCCATCTTGAGTATTAGGAAGAAATAGTTCATCAACCCAATCTTTTTGATTCTTCTTACGCTATAATTTATTTGCATATCCCCGCTTAGCCTTACCTCCCCCCGCTTCTTGATCCGTTTGAATATCTCAACATCATCCGCGTAGGCGAGAGGCAAGTAGCCTCCAATATCTAGGAACTCCGTTTTCCGGAAAGCCGAGTTGGCTCCACATAGATGGTATTGCCCGAATATGGACATGATCATTAACATTAGGTTGGCTGCCTCAAAGAGTGTCTTATAGACTCTTATTTCGAACCAGTTCATGTCTTTCCAGTCAAATGGCTTGAGGAGCCCAGTAACCGCCACTACTTGGGGGTTCTCGAATTTCTGTAATATGGATTCAACCCATTTCTCATGGGGCTCACAGTCTGCATCGGTTGTAGCAACGATCCCGTATCTGGCTGCTTTGAAGCCCTCGTTTCTAGCTCCTCCGATGCCCTCGCTCCTCTGTAATATTACTCTGTCAGCCAACCCAGAAGCATATTCCCTTGTACGATCTCTACTGTTTCCATCTACCACTATTATCTCTATCCTGTCTCTAGATATAGTCTGGTTATTTAGTGCTTTGAGGCATCTTACTATGTTCTTTTCTTCATTATATGTTGGTATGACTACGGATATCACTGGTTTATCCTCTCCATGCTTTTCTTTCCTGATAGGATAGCTTTATCCATATTATAGTATTCCCATTCACCGAATCTACCTATAGGTACTATATTATGTTCTAATAGATGATCCTGGATAATCTTTACGTTATTTCCATGTTTTAGATCATAGATTACGTATGCGTATTTGAAGTCTTTAGCCTCGCATACCTCTATTTTATCCTTCTCGTTCATCAAACCTGTCCTCATCAGGTCTCTCAGGACCCTTTTCTTTGTCTTTTCAAGATCCATTAACTGGTTCCTATATGTTACTTCTACCAGTATGCTGCTTCTATCTTCAGGTGTTGTATTTGTGCTAAAGTTCATTGGGAAGCTTATCCTGTTGAAGATGAATTCTGCTTCAGGATAGTAGATCCAGTGTTTATCCGTTACGTTTGGGCGTTTTACTCCAATCATCACGCATATGAGACTGTTGTACACCAGTTTCCGGGCTGCTTCCTGCACTGCATCTGGGGTGCCATCCATGTATTTGATGATCTCTGGGAGGGGGATGGATGACAAGACTTTTTCCGATTCAATAATCCTTTCCACGCCATCCTTAACATATAGGGTCTCCACGCCGCTATTACTTGGATTGAACCATATTACCTCTGCACCGAGCTTAACAGGGATGTTCTCCGCTAGGCTCTCAGGTAGTGCCTGTATGCCTCCTTTTTCAGGGTACCAGAACTCAGCGTTGGGACCATATTCCATGGGTTGTGGTTTTTCTGCTCCCCTCTTCATCTCCTCTATGCTTGGTGATGGCACTCTACCCTTTATCCACTCCGTGTTCATCTTTTCTAGGGGATATTTCCATATTTTCTCGTTGTAAGGCACCATATAGTGTTCAGCTATTCCCGGGCCCATGGTTGTCTGGATCCAATCGTAAAAGTTCTCGGGTTGCAAGCTGGGTTTGTCGATTACTCCCTCGATGCATTCCTTTTTGGTTTTTTCTGGTAACGGGTAGAGGTTTGCCTCGAAGGGGTATCTGACGTAGGTATTCTGCATGTAGATGTAGGCTCGGCGGTTCTGGACATGAAGGTTACCTGCTAGTAGTTTATGGAATAGTTCTCGTGTGTACTGATCTCTTGTGAAGAGGATGTGGGGAGCATAGTCGAAAATGTAGCCGTTAATTTTGGTGCTCCTGCAGAGGCCACCCACATTGTTTTCTTTTTCCAGTAACGTGTAGTCTTCTTCTTTGAGATGGTATGTTGCGCTAAGCCCCGAGAGGCCAGCACCTACTATCGTGATCATTGGTTTTGTTTAGGTGTTAAATGCGCATAATATAACCATATCGCAAGCGATATGGAAAAGAGGAGTCCTAGTTGTTGAAATAATTGATTAGCTTCTCAGCCACTATGGTGCTGTTTCCCCGTTGGGCTTCAACGCTTCCGGCGCCAATATGAGGTGTGCAGATAACCTCAACTCTGGATATCAACTCTTCATCCGGGTTGGGCTCCCTTTCGAAGACATCTAGCGCCGCTCCCTGCACTTTACCTGAGTCTAGTGCCTCTTTGAGTGCGGTTTCATCTATTACACCACCTCTTGCAGCATTGATGATGTAGACTCCTTTTCGCATTTTGTTGAATTCCTCTGTGCTGATCATGTGCTTGGTCTGGGGTAGTAATGGTACGTGTACTGTGATGAAGTGACTATTATTTAGTAACGTATCTAGGTCCACTGCTTCTGCTTCTATCTCATCGATATACTTCTTCACCCTGTCCATGGCCACATCATATGCTATAACACGCATACCTAGGCATTTAGCCTTCTTCCCCAACGTATAACCTATTCTACCGAACCCAATAATGCCCAGAGTTTTACCCTCTATCTCGAATCCTGTTAACTTTTTCTTCTCCCATCTCCCTTGTTTCATCCCAATGTTTGCCTTGGCGATGTTGCGGGCCATGTTGAACATCATGCCGATCACCAGTTCAGCTACGGCGTTGCATGGTGCCTCTGGGCTGTTGAAGATCTCAATGTTTTTCTCCGAAGCATACTCTAGATTAATGTTATCTAGACCTACTCCTGCTCGCGCGATGGCTTTGAGTTTCTTAGCCGCGTCCAGCACCTCTTTGGTGACTTTTGTGCGGCTTCTAACCACTATGGCATCGTATTCACCAATCTCCTCTATGAGTTTTTCACTGGTTATCTCTGTCTCCAAATCTACTGTGAAACCAGCTTCTCTGAGCATCTGGACGCCGTCTTCGTGTATGGGATCGCATACTAGGATCTTTACCAAATTTTATTATCTCCTTGATTGAGTTGATACTATCTGGATTATATCGTTCTCTTGTAAGATATAGGTATCCCCAAGCCTCTTTTTAGTGCGTGCGTCCACCGCGTGTATAAATCCCTCTGCTAATTCGGTGTGTATGAGTCCAGCGAATTTCTTTGCCGTGGTTCCTCTGGGAACCAAATAGCAGTCTGGTAGTACTTGACCCTGGTGGTTGGTGAGTTTATCTGAGTCCTCCACTGGATACACTGTGATCATATCCAACAAGGTGAAGAATGCCATATTGAGTACTTCCTGTAGTCCTGTTCCACCATACTTCTTGAAGACCTTCTCCCTGATTCTCTCCAGTGCTGCTAGTTGATTCTTGTTGAGCTTTTCAGGGTTATTGATTTTGAAGTCCTTATCACCGGGGGTATAATCTACTAGTCCTGTTTCAGCTGCTCTTCTGAGGGCTAACTCTGCTTCAGCGCAGGTGGGTACAACCATATACCCGGCTTCCTTGATTCGTTCAACATTCTCCTCGGCGCCGTCCCTATCGGCTTTGTTTGCTGCTACTATGAGGGGTTTGCTGACTTTTCTTAGATTTACTATGAAATTGTTGAATTCTTTTTCTGTCCAGTTGGCACTGTTGTATCCGTCGATGCCAGACTGGTTTACCGCCTCATTGATCTGGAATCTGTTTATCCCTAGGCCAGTTAGTTTAATCTCCAGATGTTTGGCTATATGCTCTTTCACCGTCTGGGCTGTTCGACTTATCTTATCCCAGTCTTTCTTTACTAGGGCTTTTAGCCATTGGTCAAATTCGTTCTCAAACATCTGGACGTCTTCGATGGGGTCGTGGGTCAGGGGGTCACAGACTTGTCCATTGATGTCAGTGCAGCCTGACGCGTCTGCTACCACGATCAATGCGTCTGCTCTGCGCACCTCGTCTAGGAACTGGTTTCCTAGGCCTTTGCCCATGTGGGCGCCGGGGATTAAGCCGGGTGTGTCGATGAGGTCCACTGGTATGAGTCTTACTCCGTCAATGCATGCGCTGTTCTGGGGGTCGTCTTGTACGTCTAGCTCTTTGCAGACACATGGGGTTCTAACGTAGGCGACGCCCATGTCGGCTTTTATTGTGGTGAATGGGAATCCCGCTATCTCCACTGGTTTCAATGTGGCAGCTCCGAAGAATGTACTCTTACCAACATTGGCTTTGCCCACTAGTCCCACGATTTTTGCTATCCTTTTTTCCTCCTCAAATCTTCGTTTCTTGGTGGACTCGGTGGCTTATGAGTATTGGCTCAACGCGTCTCACAGAACAAATACTCTTTAGGGTTCTAAACAAAATATCTGACCTAGGTGCCCGACTAGTTGTACGACTTTATTTTATGAGTTTTATAGGTTCATTAATATTGATCCTGTTAATATTCGGGCAACTTCACCAATTTGTATTGGGTAAGTCGATCACCCAGTATTACATAGCTTAGAATCACCGTTACAATGGGGGGGGTGATCTAGCTAATAGTACTGTATAAGATACCTCACCAGACTTCAAGGCATAGTAATAAGTAAAATGCCCCAGTAAGCCAGCGCAGATACCTTCAGCAAATATCAACCCAGTTGAACGTCTATCCATTTCCCAGACCCCCCTGAATCTGCCCCGATACAAGCAGGCACTATTAACAGGATTATGCTTATCCCAAAACTTCTTATGGAGATAGCTAAAAATAGGGCTAATATTTTCCAATCCTAGTTTCCCGAATATAGGGGCTATCCCCCAGAACATTACCGCCAATAACAGGTACGCTAGTACTTCCATACTATCATGTTTAATCTAATGGAAGCTAAGAATATCAGTAATTGGGTGGGGGGTCTAGTATCCTCTCAGTACTAATCGTCCTACCTTGATTATTATCATGAGAAACATCAGTCCTGCTACTAGGCTGAATATGGGTGGAGCGTTCATCATATTTGCTGTGCGCACAAAGAATAACAAGAATACCAGCGCTATGATGGAGAAGATTATACCTCTAATCCGATACATATCAAAAAGATCCCCAGTAACTCAGATATAAATTATTTATTTTCCAGAAAAGTTAGCCTTCTCTCTCATAATAGCCCGGGTCTTTTTTCTTCCCAAAGCTTCTGAGACCTTCTTCCTCTAACTGGTTGCAGAGTTTCTCGGCCTCTTCAATGGTGATCTCTTCTCTGTTCCTCATGTATTCAATTATTTCAAGAGCTTGTGTGTCATTTGTGCATCTTCGTATAAAGTCAATGACATCCGGGTCATAGCCAGCGAATTTT
>CAZAQI010000033.1:0-19056 GCA_964487465.1 uncultured Candidatus Bathyarchaeia archaeon
CACGCAGACGGCCCGGGTTCGAATCCCGGCAGTCGCACCACTTCTAATCAAGTAACAGTGTGGGTAGTTTCATGCCTGCGTCAAACTAGCGGGTTCAAGATATAGTTTTTTTAAAAAAATGATTGATGCATTTTAGTTTGTTGGGATTGAAATATTCCAGTATACCCTGTTTCTACAGTGATAACTCCTCTGTGTTTAACTTTGCTTTTTGTTTAAACGGAAATTTTCCGGATTCACTTATTATACGAGACCATATTCCACCCTCCTTATTATATTAATATTTAAATATCATAATACTCTGATAGGTGGTGTCCCCATGTTGCCCAAAAATCATGGATCGATACCTGAAAAATGAAGGAATAAAAATGAGTCTCATAAACGAAATGATGATATCCGGGATAGATACCCTTGTAGAGTACTTAACAGCCCACGTGTTGTTATGCCTTATACCCGCCTTCTTCCTATCAGGCGCATTCAACGCACTCATACCGAGCCAGACAATATTCCAATACATGGGAGATGGAGGAGGTTCAGCTAAAAAAGGCATAGCCTATATCTTCGCTGCCACAAGCGGATTAATCATAGAGGTATGCTCATGCACGGTACTCCCATTATTTGCGGGGGTGTGGAAGAAAGGAGCGGGTTTCGGCCCGGCCATCACTTTTCTCTTCGCGGGACCAGGAATAGCTTTACTGGCGACCCCTCTAACTGCCGCGGTATTTGGGTGGCGGTTTTCAGTCATCAAACTAGTACTCAGTATTGTACTGGCCATAGTCTTAGGGATAATGATGGAGTTAACCTTCAAAGAAACAATCAACCCAGAGGATAGAGGCGGATTCATAGTTACCGAAGAAATTGAGAAAAAACGGAGAGAAACATATCAATCATTTCTGTTTTTCACATCTTTAACCCTGATAATGGTGGCTGGAACCGCTCCATTTGATCTTACCTTAAAGGTTGCACTGGTGGGGGTATTCTCCGTACTGACGGCCTTATTTGCGTTAAAGTACTATAAACGTGACGAGATCAATGCTTGGATGCGTGAGACCTATAATTTCATGAAGATGATATTCCCCGTACTTCTACTTGGGGTCTTTGTGTCAGGACTCATAAAACCATTGATCCCTCCAGAACTAATTGCCAACATAGCCGGCAAGAACACTATCTTAGCTAACATCATAGCGGCCTTGTTCGGTACTGTGGCGTATTTCCCAACACTGGTCGAGGTACCTGTCGCAGAGATGTTTTCTGATCTAGGAATGCACATAGGACCCATTATGAGTTACCTATTAGTGGATCCAGGTGTATCTATTCAGACCTTACTGGTAGTGAACACTATTATCGGGCCCAAAAAGACGTTCCTGTATGCGGTATACATGATTGGCTTGGGGGTAATAATGGGCTATATATACGGAATATTTCCAATGTGATTAATATGAAGAAAATAGAAGTACTCGGATCAGGCTGTCCAAAATGCCAGAAACTAGAATCAATGGTGAAGGAAGCAGTTGCTAAACATGGTGTTGACGCTGAGGTATCTCACATCTATGACATCAATAAGATAGTTGACTATGGGGTAATGGTTACCCCCGCCTTGGTGGTGGATGGAAAGTTAAAGTTCTCTGGGAAGATCCCCGGTGAGAAAGAGCTTCTCGCAGCAATCAATTAGTCTTTATACCCCAATTTTTTTTATTAATTCTTCAGTGATTAATTCAATCATGTCTTCATCTATTGCGTCGAGTAAATTGAAGATATGTGGGTCAACTACGGTGTAGATTACTCGTGTTCCCTCTTTTCGGCTCTTTATTAGTCCTGCTTCTTCCAATAGTTTCAGGTGTCGTGATACGGTGGGTTGGCTTTGTTCGATTAAGGGTATGATCTCGCATTGACAGTTTTCGCCATTTCGAAGAATCTCCAAGATTTTTAGCCTGTTGGGATCTCCGATAGTCTTGAATATTCGTGCCTTAAATTCTAATAAGTTATCATCTGGTAGGGTGATGTTTTGAGGCAATTCAGATTAGAAAATATATGTAAATATTTAAATTTTTTTAAAATGGTTGTTTGGGGTTAGATTAAATGTATATTTTAAAATTTGGAATGAGATGTCTTGATAAATAATACGATGTTATGTTGGTCACTTACGCGGCATTAGGAAAGATATTGAGAAAGATTATGGCTTATTTTCTGAAATATACCCATAAAACCGTGACCGGGGAAAAGTCTATTTGGTTATTTCCACGAGATCACTTAGGCTATGTATTACTGCTTCAGGCTCAACGGATATTATCTGTTCTAATGTATTATTCCCTGTTGTGATCCCTACTGTATGAACACTGGCTCTAATTCCCGCCATCAACCCTACACTTGTATCATCAAGTAGGATCGCCTCGTCTGGGTCCACTCCGAGCTTATCTAATATATACAGGATCATATCCGGCTCGGGTTTAGGTTTCTCCACTGAGAGGAACCCCGCCATTAGGTCGAAATACTCCGAGACTCCTAGCTCCGATAATAATCTCTCTGCCTCTGTCACTGTCTTATTAGTGGCAAGAGACTGCATAAAACCCCTATTTTTCATCTTGGTTAAGGTATCAATTACCTCAGGTAGTAACCGAGTGTAACCTATGTCTAGGCTCTGGAAATGTTTGATATACCTGTTCCTGAGTTCATTCAGCTGATCATGATACTCTACAGGCAAAATATCTATGAATATCTGAGGTAGGCTGACTCCTATTCTCTCTAAGATTGAGTCCGGGTAAAATGGTTCATCTATCTCCTCTAAGGTGAGCCTGAAGCTCTCTAGTATCGCCATATTACTATCTATCAGTACACCATCCAAGTCATAGATAACTAGCCTGATGTCTTGAAACATAACCATGAGTACCCTTTCATGTTAATCAGGCTTTGTGAGACTCCTTTTATCTCGCGGACGCATTAACCGGAATATGGCTAGTCTACTGAATACATCTGCTCCCTTTAACAGTGAACTCAGTATGATATTACAATTAACCGCTTTAGTTGTTCTTTTACTCGCTTTCATCGTTGTAAAAGGAAAAAAGTACAAGTCGCATGGAGTCTTGATGTTTGTAGCGGGGTTACTGAATGTATTATCCATAGCATCTGTTATGCTGCCATCTGCTTTAGAGTTAAACAATGTTTCAATTTCAGGTTTTAACCTCTTATTTAGGGCTCACATAGTAATAGGTGTCTTTGTACTGCTTGTATCTGTTTACATATTGGCCGAGTGGAGATTCAGGGAGCCTGGTCCCACCTGTTTTCAGAGAAAGAAATGGATGTTAGGCTTGGCCCTAGCTTGGATGGGGCAGATAATAATAGGTATGCTCCTGTTCCTGCGATTCTACGTTTAAAGGGATTAGCTTTTCCCCTTGGGTAGATTGTAGAGCACTCTGGCTCTGGCTCTTTCTAGTTGTCTTATTGTCTTACCTAGATCCATTTCCGTCATTTTCCCTAACTTTGTTCTGATGTAACATAGACTTACTGTTTGCTGGTTGAAGCTAATGGTCATCTCTGGGCTTAAGTATGTGATATGTGCTGCACCAAAACTATCTGGGAACGATTTACGGTAATCTTCCTCCCATTTTAGGTGTTCATCTAGTGAGCTATGATTACCAAATAATAGCATGTTATATTTTCCGTGTATGGTCTGGATTGCGATGGGGATATTAGGGTCTATTATCAGTTCATTGAGTACGCTCTCCTCCAGCTCTTTGAACTGTACAAGAACATATGTTAAAAGATAATTTGGTGGAACAAAGAAGTTTGGGAACCTACAAACTGGTTCGCCTATAAGTCCCTCTTCTATTAGAGCTGTAACTCGTTTATCCACGGTTTTTCTGTGAAGTCCTGTTTTCTCGCAGAGGTGCGTTGTATTGGTCTTTATCCCTTTCCCGTTAACAAGGCATCTGATAATATCCAAGTCAAGTTCCTCAACCTCGTATCCTCTAAGTTTTAAACCCCCTTTTTCTTTAAAGTCGCGTTCTATTAGGTTGATTCCTGTACTTGGGTTGTATTTTATCATCAATTGATTACTGAAGTATGCTGTGCTGGAGTCGAAATAGCTTTGTTCCTCTTTTACTCCATAATTGATCTTTAGTATGCTTGGGATGGTTGATATCCAAAGCTGATAAGATGTTATATTCTCGTGATAGGTAAAAAGTAGGGTGTCGTATTCTCCTTGTCGGGTTCTAAACGCTGCAAATATTTGTGGGTCTTCTTTTATCCATTTTATGATTCCTTTTGAGCATTCCTTAGCTTCGGGGATATCCATGTGAACCACTGCCAGAAGAGGATATACTCGGTATAATCCGTGGAAAGGATAAATTGGAGGGTCTATGATGTTATTCTCGAATATTGCGTCAACTTTTTTCTTGATCGTATTTCTGTGCTTGTCAAGGATTCTGGATAACTCACTGATATTTACACTAACAGCGTTACCTGATACCAACTCCTCCATTAGCTTTAGATTATCCTGATCTTCTAATAATTCTGACATTTTATCCTATCCTTTATGTACATAATTAATATTTTTTAACCCGTTATATACCATATCTTTACGCCCCCTATCATGTAAAACGTTCATATTTTGGCCCATCCTAATACCAAGTTATACTAGTTTAACATGTAAATGTATAGCACTTTTTTATATTTTTTGCTTTTATTTTATCAACCCGTTTTATATGTAGGCGCTATATATTGACACCCAGATTAGGGAGAGAAATAGGATGGGTATGAACGAAAAAGAGAACCTGGTCTTCTTCGGAGCAGGTGTTTCAAATCAGGAGATGGATGTAGAGTTTAAAAAACTCTATGACAGCTTAATCGCCTATAAAAACAATATCTTCCACCTTGTAGACACCCTCTGTAATGACGGTGAGGCAGCTGAACGCCTTGCCATGAATATCGCAGAGAGAGATAGCGCGCTTCTCCAGCGGCTGGTCGCAAAGGAATGTGATCGGCGTCGTATGAGTAGAAAGACAGAGAAAGAGTCTGTACTAGAGGAGTTGCGTAAAGAAGGATCTTCTAAGATACCTCTTCAGAAAATCCTTGAAGTAAGGTCGGAGACACTTAAAGAAACAGAGAAAACAGGTTGAGGTAAAATGCAAGAGTTAACACTTAGACAGATACAGGAAATAATCCTGGAGTCTCAAGAAGATAAGACTATGCGGGATATGTATATTCACAAGTCTCCATGTGCTGAGAATGAGGTAGGTGCCGTGTTCTTTGCTATAGCTGGGACGCCTCCAAGAGGCTACGCTATGTACCTTCCAGCTGAGGCAGATAAACCCGGAACATTACACGTCTTTGACAATCTAGGTTTAAAGCGAAAGATCATTCATTGCAAGATCAAGGACCTTGATAGCTACAAAGACAACGATGTATGGAGAGCTCAGGAAGCAAAACCCCTCATAGAGGCTTAGATGGAGCCTTATTACAGAATCCATTTACTCTAATAGGTAGAAAAAAATGAATCCTGAGACACTCATAGCTATTAATGTAGGGCTCCCAGTCTTATCTGGGCTTGTCCTGCTATTTTTAAACGATAAACGCGCACGCGCGGCTATTGTTTCACTTTCCTCTATTATTTTAATATCATCCGCTGTCCTGTTATATCAAACAGGTGGCATCGTTTTCTCACCAGAACACATTTTTGATCAGGCAATACTAATCCTAGACTTTGTCCTGCTCTTATATTTCTTATATGTAGGAATTAACGCCAAGAATCTAAAAATTATAGTTCTTGGTATTGCACAGCTTATCCCTGTAGCTTATTTTGAATTTGTTGTGAAGGGGACTCATGTTGATAATATTATCCTGGTTGATAGTTTGTCGATATTACTAACTTTGATAATTAATATCCTTGGCTCGGTCATAGTGCTATATTCTTTGGGTTATATGGAGGATTATGAAGCGAGTTTAAATCTGGAGAAGAGCCGTCAGAACCGCTTCTTTTTCTATTTAATGCTGCTTCTCGGAGCCATGAATGGAATTGTTTACAGTAATAGTCTATATTGGATGTACTTCTTTTGGGAAGTAACCACGTTATGCATTTATGAGCTTGTAAGACATGATATGACAGAGGCAGCTAAGGAGAATAGCTTACTAGCACTCTGGATGGGTTTAGTGGGTGGAGTTTGCCTAGTCGCAGCAATGTTCGTAGGATATAATGCAGTACAGAGCATAGGGTTATCAGACATAATGGCGGCGCCGAACGCGGTTCTGATAGTATTTGCCTTAATAGCTTTAGCGGCTTTTACGAAGACCGCTCAGTTACCCTGGCATAGTTGGCTTATAGGCGCGATGATCGCGCCGACGCCTTTCCCGTTAATTGATAGTAGTGTAATGGTAAATGCTGGTATCTATATTCTACTTAGGATCGCCCCAAATATCCAGAATACTAACCTTAGTGTTATAATCGCGTTTAGCGGGGCATTCACCTTCCTGATAACTGCTATATTGGCAATCAGACAAAAAATGAGTAAAAATGTGCTAGCTTATAGTACAATAAGCAATTTGGGTTTGATTATATTGTGCATTGGTGTTAACACGCCGATTAGTTACAGCGCAGCCATAGCTTTACTAGTCTTTCATAGCGTAGCTAAAGGACTTCTCTTTATGGGTGTTGGTGTAGTGGAGAACAAGCTTGGGTTTAGTAATATTGAGGACTATGATGGACTTCTAAGTAGTCTTCCTTTCACCACAACCGTGATGATAGCTGGTATGGTCAGCATGTTCCTGCCTCCTTTTGGTATGTTATTAGGTAAATGGGTGGCGGTTGATGCTATTGCATCCACTTCCCTGTACATTGGACTACCTCTAATAGTCATGGTTGTACTGGGCAGTGCGGCTACTACTTTGTACTACGCTAAATGGATTGGTTATATGACTGTAACACCAAACAGCTTAGAGAAGAGAAAAGACGAGGACCTAGAAGTCTCGTATAGATATAGTATGCTTGGATTATTACTAGTGGATATTGTAATCAGTCTAGGTGTTGCAGTTGTTTTTAACAACCTATTGGTGCCTGTCATAGATAATTTGTATACCGTGCCATTTACAACCCCCAACATGAGCATTGATCTGGGCTTTACGACGTTCCCGGTCTTGGCTCTTTGGAGTGGTTCAGTCGCTGTTATACTTTTGGGGGTATGGATGGCTAAGAGTAAAGGTGGTATTCTCAGTCCACCGTATCTGGGAGGCGCTAATGTTGATAACCAGACTTTCAAGAGCACAGCGGACTCTGAGGTTAAATTCACTTTATCAGGAATTTTCCTAGGAGATATAATAGACGAGGCGTTATTCCAGAAACTGGCTATCTTTTTAGGTGTGCTGGTATCTGTAGCGCTATTTTTAGTGGAGGTAATCTAAATGAATACGTTAACTATAGTAATTGCAACGATACTCGCATTGGCGACCCCGCTAATTGGCGGATTTTTAATGGGTATAGACCGTAAGCTTACTGCACGAATGCAGGAGAGAGTGGGTCCCCCGCTGATGCAACCGTTTTACGATGCGCTCAAGCTATGGGGGAAGAACCCTATGATCAGCAACAATTTGCAACCAATATTAGCGTTCTGTTATCTTGGTTTTGCTCTATTGGCTGCTGGTATGGTGACTTTCCAGCAGGATCTGCTGTTAATGCTCTTCATAATGGGTATTGCAGATATCTGTTTAGCAGTTGCCGCGTTAAATTCCAAGAGTCCTTATAGCTATCTTGGTGGAAGAAGAGAATTCCTTGCGATGCTCAGCTATGAGCCAGTCGTGTTGCTTGTATATATAGCAATATTTTTGGTCACAGGGAGTTTCACAATCAAGGGCATATATGATTATGGTCAGCCTTTACTACTGGTGCTGCCTCTTGCCCTTGTTGCTTTACAGTTCGTATTGGTGATCGAGATGAAGAAAAGCCCATACGATGTATCAGGCAGTGGACATGCTCATCAAGAGCTGGTTAGAGGCGTTTTCACAGAGTTCAGTGGTTACACCATGGCTCTAATAGAGCTAGGTCACTGGTCGAAGCTGACTACAACTTTGATGGTTTTTAGCCTATTCTGGGCTACAAATCCTGTTATCGGAGTGGGGATTAGTCTCGCCATGTTCTTACTGACCTTAATTATAGACAATATCTATCCTAGGCTCACTTGGCAGAAAATGCTTAGAACAACTTGGAGCGTCGGGTTCATACTCGTGCTACTGAATCTAGCGGCGCTATTCTACGGAGGTATAATCTAGATGTCATTAATACAGAAAGCTCGACTCAAGAGCCTCTGGGTAATGCACTACGATGCAGGCAGCTGCAACGGCTGTGACATAGAGATCCTAGCTGCATTAACCCCAAAGTTCGATGTCGAGAGATTCGGAATCGTAAACATAGGAAACCCAAAACAGGCAGACGTATTACTAGTAACTGGTTCAGTGAATCACAGGAACAAGGAGGTACTAAAGAACCTCTACGAGCAGATACCCGACCCTAAGATGGTTATCGCTATCGGGACATGTGCATGCACAGGAGGCGTATTCCACAACTGCCCCAACGTATTAGGTGGAATTGATAACGTCATACCTGTTGACGTGTATGTTCCAGGATGTGCAGCTAGACCGGAGCAGATAATTGACGCAGTTGTATTGGCTCTGAACAAGCTTTCAGGAGCCGCTGAAGTGGAGGAGGAAGAAGAATGATCTACGAAGTAACGAAAACATCTGAGGCATCATATGATAAAGAGGTAAGCATGGAAAACCTTGTCTCAGCCACTGAGGCTATGAAGGAACAGGGTGCCAGGTTCCTTACAATAACCGCTAAAGACCTTGATGATACCGACGTGGAGGTATTATACCACTTTGAAGTGGATCACCATGTCGAGACAATTCACCTAGTGACCAATAAAAACGAACCAATTCAGAGCATAACCGGAGTCTACCTTGTAGCCTTCATCGCAGAGAACGAGGCACAGGACCTATTCGACCTTAAATTCACTGACTTGGCTGTTGACCTGGGTGGAAAGATGCTCAAGAATGAGATCAGCCCATCAACGCTGCTCAAACCAGCGGAAGGCCCACAGCCGCCTATAATGCGTAAATTGGGTCCATGCCGAGAGGAGTGCCCCGCCATGGTGGATATACCCAAGTATATCCGGGAAGTTGAACGAGATGACCCGGAGGCAGCTTATAATACGATAACAGAAAGAGCCCCCTTACCCGCTATCCTGGGAAGAGTCTGCTTCGCCCCGTGTCAAGATGGATGCAGGCAACAGCTGGAGGCTAAACACATACAGATCAGGCTATTGAAGCGCTACGCAGCTGATGGGTTCCAGGAACTAAATAATGGACTCCAACGGGATATTACTTGCAAGCCCGCCACAGGGAAAAACGTGGCAATTATAGGCGGGGGCCCTGCCGGAGTAGCTGCAGCATATTATCTGGGGTTACTAGGACATAGTGTAACCCTATACGAGAAGACAAGCACCCTAGGAGGGGCGATGGCTTGGGGGATCCCCAAGTATAGGCTCCCTAAGGATTTGATGAACAAGGAGCTGATGGCTCGACTCGAAGAGGTGGGTGCAGAGGTTAGACTTGAGTCCCCCGTCGAGGATCTTGACTCATTACTGGATGAGGGTTATGACGCGGCCTTCTTAGGACTGGGCGCAGATCAATGTAATACCTTGAGATGTGAGGGCGAGGACAGTGAAGGCGTCATAAACTTTATGGACTTTTTAACGGCGGTAAATGTACGAGACGAGACCCCTGATATCGGGGATCGTGTAATCGTAATAGGTGGAGGTAACAGCGCGATGGACTCTGCTAGAACCGCTGTACGTCTAGGCGCTGAGGAAGTAACCCTCTATTATAGAAGGACGGAGGGCGAGATGCCGGCAAGCCTCCACGAGATACAGGGGGCTATGGAGGAAGGAGTTAACTTTGACTTTTTGAGCACCCAGATGGTGATCACTCCGGGTAAGCCTTTGAAGATATTCTTCCAGGCTATGGTTCCCGGGGAGCCAGATGAATCTGGGAGAAGGAGACCTATTCCATTGGATGGGAGAGGTTCCACAGTTGAGGCGGACACAGTTATCTCAGCCATCGGTTACCACGGCCTTGTACCAATGGGTATTGGTGTCGAGGTGAATAGGAGAGGCCAGATAGTAGTAGATGAAAACATGAAGACCAGCAGAGAGAATGTCTGGGCAGGTGGAGACGCAGTGTTTGGGCCTACAAGCGTTATCGAGGCTCTTCGAGATGGTCGACTTGCTGCAAGCAGCATTGACAAGTATCTGGGAGGCGAAGGATTACCCGACGCCGAGCCGGATATGAGTGAATTCGTGGCTCGACAAGTTGATAAAGAGGCGCTTATGGAGGCCCCTCAGGCTAGGATACCTGAACTGGATCCAGATGAACGAGTGAAGAGCTTCGTCGAAGTAGAGAAATGCCTGGAGACCAGTAAAGCGAATTGTGAGGCTGGAAGATGCTGGAGGTGCGATTGGAATGAGTAACGAAAATAAACTAACCATAATACCCTTCGGTCCTCAGCACCCCGTATTACCGGAGCCAGTACAGCTCCAGTTCTACGTGGATGAGGAGAAAATCGTTGATGTATTACCCAACATCGGGTATATACACAGGGGTATAGAGCGTGCCGCTGAGCTCAACGACTACCGGAGAAACCTATACCTATGTGAACGGATCTGCGGAATCTGCAACATAATACATGGACATACATACGCGGGTCTCATCGAGAAGATGACGGATACAGAGATACCCACTAGGGCAAAGTATCTGAGAACCATCTGGGCCGAGATAGCACGACTTCAGAGCCACTTGCTCTGGATAGGCTTATTCGCTGAAGCCGTTGGTTTCGAGAGTCTCTTCATGAAGGTTTGGAGAGACCGTGAACTTGTCCTGGAGCTAACTGAGGCCACGAATGGTCACAGGATCCATATGGGAACCACTGTCATCGGTGGAGTCACCAAGGACATGGATGAGAAGCTAATCAACAGATACCTAACGGACATGGATAAACTTGAGAAGGAGATAAATGACTGGGCGCACGTATTCAGAAAAGACCCCGCCTTCCTAAGTAAGACCGTTGGAAAAGGTGTGCTCCCAAAGAGCGAGGCGGTGCACAGTGGAGCCGTCGGCCCAGTAATCAGGGCATCAGGTATACCCCAGGATATGAGGAATAACGGCTACGAGGCCTATGGCGAACTGGATTTCGAACCAGTGGTTTATGATAACTGCGATGTCCAGGGAAGGATGCTGGTGAGACTCGATGAGTGCTACCAGAGCATCGACCTAATCAGGAGAGCCATAAACCAGCTGCCTGAAGGACCCATAGCAGTGAAGAATGAAAAGTTCCCTGATGGAGAAGCCATATACAGGACAGAACAGCCCCGTGGAGAGGTCTTCTACTATGCTAGGGGAAACGGTACAATTCACTTGGATCGTATAAGGATAAGGACACCTACAATACCGAATATCCCACCGCTGCTGGGTATGCTGGTGGGTCATGATGTGGCGGATATACCCCCGATAGTGCACAGCATAGACCCTTGTATGAGTTGTACTGAGCGTATAACCTACATCAACAAGGAGGAAGACTAAGATGCCGAGCTTTCTAGGAAACATCTTGGAGAACCTCTTCGGCAAACCAGCCACGGTCAGGTACCCCTTCGAGAAACCGGATTATGTGCCTGGAACAAGGGGAGAACTCAACTTCAATATGCTGAAATGTGACCAGTGTCAGGACTGTGAGAGGATATGCCCATCAGCGGCGATTAAGGTCTATCCTGATGAGAAGAAGATTGAGTGGAGTCCATTCCAGTGTATCTATTGTCATGCCTGTGTCAGAACATGTATGCATGAGGCTATTGAGCCCCTTGAGAACGTGGAAGCACCAGGTTACAAGAAGAAGGTTGAAACCTTCGAGACCTGACTCCTTTTCTTATTTGTATTGTTCTTTTAATTCATGATCTTCCATCATATCTAGTCTAGCCTCTAGTCTGGCTAGGCTGCGTTCGATATTTATCAAGCCATCTTTTAGGCCGTCAGCTATCTCCATTAGGCTGATGCTCATCTCAAGAGGTAGATCCTCTGATACCTTGTAGAGCTCGTCTTGGCTCTTTTTTATGAGTATTACGTTGCTTATCCTGTGTATTCCCTCTATCTGTGCGTCAAAGCTCTCTAACTGTTTTTTCGCTTCTTTTATTAGTGCTCTGTAGTCGCTGTGCTTGAGGTCTTCCCAGGGGTTATCCACGGTTTAATGCACCGTTAATGAGTTGTGTAGGCCGTTATATAGAATTTATCCGTAAAAACGTGGTATATTTATCAGTTATTTACATACTGATGTCTATTTATGTCGATGTTGTATATTTTGATGGTATGTGGGTTGGGCTAAGTGTTTTCTATTCCTGCTCCCTTTCTCTCAGTTGATGAGTGATCTATCCCGTGTAAAATTCAGTAACTTGGATAAAATTCTCTACCCTGAACTAGAGTTAACCAAATCCGATATTATCAAATATTACATCAAAGTGGCTCCGGATATACTTCCCCTTCTAAGAGATAGGGGTCTAGTCAGGACAAGGTACCCGGATGGGATACGTGAGGAGGGATTCTATGAGAAGGATGCTCCTAAGGGTACACCTGAATGGGTTAAGACTTTCTCTAGGTACAGTGAGTCAGCTGACAAATATACTGACTATGTAGTCTGTAATGATCTTGATACTTTGATCTGGTTAGCTAATCTAGCGGCGCTTGAGCTTCACATCCCGTTATCAACCATCGATGATGTGGATTCCCCTGATCTGATGCTCTTTGATATCGACCCTGAGCCCCCCGCCGCATTGGATGAGGCGATACGTTCAGCCCTCCTGCTACGCGAGTATTTGAGTAAGATAGGGTTAACCTCTTTTGTGAAGACCTCCGGGAAGAAAGGATTACATGTGGTTGTTCCCCTCTCGGAGGGGTATGATTTTGATGATACTAGCTCCTTCGTTCACGCGGTCGCCATAAAACTTGCTGAGAGACATGAATTCATAGTCTCCGAGAGGAGACAGACCAAGGAACCTGGTACTGTGTTAATTGATTACCCCCAGAATAGTGTTAGAGGTACGATGATTGCTCCTTACAGTCTTAGAGCGGTTAGGGAGGCCACTGTTAGCACTCCCCTTGACTGGGGGATGTTACATGATCTGCGGTCCTTTGACTGGAATATTTTCAACGTCGCTGAACGGGAGAAGAAGCCATGGAAGGATCTATTTAATGAACGGTTTCAGCTCCCCTTCTAATACACCATGTAAAGGTAGGCTCGTCCTCTCTTGCCAGTTCTCCGGACCACATTCATCTTTCTGAGACAGTATAGCATCTTTTGTGCCAGTCTTTTTCTTAGACCTGCTTCATCGGCTAGCATAGTGGATGTGAATTGCGTGGGAAGGGATTCAGGTATGAGTGCCTTAAATTCCATGGGGTCCGTGAAGAGATGCCGTTCATTTAGCTTGAGCAGTTTCTTATCATGGATGCTCCAGTATTTCCGCCTCCAGCTCCCATTACCATCATCGATCCAGTACTCTTCCATATCCACCATGGCTACCTCTAGCTCAAAGTTGTGATTCATGAGGAGTCTAGGCATATAGACAAGCTCATAGAAGATGTCCTCGACTCTCCCCCGTTTGGGGCTCTTACGTCTCTTTAAGTGCTCACCATTCTTGGCTAGTCTGATAATCCATTTCTGGTAAGCTATAGGGTGTACTAGTCTTACTCTCTTACCTTTAGAAAGGTCTCTGAGCTTATCCTTGATAGAAGAAAAACTCCTGGTCTGGATCTCGATAAGCAGATCCCCTCTTATTACATCAACCCTGTAACCCCCCAAGGTTGATTCTATCTCCCCGGTCTCCTTAGCGTAGACTTCTTTGAGTTGCTCGTGGAGGCTCTGCTCGGTCATACTCAGGTATACACACGACTCATCTTTATACCTCACCAAACGCTTCATCTATCTGGAGGCGCCCAGTTGAGTAAATTATCCGCAGAACCAAGCAGCAGAAGCATATGGAGTGGAAGAATCAGCATCGGGTTAGTGAATGTGCCCGTAAAACTCTACAGTATGATCAAAGACCAGGGATTCAGCTTCAAATATGTTCGTAAAGAAGATGCATGCCCATTGAAGTATCAGAGAGTCTGCGTTTACGATAATGAGGTGGTTCCATGGTCGGAGGTAGGGAAAGCCATAGAAGTGAGTAAAGACGAGTACGTGGTTTTCGATAAAGAAGAACTTGACGCCCTAAAATCTGAGTCAAGTAAGAAGATCAATATCGACAAATTCGTTAAACTAGGCCAAGTGGATCGTATACTCTATGACAAGAGCTACATCCTAGCACCTGATAAGAGCGAGGACAGTTATAATCTATTATTAAAGGCCTTCAACGAGAAGGGGATGGCTGGGGTTGGTAAGTTCACGATGCGGACGAGAGAGTACCCGGTTGTGATTTACCCATACAGGGATGCCCTGATTCTCACCACGCTCAGGTATAGTAATGAAGTTGTAGATCCCATGGCCATGGAAGTGCTTCAGGATCTTGAAGAGCCCAGTGAGGAAGAACTGCAACTAGCCGAGAAGATAATCGATAACTTGAGCGGAGAATTTGATATAACCGAGTATCATGATACCTATACTGAGCGGGTAGAGGAACTTTTAGAGAAGAAGGTGAAGGGAGAGACAATTAAGGTCGAGGAGCCTGAGACCGAGGAAGTCAAAGAATTAATGACCGCCCTCAAAGAAACCCTCTCGCAGATGCAGGAATCATGAACCTCTATCAGCCTATGATGGCTCGCACAGCCGAGAGAGCATTCAATGATCCGGACTGGCTCTTTGAGGTTAAGTGGGATGGAATCAGAGCTATAGCCTATGTTGAAGAAGATGTCAGCCTTAGGACCCGTAATGGTAACGAGATAATCACCAAGTTTCCTGAACTCTCCGAGTTATCCGATTTAGCCTTTAATGTTGTGCTTGATGGGGAGATAGTTATACTCACTGAGGGATTGCCTGATTTTCAGGCAGTGGCTTCGAGAAACCAGCAGCAGAGTACCCGTGATATCAGGGCTCAAGCCGCTAAGAGACCAGCCACGTATATCGTATTTGATATACTGGAGGCAGATGGTGTGAGCCTTATTGATCAGCCGTTACATGAACGCCTTGAGCTGCTTGAGACTCGTCTACGGCAGGGTAGACACGTTGTACGCAGTCAACCTATAAGAGAATACGGGATCGAGTACTATGAAGCCGTTTTACAGAAAAACCTTGAAGGCATAATTGCTAAACGAAGAGATAGCTCATATCACCCCGGAGCTAGGAGTCCTGACTGGTTAAAGATTAAACAGGTGAAGACCTGTGACTGCGTTGTCTTTGGGTACACAGAGGGTACTGGAAGCAGGGCGTCTACCTTCGGCGCATTACTTCTCGGGTTATATGATGGTGATAAGCCTGTTTATGTTGGTAGAGTGGGAACTGGTTTCAGTGACGAGGATCTGCAGAATATATCTTCCAGGCTAGAACCTATGCATGTAGATCACAGCTGGTTTGATGAGGAGGATATCCCCCGTGATAGTAAATGGGTTGAACCTAGCCTCGTGGCTAAGATAGGGTACCAGGAAGTAACCAGGGATCAAAGACTAAGAGCCCCACGTTTTCAGGGATTCAGAAATGATAAACCAGCCCCTTTATGCAGCATTAACCAGATAAGACCGCAGCGACTGGAGGAATATTATGCTAGACGCGACTTCTCAGAGACATCTGAGCCCAAGGGGGGATCCAATAGAGGATCAGGGAACAGCTACGTGGTTCAGAAACATGACGCTACGCGGCTCCACTATGATCTCAGGCTGGAACGAGACGGGGTCTTAGTGAGCTGGGCGGTACCCAAAGGCATACCGTTAGAACCGGGGGAAAGGAGATTAGCTATACGGACAGAGGATCATCCCCTTGAATATGGTGGATTTGAGGGCGTTATCCCCGAGGGAGAGTATGGGGCGGGGACTGTTGAGATATGGGATAAGGGCTTCTATGTACCCGTGAAATGGATGTCTGATAAGATAGAGTTTGTAGTGGCTGGTGAGCGGGTTCATGGTCGATACGAGTTAATCCACTTTGAGGAGGCTGATGAGGATCAGTGGTTATTATTCAAGAAGAAGAGTCAGTGAATTCAAGAAAAGACGCTGGGTTAGACTTCCCATAGGTTGAAGACGAATCCAAAAGGATCTCGAATATAACAGGGCTTTCCTTTGCCCTCCCATTTGACCACTGTGCATCCTTTCTCTATTAACCTATTCTTTGCCTTATCTAGGTCTTCTACGTGGAACTCCGTGATTGGGCCTAGGGTAGGGCCGCAGCTGATGTATAGGTTTAGTTTACCTGTGTCGAAACGTGCCCAGTTGTTTCCCATCTCGGCGATTCTTAGTCCGAGGACCTCGCTGTAGAACTGAATTGCCTCTTCCAGGTTGGGGGTCTCTATGTTGATGTTACCACTAAGTCGATAACTCATGTTAACCGTTTATAGGTTCTCAAAGTAATACATGAATCCATCTCTTTTCTCATTAATCACGGTAATCTGTATTGATTTAATATTTTGGAAACATGTTTTAGATTTTAGCGAACTGGGGCGCGACCTCGTCTTTTTTTGGTTCCTCGACTAGGAGCATTATCATAGTGGTTGATAATATTCCAAGTATCCCGTTGATGAAGAAAGGTATACCATATCCAGGCACCTTTAACCCTATCACGTCGAAGACCGTGAACCTGTAAGTATCGTATATCCAGGTTCCCAGTATAGGGCCTATCACGCTGCCAGCGGTGAATGCTGTGCCGAATAAGCCAAACATTCTTCCACGTACCTCAGGCTGTACAAGGTCTGCTCTTAATGCTCTGAAGGCGGGCATACTGGTATTGAAGCCTAGGCTTCTTATGCTGACTATGATTCCTGCCTGTGTTATTGAATTAGTGAATGGTAGTATTAATCCAGCTAGGCGACTGCTATAGTTGCCGAAGGCGATTAATGGTTTTCTACCTACTTTGTCGCTGAATCTGCCGGCGATGTAGCTGGCTATCAGTCCTATGAATCCTGTGATACTGATGATCGTTCCTATTCCCACTGGGTCCATATTGAATTTGTCTGTATAGAATAGGACCATTATCGGTATTATGAAGCCGACTCCTATACCGGCTATGAAGCTATTCAAGAATAGTACCTTTAATGGTCTAGTCCACTCGATCTTGGGTAAATCTATCTTGCTCCTCATTTTTTCCATGTTTTCTTTGCTTCTCTCCGGCTCATTAATATAGAAATAGATTACAGCTAGCGCTACTGCTGCTATGACGGAGTCTACAAAGTAGGGTATACGGTAACTCATCAACTCGGTGAAGCCTCTGCTATAGACGAACCACTGGATTGCTCCACCGAAAACTGGTCCAATGTTTCTCCCTATCATACTCATTGACATAATAAAACCAGCTGCTTCTCCCCGTTTCTGTGGGGTAACCAGATCAATTAGCAGTGTCTCTGCTGCCAGCATTGCTCCACTGGAGACCGCTCCATTGATTACCCTGATTACTAGTAGCCAGCGCCAGTCCGGAGCAAGTCCGGTTAATACGCCGAATATTACGTCACCAAAAATACCGAGCATTAAGATCTTTTTTCTACCATACTCATCAACGAGACGCCCCATCCTGGGTGAGAGTATGGCGTAAGCCATCATGAAGCTGCTTGTAAATAAACCAACGCTGGCTACACTGGCGCCCAGACTTATTACATAATTTGGGAAGAAGCTGATGGGTAGAGCGATGGCAATTGATTCCACAAGCTGGACCGCCCCGAGTATAAGAACAGCCTTGTTAAGTCTCTGGGTAACCATGATTATCTTCATTCAACCCCGCCTCATGTAATATAAGGGCACCGAGGATTGACATCTTTATATTCCAGTACCTTGTGTCGTTGGAATATGATTGGGATACACCTATTAGTAGACGGAGTGACAGAAAACACAGTTGAAGAGGAAGTAATCCAACATATACTAACGGATCTTCCACCCAGAATAGATATGCATGTCCTGGATGGTCCCTATCTCGTGGAAGGCGTTAAAGAGAATCCGGGTTATACGGGGATAGAGGTTATAGACAAGAGTCATATCGCCATACATACTTTCAGTGAAACTAATACGATAAGCATCGATGTCTATAGTTGTAAGGTCTTCAACGCGAAGAAAGTGGTAGAGTATTTGAAGAAACATATCGAATTTAAGAGAATTACTACGAGGACTATAACCCGGGAGATCCTGTAATCAGGGTAACTTTTGTTGTCTGTAATTCTCTGGAATAGCTTTATCTACGTTTATAACTTGTCATTCCCCAGTTTTTCTTGATTATACATGTCAATAGCAGAAAGACTTGAGATGCTGTCCGAACTTGAGGAAAAATACGCTGTAGAGCTTGAACGAGAGTACCGTGGATACGGTAACGAGCTAGTGAGAGAATTAATCGCCTCAGTTATGACTGACAGCAAGAAACACGCGGGCCTCTACAAGGCAGCGGCCATGATTGCCAAGGGTAAGAGCTTGGCGATAACCGAGGAAGAGTATGAGGTGTTGGAAAAAAACCTTGAGCTTCACATCGAGAAAGAGAAAGAGATGCTTGAAGCGGTAACCCAGCTAATGGAAGAAGTGGAGGATAAGAGAATCAAGAAACTGCTCACCATCATATATGAGGATGAGTTGATGCATCACCCCTTCATGACCAGCTTCCTTGAACTGGTGATCAAGCGGGAGACCATCACAGAGCAAGATATATGGGATATGCTCTTCAGAGACCTGCCTACACATGGTCATGTGGCTGACCCATACGTGGGAAGAGACTACGGGCCATAATCTCTACTTTTACCTTTTTATTTATTTTTAGACAGAATTGTTAATACCTTCTTACACCTAGGTTAACTTACTCCGGTGGGTGAGCATGGAGGATATTATCAGGGTTTTAGCGATAGACGGGGATGAGAAGCGTGTTAGACA
>CAZAQI010000034.1:0-18747 GCA_964487465.1 uncultured Candidatus Bathyarchaeia archaeon
GAACTCAACGGTTTCCAGGTCCTCAAAGTATTTGAGTATGTCCAAGGCGACACCACGTTTGGCTATCTGAATGTTCTCACCGAAGAAGATCTCATCCGGGATACCTATCCTCATCTTCTTCTTTGTCTTCTTGATATCAAATTCTTCTGTGTCGATGCCAAGGAACCTTCGACCAATGAGTGCTCTTATCTTATCCTCGTCTTCAGTGATGTGCTCAACAACTTTCACCGTGTATCGTATCTTTCTACCAGCTAACGGGTGGTTATAATCTACCTGAACCCTCCCAGCTCCAACGCTCCTAACGATAGCTGGTCTACCATCAATCTCAAGCTCTGCACCCACATAAGGATTGATACCTTTACTCCTGAGAACCCTGTATGCAATCATCTGCACATCATCTGGGTTTCTCTCACCGAAGGCCTCCTCTGGCGGGATCTCGATTTCAACTTCATCATCAAATGGTTTACCCGGTAGCCTCTCATCCAGCCCCCGTAATACAAAACCTTCTCCTACTATCACTAGTCTAGGCTCATAGTTCCTCTCTTGATCATAAATACCTGCTTCCTGAGCAACTTCCTCTTCAGTTGTCTCAAAGACTTCACCAGTCTCTATAGCTTCACCCGTCATTTCTACCTTGATGAAGTCCCCTTTATTGACCGCGTCCTCGTAACGCTCTTCTTCCTCTTCAGGTTCTTCAACAGGTGTCTCGTCCCCTTCCTCTTCTACTTCTTCGGGTTCAGCCTCTGCTTTCTCAGGCTCTTCTTCTTGTTCCTCTTCTTCATCGAGGACGTCTGTTTTTTCTTCGTCCAACATATTGCTCACTCGTTAAATGTAATGCCCAAGTTAACTTGGATTCTACGAGTGTAACGAGTCGTATAATTTAAAAGGTTTCTATCAAAACATAGCTAAAGCAAAAAATGGGGCTTTTCTAATCCAATTGCTGGTTTACTTTTTCCAGTAACACCCTTCTAGTGAAAGGTTTGCTAATATATCCATCAGCCTTATCTCTCTCTTCTAGCATCATATCTACCCCTGTACCCAAGGCGCTGAATATCAGAATAGGGATAGTCCTAGTCTTAGGGTTTCGCTTCAATGCTCGACAAACATCCAAACCATGCATACCCGGCATAACAGCGTCAAGTATGATTAGATCGATGCTATTGTTCTTAACCATCTCAAGGGCTGTCTCGCCGTCTGAAGCAGTTACTACCTCATGACCTGTACTAGTTAGCATAATGCTGGTCATCTCAAGTATGTCCTGCTCGTCATCAACTATGAGGATATTCGCCAAAGCACATCAACTACCCTAATACTGTTTTTCGTACTAAAGGTTTTCATTACCCTTAACCCATATTATATGACTCGTTTTATTAACCATGATATTGATACTTTGATTAATGGTCAATCGATTATCAAGATACGCCCAGATAGCACGGATCTTATCAAAATACGGTTTCGGAATATTCTTACAAGAATTATACCCAGAGGACAAACGTCCAGAGTTTCTAAGAGACTCTGATGTGAAATCACAGGATGTTTATAGACGAATTAGATTGGCCATTGAGGAGTTGGGCCCAACGTACATCAAGCTCGGTCAGATACTAAGCGTAAGAAGAGACATATTACCACAACCCCTGATCGAAGAGTTGTTAAAACTAACAGACGATGTAACCCCAGTAGAATATGAAAACGTAAAAACCGTAATAGAAGAGACTTGCGGCGAACTCGACGAAATCTGTTTATATGTAGATCCTAAACCCTTTGCAGCGGCATCCCTCAGTCAGGTTCACCGGGCAACTTTGACAGATGACTCGGATGTTGTGTTCAAGGTTCAGAGACCAGACATCAGAGAATTGATAGAGGTTGACCTCACCATCTTGGATAGTCTAGCTCGCAGAGCTGAGACAACTTTTCCATACCTAGAACCCTTCAACCCGGTTGGGTTAATCGAAGAATTCAGCCAACAGATACGTAAAGAGATGGATTTCGTTCGGGACGGTAAAAACGCGGAGACCATAGCAAGCAATCTAAACGAAAATCCTGATGTGAAAATACCAAAGATCTACTGGGAGTACTCTGGGCCACGATTATTGGTAATGGAATATGTTGATGGAGTTAGAATAGACAATATTGACGCTATAAATGAGATAACTGATCCCAGAGAACTCGCAGACATCGGCTTCAGAGCATATCTTAAACAGATATTCATAGATGGTTTCTTCCACGGAGACCCCCATCCAGGTAATCTAAGAGTAACTGATGAAGGAAAACTCGTGTTTTTCGACTTCGGTATGGTGGGTATACTACGACCCGAGAGACGTATCGCATACACCAGAATCCTGTACAGCATCGTAAAAAGCGATGTAGATATGCTCATCGATAGCCTTGAAGAATTGGACATAACCATCGACCCCAATGACATAGATCGCTTCAAAGATGAAATGTATGTACTCATGAGAGAAACCCAGAGATACCAGCTACAGGAATACACTTTCGTTGACTCCATAAACGAGCTGAGTTCAATATTCTATCGTTATAAAATAAAGATGCCCGGAAACTTCATGTTAATGATCAAGGTTTTAGCCATGATAGGCGACGTAGGCTTGGTACTGGACCCGGAGTTCAACTTCATAAAACGAGTCAAACCCTATCTAGGAGACCTCATGAAAACCTCCTTTTTCAGATCGGAGTCTCTGGAACAGACAAGGCAAAACCTCACCCGTGAGATACTTGGATTTCCTAAGGCTCTACGGCGTTTCCTTGAGAATGTAAGTAGTGGGAAATCCCGTATGAAGGTGGACGTTCCGGAGCTACATCAAATCCATAGTTCTATGGAGAACATTGGTTGGAAGCTCTTCCTCGGACTTTTATCTATGGGTTTGATAATAGGTTTATCTATTATCCTTGTCAGCGATCAGGTAGCGTCAGCTGATTTAATGAACTTCGTCTTAATTCTAGGTGGGGTAATACTTTTTATTACAATCTTCAAAGGCGTTACCACTTCATCTGAAGTTGTGGAATAGTGGTGGGCCTGAAGGGATTTGAACCCATGTCCACCTGGTTATGAGCCAGGTGCTCTAGGCCAAACTGAGCTACAGGCCCATGCACAGCCATTAAACATGAAACCTCAATATAAAAACTACCCCCTGATTTGAACAACAAATATAAACAGGCTCATGGGTTAAAGATGGTACGTGCTCCTGTGGTGTAGCTCGGCCAAGCATTCCGGCCTTTCGAGCCGGAGAACCCGGGTTCAAATCCCGGCGGGAGCACCAAACATTCTCTATAACCCTAAATACCGTAAAGATGTTTTCTCCATTGAATAAGCTTGAAGGCCTTAGAGATAGCGAAGGAGTTAATAAAATTCGATACCAGTGGCCCACCTACCCAAGAGCAGCCATGCGCAGAATGGATACAGTCCTATCTAGATGACCTAGGGTTTGAAACCCATCTACAAATAGTAGCGCCTGGTAGAGCAAACCTTGTAGCAAAGTACGGAGTGGGAAAAGAGTCGGGTTTGGTTCTCTCAGGACACATAGACGTTGTCTTAGCCGGTGATCCTTCTCTCTGGAAGGTATCTGATCCCTTTGATCCAGTGGTCAATGATGGAAAACTGTATGGTAGAGGCGCCTGTGATATGAAAGGCCCCGACGCCTGTATGATTCAAGCCGCGCAGGACCTGATAGACGAGGATTTTAAGAAACAGCTAACACTGGTTTTTACTGCTGGTGAAGATACCGGTGGCTGGTTTGTTGACAGTGTGATATCTGATGAATTGGTCACATCGGAGGATGCAAGATTCGGTGTAATCGGGGAACCCAGTTTAATGGAGATTATCCCCGTGCACAAAGGCTCAGGTGGTGCTGAGATTATGATCCATGGAAAAGCAGCTCATAGTAGCCGACCAGAACTAGGGGTAAACGCGATTCAGAAGTCAGCTGACTTTTTATATGAACTGCGAGAACTTCAGAGTAGCCTCAATGATGAGGCGCATCCTCTTCTGGGGCCCACTACAGTAGAGTGTACTATTATAGATGGAGGTTTCAAAGCCAACATTATACCTGATCAATCAAAATTAACTATAAATTTCAGGTTCATACCCGGACATGAAGATCCAGAGACCTCAAAAGAATGGATTATAGATATAATAAACAGGTTATCTGACGATGATCCAACTTTTAAGGCTGAGATCATGGATAGTAGGGCTGCTCCTCCGTTAGACATCTCTTTAGATTCACCTGTTGTGGTTGCGTTAAAAGATATACTGAGAACAGAGCCCATTGGTGCTCCATACTATACTGAGGCGGTAAGCTATAGCGAAGTAGGCATACCTACGGTGATATGTGGTCCGGGGAGCATAGATCAGGCTCATACACCTGATGAGTTCATTAGTTTAGAGCAAATTGATCTTGGTGTTGAGACCTATAAGGAGCTAATTAAACGAGTCTGTCTTTAATCCTATTTTTCTTTGTATATTATATCGTGTATACTAGTGTTAACCTATTTGTGTTTGATTTTAATAATGGTTATTTTATCAATTTGAGAGTAACTATATGTGTAGACGAATACACAATAATAACTTATATAAAGGAAATAAGTAGAAAGAATATCAGGCGCATTAAATGAGTGACGTAGAATTCGACTTAAAACCAGTAGAGAAAAAACCATCAAGAAAATATAGAAAAGGCAGCAAATATGACCCCATAATCGATTCATTCCTAGAAAATGAACACGAATTAGTCAAAGTTGAAGTTCCTGATAAAGAAGCCAACTATCTCAGAACACAGTTGAAGAAAAGAATTGATGCAAGAGACCTTCAAGACGAAGTCGAAGTATCAGTTGTTAACAACGTTGCCTATCTAGAAAAGAAGTAGACTAAAAATCTATTTTCTCTATTATTTTTATGCTTTATTAAACAGATATTATTGATTATTAAATTTCAACAATGGGGCAGTTGAGCCTATCCTCTACCTCATCAGCCTCAGATGCTTCTAGTTTTAATGTGTATAGATATTTTCCAGTTCTCAGTTTTAGCTTGATATTATCTTTATTTCTCTTAATCCTACACTCGTCAGCGTTTTCAGATAATTCAATGAATTTTTCTTTATCCTTGATCTCTACTGGCATCGTTTTTCACGTGTCCACATACAAAAGTAAGGTTGGTTTTAATGGTTTCGCTTAGAAATAGAAAAAAATGATGAAACCAGACTATACCGTGAACTCATCTTCTCTATCTGGCGCTACGCCATTAAGATCGAGCTCATCACGGATATATTCAGCGAGGTAATCACAGGATTCCTCCTCTCCGTGGACAACATAGACATCTGGTTGTCCCTTCAACCCCTTAAGGAATTGTTGAAGAGGTGTCTTACCACTGTGACTGCTAAAGTCAAAGTGTTTCACTTTTGCAGATACTTTTCTATCCCTGTCTTTAATGGGGAACATCCCTGTATCAAGAAGTCTGGCTCCATTTGTTCCAGGCACTTGGAAGCTGACAATGAATATACTGCTCTGGGGGTTTAACGCGACTTTTTCCATGTAGAACATGACCGTTCCCCCCTGTAACATACCACTGGGCGCCACTATAACGTCTGCTTTTCTTACTGCTTGTCTGCGATCTCTCCATCCTCTTATCTCGTGGACGTTTCGAACCGCTCTTGCATATGTTTTGGGTGTTTTCACTGCTCCTGGCTGTTCCAGCATTACATTGTTTACTGCTCTAGCCATCCCATCTAATAGGGTATATCCATCGAATTTGTGGGCGTGAAGAACGCTTAAAACCTCGTGGCTTCTACCAACTGCGAATGCAGGTACCAAGACTTTTCCACCTTGATTTACAGTGGCTTTAATCTCGTTTACGAAGTCATTTTCCAGCTGTTTTCTATCTGGGTGCTCATGCAGTGCATAGGTTGACTCTACTATGACTGCATCGTATTTTTTGCGGGGAACCTTGGCGGCGCTACATAATCTTGTATTCACTGTGTTGAAGTCACTGGTATAGAGAATCTTCTTCCCATTAACCTCTATATCCACCATTGCGCTACCTGGGATATGCCCAGCATCAAGCAGCCTGAAATTGAAATCCTTCAACTTAACATTTTGACCATAATTCAGATCGTTTCTCTGCTGCATCATTTTCTCCATTTCGAGATATTCGAATGGAAGATAGTAGCTGTTGAGCTTAATCATGTCCTTGATTAAAATCTTGATGAGTTCACTGGTGGTTCTAGTGGCGAAGTAGGGTTTTTTCTCACTGAGATAAAACAGGGGCACACCGCCGCTGTGATCGAGGTGTGCATGTCCAATTACTATACCGTCTACGTCTTTTGCTCTAATATGTCCGGGAAACTCTGGTGGTGTCCCAGGTTTTACTCCATATTCTAGGAGTAGATTTCCTTCATTACTGTTGATGAGAATAGCGTTACCACCTACTTGGTGGGTGCCTCCCATGAACTTTATTTTTACCATTGTATTCTTTAACCTAGTCGAAAAACCATGTATGCCCCTGCTTGGGGCGGTTTTTCCATCCTTTCCTTGGTGACCAACACGCGCTGAATCTCCTAAGGGGACTGAGCACTATGCTACATGCCCTTTTTTATATGTTACCTATATATAATCAAAAACAGTTCCTTTATTTTATTATCAATTCAAGTATTTGTCCAGATAGACCTGTTTGATCCAGTTCCTCGATTTTTATACTTGGATATTTTTCACCTAATTTTCCGACTAGTTCTCTCTCCATTTCATTATCCCTGAATATTATGACTGTGTTTTTTTTAGGATATTTTTCTAGGTATTCTATAATATTGTTCACCGTGTGTTGAATAGTCTCATGATCTAGGGGCTCAGCTATCTGGTATTGGCTAGTAGGATAAGTCTCTGCGAGGTATTCCGGTATCAAACCATAGGGCGCAGCAATGAAGCAATATTGTATTCCTTTTTTCCCTTGGGCTAGTTTTTCCTTTAACTTCCTGAACTCTCGGCTCCTGTTGTATGGTTTACGCTGAGGGGCTGATATTAGTATTCGTGTGTCTATGTTTTCAGGGGTCTGATAGTTATTCACCAGTCTATTCTGATATCTTATAACCTCGGGTTTGGCTAGACTGTGATAATCATAGTAAAATACGCCTTTGCCTTTGAAGCCTGGGGAGCCCTCTTCCAAGTGTTTGCTGTATTTTGAAAGAGTTTTGAGGGCAGAAGTCATCTGCGCATGTCCTTTAGCACGTGTCTCTACTAAGTCCCATAGACTACCTTCGGATATGGCTTGCTTTACTGTCTCCATCTCTGACATGGTGACGTGCATATTATGCTGGGCTATGACTCGCTGTCTCTCGCCTCTAGGCAGATCTCTTATGTCTTCTGGGCTCCGGTTTCTACATACTGGGCAACTGCATGGTAGATACTGTAGGTCCTTGAAGAGGTATGTTCCCCGGATTGTTAGATAGCGTTCATCTTTAGCGAATAGCGCGTAGGCAGCAGAGTCAAATAGATCATACCCCATCGCTACACTCATAGCCAGTATATTGGGGTGCCCTGCTCCGAAGAGATGTATAGGGCGCTCAACCGGTGCATTGAGTTTGGCTGTCATCGCCATATCAACGAGCACTGGGTACATGTATCTCTCCATAACCTCAGTTGGGCTTCCAAGAGCATGAATATCAAAAGGCATCTTACCAATCCTATTGGCTGACTCAGCGACAAGATCCAGGTGTTTTCCACCTTGTATGGGTCCCACCCAAAGATTTGGCGTGTTCTCAATCGAGGGTAATGCTTCTTCTGCTCTTCTAAGAGTCTCTTTTACTGTGAACTCCACTTTTTCCCTTGGTACATCCCAGCCCGTTGGAATGTCAAGGATTACGCTTATGTCACTGCCTATTTGTTTTTGCCAGTTTATAATTTCATCCTGCGTTACTTCAACCTCACCATATACCAGTATCTGATACGCACCGCTATCTGTCATAACCACTCCATCATAGTCAAGGAGTTTATGCAGCTCAAGGTTAGGAACATCCTTGAAATGGTTTCTAATAATATAGCTATTTGTTATGAGTACCTCGCACCCAAAATCCTGTCTGAGCTTCTTAGCGGGAATTGTCTCAATTAAAGGATTGACCACCGGCATAAATGCTGGTGTCTCAAATGTCTTTCCTTTAACTGTTAATCTCCCGATCCTACCTAATAGATCTCTATCTCTAAGCTCAAACGACATGGGGCATCAAATACGGTACGCTATATATAATATAGTCTAAAAAAATAATATAGTTTAGTTGTAAACTATTTTTACATTAACGGCCTTAGGACCTTTTTCGGTTTCTTCGATCTCGAATTCAACTACGTCTCCTTTATCAAGATCATAACAGTTTCTTACATCACGGCTGTGACAGAATACATCTTTTTTATTTTTTTTCGTCTTAATAAAACCAAATCCATGATCGTATAACCATTTCTTTATTACGCCTTTCAGTTTTTTCACCTCTATTCTATATTTCGACATTTACTTATCTTGCGACTAAGTTATTGCTATATCAAATTTCTTTGTTATAAACATTGAGTTTTCTTATCTATTGTTTAAAAAAATTGTATTTTATGATACAATAATGGTGTTATAAGGATATATTCAACTCGTTAACGATACCTTTGTACCTGTTCCTTATAGTTACCTCTGTAACTCCAGCAGCGTAAGCGATATCCTTTTGAGTAAATTTCTGGTCTTCTTGGATGCAAGCGATATAGAGTGCAGCTGCAGCTAATCCATTGGGGTCTTTTCCAGCTGTGATCTTTTCTTTCTCGGCTGTTCTTAGAAGCTCAGACGCTCTCTGCTGTATATTCTGTGGAATATTCGCTTTCGAAGCAATTTTTGGTATCCTGTTCCTAGCATTAGGTCTAGGTACGCTAAGATTCAACTCGTTGTATAGTAGACGATAGGTTCTCGCTACTTCCATTTTATCCCCAGAAATGTGTTTAGCTACCTCTTTCAGGGTACGCTGGGTTTTTGTCATCCTACACGCAGCGTATAGGCTTGCAGCCATTACGTTCTCTATACTTCTACCTTTCACTAGTTCTTTTTGTAATGCTTTTCTGTAGAAAAGGGCTGCTTGTTCCTGTACGTTTCTACGTATTTTCAGTTGGCTTACTAGTCTTGCGAGTATGCTCATGGCTTTGTTTAGGTTTCTCTGATTTGTGCTTCCAGAGACTCTTCTCTGCCATTTTGATATCCTTAGAAGCTGCCACTTACGCTCCGTGGAAACCTTGCCTTTTGTGTCTCTATAGATGTTACCAATTGTCGTGTGCAGTCCTTTATCTGACACTGCTAAAGAAGTGGGTAAACCTACTCTGCTCCTTTTAGCCTTCTCCTGAATGTTAAATGCCCTCCACTCTGGTTTCCTGTCAAGGAAAGTATCCCCCAGTACATATCCGCATCTGGAGCATACCCTTTCACCTATCTTGTTGTCTATTACTAAGTGATCTGAGCCGCATTCAGGGCATCTTGTATCCTTTTCTTCATGCCCATTTAGGGATGTTGACATTTTAGTTACTTCTATCTCCTTCTTCTACTGTATCTTTTATCTTGTCCGGTAACGATCCTGTTTAGGTAGAGTCTTCTGTTTTTACGTCTTGGACCTGGTGATGAACGGTCCACGGTCTTTTCTACCTGTGGTGTCTGTGATCTAACCTTACCGGCTTTAGTAAGTGAGCCGTGTGTTGGTATCTTAGTTCACCTCCAATTCAGTCTCTTTTTCTTTTTTGATCTCTTTCTCGATCTCGCAAAGGTTGATGAAGTCTTCAAGAAGTACGGTTTTCCATTTCATTGTTGCGTGGAATGTTGCGTCATCGCTGAGTCTGCGTATATCACATGTGTAGGTTCTGCCTTTTTTACCTTGGCAGTCTTCTCTTGTCTCAGGGGCTTTACCGCATTTTATTACGCATAAATCACGAGTTTTTTTCTGTATGGCTGATAATATCTCAATCATACTAAAGCTGTGCTTCATTTTTGGTGTGATAATATTCAGGTTCTCATGCTCAGCCACTATATCATGTGCTGAATTAGTTATCCTCTTAGATAATATCACAGCTTCACTATACTTTTTTTCATTAAGCTCTTCTATTGTCGCTCTTACAGTGTCGACATATGCAGGAGCTGCGTTGTTATGCTCATCAACCATTGCACGGATTAGTTTTTTCCCATTCTCGTTGTCAATCACGTAATCTATGGAGCCGATCTCCTCATTCCTACTAGGTTCATTTGTGGCTCCAAGGCATTTCATGAGCTCAACTGTGGGGCTCATCCATTCGGAATTATATTCTATCTGCATTTTTTAATAAATACTCCGGTTAGAATGTATACGGCTGGAATATACCAACCAACCCTTATATATGTTGGGTAAATGGCTTGAGAAAACGATTTCTTTGTAAAAAAGACAGAAAAAACCATTATTTTTCTAAAACTTGTTCTATATGTTGAAAAAAGGTTATGAGGTTTCTTGGATGAACCTATTATAGATGTCTTCGACTCTTTTGGCTGCTGGACCTGTTCCCTCTATTACACCCGTCTCGTTGACCCTGATCTTGTTCATTATTACAAGTACTCCCGCCTCCGGGAAATACTGGACCATATTCGGGAACACTCTCTCAAGTCGCTCCTTTAATCCTTCAAGATTAAACGGAGTGTCAGTGGCCATGATCTTTTTTAATGTGTTTCCAGTCAGGAATAGTCTGTGGTATAGTTTACCTTGTGAACCTTTCACATCCCCAAGGGCGACACTCATACTCTGAGAGTCAAAACCCAGAAGATTTCCCTCATATGTTTTATCAGATGTATCTTCAACTACCACCGGTTTTCCGACGAGCTGTCCTAGCTCTTCAAAGAATTTTCTACCTGTTACGGCCGCCAATCTTATTTCCTCTGCTCTACTATCACGCTATCCCAGTATAAAAATCAGAAACTTTTCATCGGCTTTTTTCCCTGAATTTCTTGAATGTTACCATGCTGGGGTCGGTGTTTTCTCTCTGTTTCAGGTGTTGGATTATGGCTAATGCCTCTTGTGTCGAATCACTCTTAGCTAACACTTTGGCGCCGTAGACGGGTATTTTTGCTTCGCAGTGGGGGCAGGTTTTTGTACGGTTAACAGTGTTAGCCATAATGATCTTTCCACATGTGGGGCAGTTTATTATAATGTACATGTATTATTCACCAGTACACGTAGGGTCTCTGGGTAAGTGATCCAGTCGATTGGCTCATAATTTGTAGGTTTGTTGCCTCTTATAGTATCTATGATGTCCTTCACCGTCTTGGCTGGGTTCTTGAATGTTGTATCTACTTCATGAAGTTTATCCCGTGGAAATATGGATTCAGCCTCTTCCCCTATTATGCCCATAATCTCTGCTTCAAGGTTTTCCCTGACCTTTTTCTCGTTATATTCCCGTTTCTGGAGGGTTTCTTGTAGTATCCATGGAGCTTTTCTAAGGATTATTAGAAGATTGACCTGTTTGGGATCCAACAGTTCATGGCCGTAATGTCCGTCTATTATTACAGGTTGTTCAGTTTTCTCTATTTTTTTTGATAATGATTCACTAAGAGCATCCATGTCCACTATTTTAGTGTCTCTATCAAGGTCATCTTCAGTTATTAGATCGTTTTCCTTGGCGTAAACTGATAACTCTATGTGCTCAGCACCCAACTCATTAGCCAGTGTCCTTGATACTGTAGTTTTACCCGTACCCGGTGTACCCGTTAGGATGTAGATGGTAGATATTTCTTTATTCCTCTTTTTTATCGTTATCCTTGATTTTTATGAGATCCCCTAGGGTTCTTGGTCCCATAGGTCGGCTTAGGACTGTTCCAGTTCCTGTATCAGCTTTCTCAAGAATGTTGATTTTAAGCTCTCTCTGTACCTTCCTCACAAGATCAAGGGGTGGGTTCATATCTTCCTTCTCCATTTTCTTTACCACGGATTCCTTTTCCCTTATCTTTCTGGCGAAATCCTCTACTGTTAATCCTTTTTTCTGTCGCGCCTTCTTGATGGTCATACCATAGTCATCGATTAATTCAAGTGATTCTGCTGCCTCTATGTCGCTTCTTCTACGACGCTTGGGCTGTGCTGACCTTCTGCGTGTTGTTGTTTTTCGTACTTTAGGTCTTCTTGGGTCCCATTCTTTGTCACTGAATTTGGAGCATTGTGCACATACAGTTAGCTTCCCGCCCTCGATAATCCTATAGTTTGGTTGTCCTCGTATTTCTCGTCCACATACCTCGCAACGCATGTATAAGCCTCATATAAGTAACAGGCATCGTCTTATAAATCATCAACGCATAGCCTTGCTGATGAACGAGGACATAGAACGCATTAGAGCTATAGCAGATTACCAATTCGGGAAAAATGCAGGTAAGGTACTGTTTCCTGATGATACAAGGATCGAGTATAGTAAGAACACTAATCGTCCAAGACACTTATACATTGGTGATATTATGATAGCAAACTTCAGGGCAACGGATGCCCTGTTTACCTTAACTATCGCCGGGGCAAAGCGTTTGAACAACCTTGAAGGTTTAACTGGTTATGTTGTAGTAATTGATGACGTGCTGGAGTTCATCGAGGATGGTAAAAACCTCTTCGCCAAACATGTGGTTGAGGCTGGTCCAGACATAAGACCCGGGGACGAGGTTATTATCAGGGATACAAGCGGCTCAGTAGCTGCACTGGGAAAAGCGGAATTAACCAGTGAAGAGATGAAGCGTTTTAAAAACGGGCAGGCTGTAGATGTGAGAAGAGGGAGAAAGAGGCACAGATAGCCTATTTCTCGTATTTTCCAAACAGTTCAGTCTTTCGTCTTCTCTCACCGCTCTTATAGTGTGCTATGCGGACTACTGAGTTATTGGCTTTCTCTATTTCACGAGCTTCATCAGCTAGTTTTGCTGCTTCTCTGATTAACTCATGGGCCGCTGTAACCTTATGGATTGTCTCATCCCGATCCTTGGTCTTGTAGAGCGCCTCAGTGGTTAAGCTAGCAACTTTTCTAGACATCTCAAACGCTGCCATAGCCTTACCGTAGGCGTATGGATTCTGTATTCCGCTGGCAGCGAGTGCTTTTTTCTTTGTAATAACTACCTCAGGTAAAGTGGGTTTTTTTCCTTCCTTTATCTCATCTATAACCCTGTCTAGTTCCTGCTGTATCAGTCTGAATACTCCGGTTACACTGAGTACCTTCAATACGTCCGAATTGAATATCGCCATCTCAATGGGGTCTAGGAAAGCTGTTGTGGCTCCAATCATTGGGTCTCCATAGATTACAATGTAACCCATGCCTTCTTCAGGCACTTTTTTCAATGATTTTCTGCTTGGTTCATCGCTTATGGCTATGACTGGTTTTCCCGTAGCCGTTAATATTTCTCTCGCCTTTTTGGGGCCACTAAGTGCCGCGTTTGGCGTTATCACCACATACAGGTCTGACTCTATACCTGTAGCCATATCGCTGACAGTCTCTGCTTCCGGTACATCCATTTTGACGCCACTTGATATTACCCTCATAGTGAGATCTGTTCTTGAGCTTCGCTCATCCAAAAGAGCCTCAACTAGAGTTGTTGTACCTATGTAACCAATCTTAACGAAAGTAACTGTGACCATTTCTTTCACCTTTGAATGTATCAATACTTGTAAAGAGATAAGTTTTAGGTTAATTAATTATCTATTTCAATAATTTATTGCATATTTTTCGTTTTACCTCGAAACTTGTTTTCCTCATTATATTAATTACTCTAATTTCTTTCAACAGGTTTTAATTCTCAAGGGATGATTATTATCGGAATAAATATGGCAATTCCCCCAGATATTGAGATTGCACAGAGCGCTGAGCTCAAACCAATTACAGAGATCGCTGAGAGTATTGGACTCTCAGAGGATGATATAGAGCATTATGGAAAATACAAGGCAAAGATAAAGCCCCATGTATTGAAAGAGAGGAAAAACAAGCCTGATGGTAAGCTAATTGTAGTAACCGCGATTACGCCGACAAAGTCAGGGGAAGGCAAGACCACCATGTCGGTGGGTCTGGCTCAAGCCCTTGGACAACTGGATAAAAAGAATATTGTCGTCCTCAGGCAGCCCAGTCTTGGCCCTGTATTCGGTATAAAAGGCGGCGCTGCTGGCGGAGGATACGCACAAGTCTTACCGATGGAAGATATTAATATCCACTTCACTGGCGATCTGCACGCGATAACCTGTGCCCACGACCTGCTTACAAGCCTTATGGAGAATCACATCTACCGAGGCAATAAACTGAATGTTGATATAAAGAATATTATATGGAAACGGGTGCTAGATATTGAGTCAAGGTTTCTAAGAAACATCGTAGTAGGATTAGGAGATCGTTTCGGAGGCGTACCATATGAGACTGGATTTGAGATCACTACCGCTTCTGAGATAGCCGCTATTCACGCCATCAGTCAAGACCTCATGGACTGCAAAAAAAGGATGGGCGAGATCACAGTAGCTTACAATAATAGTGGTGAAGCTGTGAAAGCCAAAGAGATAGGTGGGATAGGCGCAATGGCTATACTGATGAAGGAAGCCGTTAAACCTAATCTGGTCCAGACCCTAGAAAATACACCAGCCATTATCCATGGTGGACCATTTGCTAACATTGCACATGGATGCCCAAGTCTCGCAGCCATCAAGACTGCGTTAAAACTTGCTGACTATGTGGTTGTTGAACCTGGTTTTGGAGCCGATCTTGGAATGGAGAAATTCCTTAACATCGCATCACGTGCTGGAAATCTAGAACCAAGTGTGGTCGTGGTAGTGGCCACAATAAAGGCGCTGAAGCGTCATGGTGGATCAAAGTACCGTGACCTTGATGAATCCAATCCCGAGCTAGTGGAGAAGGGATTACCAATTCTAGCCAACGAGATTGATAACGTAAAGAAACATGGATTGAAACCTGTTATCTGTATGAATCACTTTGCCAATGATACTGATGAAGAGATCAAGGTAGTAATGGACTGGGCTGAAAAAGAAGGTCTACCCGCCGCATTCACCGATACAGTATTGAAAGGCGGACCCGGCGGAATAGAATTAGCCAAACTAGTATTAGAGGAATGCGAGAACCCAAACGACTTCCACTATCTGTATGATCTTGACATGCCTGTCGAGGAAAAGATAAGGACCATAGCTACAAAGATGTACAAGGTAGCTGACATAGAACTGGACAGCAGTGCACGCAGAGACCTCAGAAAGATAGAGAAACTGGGCTTCGACAAGATGCCCATCTGTATGGCCAAGACCCCATTGAGCCTTACAGATAACAGCAGGATACAGGGTATGCCTCCAGAGGACTATGTATTACCCATCGTAGGCCTAAAACCAAGTACAGGCGTAGGATTCATAGTAGCCTACTGTGGAGACATTAATACTCTGCCAGCCCACCCGAGCGTTCCAGCAGCAAACGATATGGATATAGACGAGGACGGCGTTATCAAAGGACTGAGCTAATATGCCTATAACACTTGACGGAAGAGCCACCACTGAAAAGGTAATGGAAGAAGTCGCATTAGAAGTCGAGAAACTAGCCGAGAAGGATGTAACCCCCGGCTTGGCTCTCGTACTTACCGGTGATGACACGTTCAGCGCCAGATACGTAAAGCTCAAGAAGAAGCGAGCAGAGAAAATTGGAATTTATTGCGAGTATCACCACCTTGAGGAGACCACAGATGAGGAATTGGTTGCTCTAATAGAGAAACTAAACAAAGACTCTAAGATACATGGGGTTATGGTTCAGCTACCTTTAGCAGAGGGGTTGGACGAGTTGAAAGCGGTAGATGCTATTGCCCCCGAGAAAGACGTAGATGGATTAAGCCCAAACACCCTAGGGAAATTACTGATGGGAGAAGATTGTTATCCACCAGCAGGAGTAGAGGCCATTATAGAGTTATTCAAACGCTATGAACTTGATGTAGAAAATAAACATTGGCTTGTAGCTGGTGAGACAAACTTCCTAAGTAAGCCCTTAGTTGCTCACCTGATGAACAAGAAGGTGAGGATTACACAGGTTGGACTTGGTTGTCCCCATCTACCCAATTTACTCAAAAAAGCTGACGTGATTAGCACCGAGCTATTCACAAAGCACATGGTAAAACCAGAGATGGTGAAAGACGGTGTAATAATCATCGACAATGGGAATAACTATGAGGGAAAGAAGGTTTACGGAGATGTTGACCCAGCGGTGCTAGAGAAATCCTCCGCTTATACCCCTGTCCCCGGTGGAACTGGTCCCATGCTGATTAGTATGCTTTTACGTAATACGGTAAAAGCAGCCAGTAAATAACCATTTTATTTTTTTATCTAGGATTTAAAAGTGGGTATTATCTAACTTGTGTAGGTGAATCTCAGTGACCCGTATGAACAGTAGACGTGCCCGGAGAATGATGAAACAGATGGGTATGAACATGAACGAGCTAGGGGACATTAAAAGAGTAATTATGCAGGGAGATAAACGAGAAATAGTGATTGATGCCCCCCAAGTCACTAGCATAAATGTTCAGGGAACCAAAATGTACCAAGTGGCTGGTGGTAAAGAGACTGAGCGAAAACCAACCGCTGAGGTTTCTGAGCCAGAAGAAGCCGCCTTGGAGATACCGGAGGAGGATGTTCTTTTGGTTGCGCAACAGGCTAGTGTCAGCGTTGACGTCGCACGTAAAGCTCTTGAGGCCACTGGGGGAGACCTCGCTCAAGCCATAATACGGCTTCAGACAAGGTGACCGTCTACTATAAATACCACCAATTTGTTATTTGAGACCATTCAACCTATTTAGAATCATTTATACAGGGGATTATGTGGAGCTTAAGGTACGTCAGCTTGGAGGAATCCTCGTAGAGTACGGGGAACAATGCGTTATACTAGATCCTACACGAAATTCTCACAGCTATCCCACCTTTGTTTCCCATGCTCACTCAGACCACGCTGCTGCTTTCAAGCACCCTGAACGTAAAAAATATGCTACACAGCAGACCTATGATCTTCTTGAATGTATGGGTTGGAAACGGTTAGATGGCTTAAATCAGATTAAGATAGGTGACCGAGTTAAACTCGATGATATTGAGGTAGAAGTATTAAACAGTGGACACGTACTGGGCAGCGTCCAGTATCTGGTTAATACTCCTGAGGGTTCGGTTCTCTATACCGGCGACCTGTATACTCAGAAGACCTTCACCATGGAGCCCGCTACCCCTACGGAATGTGATATACTGGTTATCGAGACAACATTCGGGTCTCCAATGTTCAAGTTCCCAAAACGTGAGGATATAGCTGTAGAGATATATCAGTGGTCTGTGAAGACTGCTCTAAGCGGCAATATACCTACCTTCAAGACCGATAGTATAGGCAACGCACAGGAGGTCATAAGCATTCTCAACCAGTACACAAACCTTCCTGTGGTGACCAGCAAATCAGCTACTAGGGTAACGGATCTATACCGTGAAAATGGCTATAACCTTGATTCTGTGGACGCAAACAGTGACGAAGGTCAGGACCTCCTTGACTCTGGGAAATGCGCCTTGATTACCCCCAAAGGGAGTAAGCCAAAACTAGATAACCTTGAGGTTGCCCTTGTATCAGGTTGGGCAACCATAATGGGGCGTAAACGTATCGCATTTCCTCTAAGTGATCACGCCGACTACCGGGGGTTAATGAATCATATACGTAAATGCAAACCAAAAAGAGTCTTAACCTTTCACGGCGGGAACTTCACCAAGGATTTCCACAAACATATCCGTAAACAACTGGAGATACCCGCCAGTCCACTTACAAGCAGAATAGAGACAGTGAATGGTCCAAAAATGAATAACGCTGTAAGGATCAGGGCCTGTAGTAAACAGATAGTAAAGACAGTCAGGATACCCGGGTTCATGTATCAACCCAGTTGGCTTGTAAACGAGATGTCACGGAGAGGCTTCACAAAAAGCGAGACTGAGAATAGTATAGAGTTTCTCATAGAGAGAGGGATACTTAAGAACTCACCCGAGGGAGTAACTCTTAGTTAAAAATAAGGTGTTAGAGCTTGACTATCTGTGCGTGGGGTATATCTCCGAAGTAGATCACTGCACGTTCATGAACCATTCTGCATTTTATAGCGGCTTGAACTATTTTCTTCCCCACAATGTTACATATGGTGGCTTGCTTCATGGCTGCTATAGCTTCCTCTACTTCCCCCAATGTGCCTTTGTAGAATCCCTCATTAACCTTGAAAGGTACTCTCCCACCCTGAAGGGTCTTCCCTAGTATCTCTTCATCACATACGGCGACGACTCTGTCTTTTCCCCTCGTAACTGTTTTTACATATACTTTTGTCAAACTAGCTCTTTCCTATGCTACTCCTTGCTCCACAGGCATCACATTGGAGGAATGATAGTCTCTTATCTCTCACTATATGTGTGTCTGGTCGTCCGCATACAGGGCATATCACATATTTGTTTGTGTAGATCTCAATGAGGTTCCTTATGCTATCCTGTGTGAATTTACCCTGGAAGACTACTCTGGTGCCATCATAGTTACCACGTGTAGCTGTCTCTTTCAGTAAGAATTTCAGTAGGTGCTCGGGGTCTCGCTGTATTGTCTCGGCTATCTCGTTAAAGTTCATTATTATGCTGCGGCGCCCCTGCTGTGTTACTCTTGCTCTTGGAACTTGGAACCTGTCCTGTTCCTCAAAGCTCTGTTCCGGTAATTCATCGTATGCGCGGTTAAGCATTGATTTGTAGT
>CAZAQI010000035.1:0-18534 GCA_964487465.1 uncultured Candidatus Bathyarchaeia archaeon
ACCCTGCATTACTGGTTGAGTCAGGTGAGAGAGTGTTGATGGCAGCGGATTTACATCTTGGACTTGAATATGATTTGGCGAAACAGGGAATCAATATACCATACCAGTGGAACAGAATACTGGAGGAGCTAGTGGTACTTTTAGATATACATAAACCGGATAGACTGGTGCTTTTGGGGGACGTAAAACATGGAGTACCAGCTACCAGCTTCAAAGAGAAACGCGAGATACCATTATTCTTTAACACATTACTGGAATCAGTGGATTACATAGATATAACAAGGGGTAATCACGACGCGAATATTCAGAAATATATACCTAAAGAAGTGACGCTACACACATCCAAGGGCATAATCTTTGGCAACGAGTTCCGGGTAGCGGCGATGCATGGACACGCCTGGCCAAACCCAGCTATATTAACGGCTGACGCTGTGATCATGGCTCACAACCACCCTACAGTCATGCTGAACACACCCATCGGGATAAGGATCACAGAGCCGGCGTGGATAAGAGGAACAATGAAGCCAGAGAAAATAACCAAAGCGTTCTTGGAGCAAGATAACATTAGACTGGGAGATGAAGATGATCCTGAGACGGTGTTTCATGAAGAGTACAGATTCGCGGCAGATGCACCTGAACTCATAGTAATGCCCATGTTCAATGATCTATTAGGAGGATTACCAGTTAACTCAGAGCCCCCTGAGAGCCTGCTCGGTCCATTATTCCGTGGAGGAATAGTGAATATGGATGAGTTTGATGCTTACCTGCTTGATGGTAGTTATCTTGGTAAAGTTGGTTTCCTTAGAAAGAGGCTTGAGGGTAGTATGTAGTTCGGACATACAAATCAGCGGTTAAACTTTGAAAAGCACCCAGATAATTAACCCCAGTTATAGGAATGTCATTTAACCCGAAAAGGGGTCTTTCCCAATTTATTCAAATAGAGAAACACATGCGTGACACTTTGAAGTATAAGTCCCGTATATTGATACACCTTCTCTGATCGATGATAAAACTGGGTTTTCATATGCTTCTTCAATTAATTCACTAAGACTTGAATCCTTGAGGCTCCCCAGACTAAGTTTAGAGGCTAATGGGCCACAGCAGGGAAAAACCGCCCCAGAGGGATCAATCCCTATGTCTTTTAGGATTATAGGACAATTTACTTGTGTAAACAAACTTTCTTCAATCTCTCTTATGTTTTTAGCGCGACCTACTGGTGTTATAGGGGTCTCAATTAGCAATGCATTGGGGTCTCGGATTAGGGTATGGCCCAGTACTTGTATTTTCTCATCTCCTAAGAGAGATGGTATAGTATTTGATGTTATTTTGTTCTCTTTTTTTACTGTGGTCATTATCACTATGTTCAACCCAAGAATTACAGCGGCAAAGTAAACGTTTTTCACGTAATCCAGAGGGATCTGCTCTTGATGAAAATCATCAATACTCAGATTCAAGACATCAAGCCCATGTTCAATGAGAGACTCTAAAGTGACCCTAATTGTCTCAACTGCCTTTCCCCAGTGACCATTAGTCACAACCTCGACCTTCATGCCCCGTTCCTTAGCGTATCTAATCAAGCTCTCCAATAAGCTCAACTCTAAGAAAGGCTCCCCACCAGTAAAACTAACCCAACTCGCACCCAACTCAGCAGCCTCATTAATAGCTTTTCGAGCCAGATCCATGTCCATTACCCCTTCACGGCCTTGATCAGACTCAAAGAAACAGTGTCTACAGGTAGCATTACATCTGTAGGTGATTATGAGGCCAAGACGGGAGAGAGAATGGTTCATTCTATCATTGTCAAAGTTTCTTCGATGAGCTGGTTTGCTTGATAGAAGCCCTCCTCAACTATATTGCGTTGTCTGAGTAGCTTGTTTTTCAGCAGTTTGAACTCGTGGCTCTGGTGTAGGGTCATATTGGCTAGGTCTTGGATCTGGGATATTCTTGGTAAAGGTTGTGCTCCGAAGGTCTCCATGCTCATTTGTTCGCTTGGACCAGCATTGCTATGAGTTACAGGGTTAATGTGCCGGGATATCCACATGAGATTAATGTTTAACTGCTTTATCTTCTCTTCATCTAGACTCTTACCATTCTCCTCTAGCGTTGACTCCAGTTTCTTACATAGCTCTGAGAATGTTTCAGCACGTACAATTAAGGGATCGAGATTGAAGTAGGCTCGTACCTTGTCAGTCTTCTCCTGCATCTTAGCCAGTATCTCAAGTAGTTTCTCGCTATACTGCGTAAAGTTAAAGGGTATTATAGGACAGGCGGCCATCCTTGTGACAAAGTTAAGCTCTGCTTTCACATCCATCTCAAGGACATCGATATCCCCGTGGTCCATGGTAGCGTATGGAGTGTGCCACCACCATCCTCCACCACTGTAGTTAACATGTGGATCATAATCCTGAGGAGGCCTGCTAGTCGTGATACTTACATGAGGCATACCAGTCCCCCAGAAACTACCGTCACCCGCGCGTGTAGCCCAGCGAAAATTCTCCACGCCTTTTCCCTGTACAGCCTTAACGCTCTCTTGGGCCGCATCCATAACCTCAGTGATCTGGATATCCCTGAACAAGGTAGCTCCCTCAGTGCCTGGGCTATCAATATTATAACTAACAAAACAGTTGTGTCTTAGATCATGCCAAAAGGCATCATTATACCATGTTGAGCCAGAGTATCTTCCTATCTCGTGCCCCGGCCAGATTGCGATTCTTACACTGCGTCTAAGGTTACTTCTATGATTGTTTAGAAGGGTTGCTACCTCCATTATTGCAACGTTTCCAGAGAGATTATCAACTACCCCTGGGCTGAAAGGCGGCGTATCCACATGGGCATTAACTAGGATAAACTTCTCGGGTTCAACGTTTCCTTTGATCTCTGTCTCAAGTAAGGGTATTGATTTCCAGCCAGTATGCACGACAGACACAATGTGAGCCCTTACCCCACCCTGTTTCACCAGTTTCTTTAGAACCTGTCCATCTCTGTTACTTATGTGCAGGATAGCGGGTATCGTCTGTATCTCGTTTATATTGTCTATCGTTGGGCTTCCCGAGACACTGAAGTCTGCCCTCTGGTGGCATACTGTAGGCATATAGTCATCCTGCTCGATTACTACCAAGCCCTTAATACCCATTTCCTGAAGCCTGAACAGGAACCCGTTACGTAGTCCCATCCAGTCTCCACTGGTCTTCTGCTCGCATAATACGATCTTATTCTTACACTCAGCGTATCCAATCTCTTCAGGGGAGAGATAGATCATCTCGGCCTCAAAACCTTCAGGGGTAGTGGAGCCTACCTGCCTGTATGGAGTGGACTGGATCTTCATCTCAACAGGGGATATTATATTTAGACTACTGTATTTTGGCTCACTTAGATAAGCCTCAAACCTGTATATCCTACACTCTAACCCTTTTTCCTCCAGACGCTTCTTCATATACTGGATAGCTTTCTCTTCTTCAGGACTACCGCTATGAATGGGAGCGATCTCCATCATCTCCTCCCACCACCTCATCATCCGAGACTTATCGATACCAGACTCAAGACTCTTGATAGTCTTCTTAGTTTCATCTGTAAGCCAAATCATAGTAATCATGAAATACAGTTACTGGACTGGTTTAACACTTGTCAACCATTTTTCAGTAGCTTTTGAAGCGTTCTCTTTTTTAATCACAGTTCCAAGGATCAATATGATTATAATGGTTGAGTCAATAGGAGAAAAACTTCAAACAGCGGACTGGAAAAATGAAAAACATGTTCCAAGTATTAATGCACCCCACACGGTGAAAGCTGATGAATGGGTAGAGGTAACAGTACAGATCGGTGAAGAGATCCCACACCCCAATAAAGTGGAGCATCACATTAGATGGATCCAGGTGTATTTCACACCCGACGAAGGTAAATTCACTTACGATCTAGGAAGATTTGAATTTAACAGCCACGGGGAGGGCTCAGCAAGTACCCATAGTCTCGCCAAGTTTCACTTTAAGACAGATAAATCAGGTTCTCTTAACGCGGTGAGTTACTGTAACATCCATGGATTATGGGAGAATAGTAAACCTGTTAAGGTAGAATAACCCCAAATTTTTTCTTATAACAAAGTTTACTATTAAAAGGAATGGTGGGACCGCCCGGATTTGAACCGGGGATCTCGCGGACCCGAACCGCGAATCGTACCAAGCTTGACCACGGTCCCGAAACGTATTCACCCGTGGCTTGCTAGTTTAAAAAAGGTTCTGAAGAGGGGGTAATTAGGCTTCTTTTACAGCGTCTTTTACCATCATGTTTAATACTGTTTCAGCTATATCAGCGCCATATTCAGCGGTTCGTAGAATACTCTCAACGATTAATCTTAAAGCAGGTACCTCCTCTGGTGGTGAATGTTTTACAATGATATGAAGTATCTCAGCTTCCATTTTTCGTGTATCCTGAGCCATATCAAGGATACGATCAGCCGCATCATAGCTCTCATTAAAGACTGAAGCCATTGCGCTCTCAAAGATATCTAATGCGAACTCGCTTAGTTTCTTCAACTCAGTTAATAGAATCTCATCTATAACGCTTAACGTTAACTCAAGCCTATTATGGGCGATATTTACGGCGTGATCAGCCATTCGCTCAACGGATTTCGTGATCAAACGATAACCCAAGCACTCTCTTGGAGATTTTAATCCACTTTCTTTCAGTATATGTCCATCTACTACGGCTACTTTTAGTAACCTGATTATATAGAGGTTGAAACGATCAACCTCATCATCCATGGCGATGATCTCCTTTGCGAGGTTAACCTCTTCTGTGCCTAATGCAATTAAAGAGTCCCTATGCATGCTCGCCGCGATAACACTCATTCTTCTAAGTGCGTCTTTTACGGATAACTCAGCGTAGCTTAGTAACACCTGTAATGTTAGTTCTTTTGGCAAGTCGGATAGTATTTCTGTTCCTACTAATTTTTTCCTTGTAAAATCTTTCACATTAAATCTTTGACTGCTATCCAGTCTCTGTTTATTATTTTTTAGCTGAATAATGTTATAACCCATTAAGTAGGCTGAGACAACTCTTCTTACGATGCTTTCAGGAGTGTCATCTGGTCTTGGGTTTATGATTACTCTTCCTTGAGACCTCCCCTTATCCGCACTTTCAGGAGACAAACAAAGGGTCAAGTCGTCTCTTTGTGTTATCCGTATTACACTTCCTTTATTTAGACCCATTTGCTCTACCCAGGGTTTGGGTAGAGATACTATGAAAGTTGAGCCACCGGTTACCTGTACTTTCCTGAGTTCTTCACCCTGATTTGAGGACAATATATTTACCAATTTAATATAGTTAATTAGAGATAAATATATTTATCGTAAATATTACTCTTGGAATCATTTCACAATATAATATATAGTTATATTTTTTATATGTAACATATTATAGTCAATGTATATTATATAAGAAATCTATTTATCACATAAGTTGACAATAGTCGCACTAGAGGAAAATACAATGAATAGTAATCAAAACCAACTATACATCTATGCAGTAGTAGCACTAGTGATCGGCCTCATAGTCGGTTACGTAGCAGCCGGAGCAATGGGGGGCCAGACTCCAACCGGAGACGAAGAACTAATTGCACAGATAGAAGAACTTGAATATGAAATCTCTAACTTGGAGAGCGAAATCAATGATCTTGAAGCTGATTTAGCAGCGGCACAGGAAGAGAATCCAATTTCCGGAGATCTTTTCATCTCAGGAAGCTCAACAGTGTTCCCAATAGCGGACCTTGCTGCAGAAGACTTCCAGAATGAGAACCCTAGCGTTAACATACAGGTTGAAGGTCCAGGGTCTGGTACTGGAGTTAGGAAGGCAAGTGACGGAACTGCAGATATCGGTATGGCTTCAAGAAACGTAAAGTCTTCAGAGCTACTTAACGCGCCTACACTTATTACATTCGGTGTTGCTAAGGACAGTGTATCCATAGTTGTAAACCCGGATAACGCATTAGCAGGATCATTAGAACTTACGACTGAACAGGTTAATCAGATATTTACAGGGGAGATAATCAACTGGAGTGAATTAGGTGGAGACGATGCTGAAATCAACGTTTATTCACGTGAATCAGGTTCTGGAACCAGAGGTACCTTCATGGACTTTACTGGAATTGAGGAAGGAGAATTTGCCGCAGACGCATCTATTCAGCAGGGTAACTCTGCTATGAGAGCTGCAGTCGCGGGGGATCCAAATGGTATCGCATATATCTCATTAGGTTATGTTGATGAGACAGTGTCTCCAGCTAAGATAGATGGAGCAGAAGGTACAGTAGAGAACGTGCTCGCGGGAACCTATCCTTTCCAGCGTGTTCTCTGGATGTTTACACTTGGTAATCCATCAGAGTTAGAGCAGGCATATCTTAACTACGTCATGAGTCCAGAAGGCCAGACTATTGTCGAGGAAGAAGGATTCATCCCAATTTACCCAACCAACTAATTTTTTTCTTTTTTATTTCTCAAAAATTAAAAAAGTTATATTATATTTTATATTGAACTATATAGATTACGTTTATACTATAGTTTATTTAGGAAAGATATATTACATTTAAATTCTTCATAGGCAAACGAAGAGGCCAAAGATCTTAGAAGAGGCAATAATATGAAATATGAAGGTTTGATTGAAAAAATGCTCTTCATCTGCGCCTCGGTTTCAACAATAATAATTTTTGTTATCGTCTATTATTTGATGCGAAATGGGTTACATATTTTAGATTTAGACTTTATATTTGGTATGACTTATAGCCCGGGCACAGACCAATATGGGATATTCCCTATAATAGTAACTAACTTTGTCACTGCCATATACTCTCTAATTTTAGCTACACTTGTTGGATTACCGACAGCAATTTTTCTTTCAGAATATTCTCCATTCTGGCTCAGAAACATCATGAAACCATTGATTGAGGTTATCGTCGGGATCCCTTCAGTTGTTATTGGTTTCTGGGGTCTCATCGTTCTAGTGCCAATAATAAGGAGCGTTTTTCCTTCTAATCAGGGTCAATCAATGCTCACGGGAGCAATAGTATTAGCATTCATGACCCTACCCACATTAATCTCTTTATCAGAGGATTCTCTAAGAGCAGTTCCAAGAGCGTACCGTGAGGCAAGTCTAGCCCTTGGTGCCACTCGTTGGCAGACTATTACTAGAGTAATTCTTCCATCAGCTTCATCAGGTATACGAGCCGCCATGGTTTTAGCTATGGGCCGAGCAGTAGGTGAGACCATGGCTGCGCTTATGGTTATTGGTATGCCCAATATTCCATGGATCACATTCAACCCTCACGAAATCGTTAGGACACTACCAACTACTATAGCCCAAGAATTCGGATACATAGAATTCTTCTCGACCCACTATTATGCATTATTCGGGATGGGTGTGGTCCTCTTCATAAGCATATTCATAATGAACCTAATTGCTACGTACTTCTCAGGGAGGAATAAAATGTGAACTCACATCAAAAAGAAAAAATCATAGTTGGTATAATGTACATTACATTATTTTTGAGTATTATACTGCTTCCTGTAATAATAATGTGGGTTGCATCAAATGGAATAAAGGAACTAACCTGGACCTTTCTAACAGGTACCCCATCATTCTCAACCTCCGAGTCGCGTTTAGCTAGCCATGGAATATATCCTCAGATAGTTGGATCTCTCCTCCTTGTATCAGGAAGTACGATACTTGGTACACCAATTGGCGTTCTATCAGCAATCTATCTAACAGAATACGCGCCACCAAATATGATCACCAAGACCATAAGATTTTTCACAGAAACACTAGCTGGAATACCATCAATAGTTATAGGTTTGTTCGGAATGGAGTTATTAGTCTATCAATTAGGATTCCAAACCTCACTAATCTCTGGAGCAGTTGCCCTCAGCTTAATGACGCTACCCTTCGTTATACGCGCCTCAGAGGAGTCCATAAAAGTCGTTCCACAGGAATATAGAGAAGCCAGCCTAGCCATGGGAGCATCAAAATGGGAAACCATAATCAAAGTGGTTATACCAGCATCTTTACCAGGCATTCTCACCGGCGTATTACTAGGCATGGGAAGGGCAATAGGAGAAACAGCTGTGCTTATTCTTACCACAGGAGGAGGAATGACACGCAGGGTTCCATCAAGATTAACCTCACCAGTAGGGAGTCTCCCCATCTACATTTATTTAATAGCAAAAGAGACCGTGCATCAGGAATTGTTGAATAGAGGTTCTTCTGCAAGTCTTGTCCTCTTGATAATATTCCTATCTATCAGTGTCTTGGCTTTGATAATAAGAAATCACTATATGAGGAAACTCGGAAGATGAGCAATAATAATTATATTATTCAGGATGAAAACGCCAGCTTTATACCGCAGATAGTTAAAGACAAGATTATTTTTAAAGACTTTAACTTGTGGTACGCGGAAAACCATGTACTGAAAAACATAAACATGGGGATAAAAAACAATATAGTAACAGCGTTCATGGGCCCTAGTGGATGTGGAAAAAGTACGCTCCTAAGAAGTATAGATAGAATGAACGATATTATACCAATATGTAGAACCGAGGGCGAGATACATATTGATAATAGAAACATCTACAGGGAAGAAGAGGATGTATATGAGCTCAGGAAAAAAGTGGGCATGGTCTTCCAGAAACCCAACCCATTCCCTATGAGCATATATGATAACATAGCGTATGGACCTAAACTTCATAAAATAGCTAAAGGCGATCAGCTAGATCACTTAGTAGAGGAAAGTCTTAAAGGCGCTGCATTATGGGAAGAGGTTAAGGATCGACTGCATAATTCGGCCTTCGAGTTAAGTGGAGGTCAACAACAACGCCTCTGCATAGCCAGAGCACTTAGTATTCACCCTGAAATAATTTTGATGGATGAGCCCTGCAGTGCACTCGATCCAATAGCAACACAGAAAATTGAGGCATTGATGAGGGAATTAAAAGAAAACTATACAGTTGTACTAGTTACCCACAACCTCCAGCAAGCAGCCAGAGTAAGCGAGATGACAGCCTTCATGTATATAGGAGAATTAATTGAGTTCGACGCCACTCGAGACATATTCGAAAACCCCCAGAAAGAGCTAACGGAGAACTATATAACAGGAAAATTCGGGTGAGAGAAATGAGCAGACCACTAGATATTGGATTAGAACAGATTAAGAATCTTTTAGTGAAGATGGGAAACTTGGCTATAGAATCATTGGATCTCGCGTTAAAGGGCTTCTTTGAGAATGAGGACGTATTTGTTCAGTTACGAGCCTGGAGTAATACAATATTATTATTGAGCGAAGAAGTGGAAGATAGAGCAACAGAATTAATAGCACTCCACCAACCAATGGCCAGTGACCTACGTACATTAAAAGCCTACATTAAAGTCGCCTATGATATCGAGAGATACGGGAGATACGCTATGGATATTAGCGAGATAAAATCAAGACTAGGTGAATGGGAAAAAATAAACGATAAAGAAGAGTTTCATTTTAGGGAATTAGGAAAGATTGTTAAAAATTGTCTCTCAATGAGCATAGGATACCTTGAGACCATGGATAAGGATGCCATATTTGAACTATCAAAGATAGAGACAGAATCAGATGAACTGTATAGAAAAAATCTTGAAAAATTATGGGAGAGCCAACTTCCAACAAAAACAGTGATAGCTTATACATTAACTATAAGATATCTTGAGAGAATAGCCGATCATAGCAGTTACATCAGTGAAGCAATTTATTATGCAATTACGGGGAGAAGAATATCTCTTAGATAGAGGCAAAATAGTAAGTTAAAGGGGAAAAGATGAAAATAGCAATATTCTCAGATATTCACGGTAATAAACAAGCTTTAGATAAAGTATTACAGGATATTGAGAAACAGAGAGTTGAACAGATCTTCTGTCTAGGTGACCTTGTGGGCTATGGTCCGAGACCAAACGAGGTGATTGAGACTATCCGTGAAGTAGATATACCAACGGTTATGGGCAACTATGATGAAGGTATAGGATACGATAAAGGAGAATGTGGTTGTGCTTATGTTACTGAGGATGAGAAGGTTAATGGTCGGAAAAGCATCGAATGGACAACCAGTCAGGTTACACAGAAAAACAAAGAATTTCTGAAAAACCTAGAATATCAAATAAGCTTCAAGACAAATAGGTACAATTTTCTTCTTGTACATGGGAGTCCTCGAAAAATAAATGAGTACCTCTACGAGGCTCGCCCTGAAAAAAGTCTTACTAGAATGCTTGAGACAATTGATACAGATATATTGGTTTGTGGTCATACCCATAAACCATATCACCGAGTTGTTAACGGCGTACATATAATCAATGATGGCAGTGTTGGTAAACCAAAAGACTGTGATCCACGGGCTTGTTATGTCTTAATAACGATAGATAACAACGTCTCCGTGGAGTTCAAAAGGGTAAACTACCCCATCAAAGTAGTGGCTAAGGAAATAGTTGAAGTCGGGTTGCCAAAGGCCTTCGCTGAAGAACTTAACGAGGGTAAGTAATTTTATTTATATAAACCCGTTATGAATCCAGTCATAATGTATGATATAGATAAACTAGTAAAAAACAGCGAAGACGTCAAAAAGTATATTGAGTCTAGTTATGAGAAAGTTCCCCAGTTTATTGAACGATATAATTCTTATGAACTGGACAAGGAGATGATGATCAAGATCTCATGTCATAGCGATAAATATATGATCTTTGCATTCAGCGCAGAGTGGTGTCCTGACTGCTATCAACACATACCAGTTTTAGCAAAATTAGCCGAAGAAACAGGATTAGAAGCAAGAGTATTCGGACACTTAATGCGAGACGCTAAGAGCCCAGACAAATTATGGAGAATTCCTCCCAGTCCAAAGGAGGTTGAAGAATTCCAGCTAGTCAAGATCCCATCGATGTATATCCTCAACAAGAAAGGGGAAAAAATTGGTGAGATCATAGAACACCCTGCAAAAGGAAAGAAGCTTGAAGAAGAGATTCTTGAGATACTTGAATCCTAACAGAACAAGTTTAGGTTAACGTTTCTCTAATTTCTGCTATAATTAAGTTAAATAAAAAGGAAATCAAGATATATCCAATGAGCCCGGGGACTGTATTCAACAAAATCAATTCAAAAAACAACAGAGAAGTAATCTTAAGAGCCCCCAAAAAAGAAGACAGAGAAGAGTTGAGAACTCTCATCAACGAGTTAGTGGAAGAAGAAGCCCTTATCGGCAGAGATACAATGGTCTCAAAGAAACAACAGGTAGATAGACACGAGAAGCTAATTGAGAATGTTAAGAAAGGCAAAGTCATCGCAGTTGTATCTGAGGTAAATGGAAAAGTAATAGGTTTCACAATGGCTGAGCCCCGCTTTGGTAGGTTGAAGCACGTCGCCAGCTTTGGGATAAGCATTCGAAAAGAGTTTAGAAGTCAAGGTATCGGCAGTAAGATGATTGAGGAACTGGAGAAGCAGGTCGAAAGCAAAGGTATTGAGATCATGATCTTAGAGGTCTACGCTAATAATCTGTCAAGAAGACTTTACAAGAAGCTTGGATACGAAGAATATGGAGTATTAAAGGATGGAATCAAGTATCATGGAGAATATATTGACTGTGTATCCATGTACAAGAAACTACCATAGTTACAAATACCTTTTTAAAACAAATCAACAGCAAATACTATGAGATAGGGAAATGAGTGTGTATCACTCGGACTGGACAAACTCCTCCTGACGGAGGAAACGAATTCTTTAAACAGCCCTAGCCAAAAGTTTCAGCACAACTCAGATACAGTAGTGCTAACCACGATGGAGACAAATAAGAATGACAGATAAAGCAAAAACGGAAATGGTAGTAACACCCTGGGAAGTCAGTGGCGATATCGACTACGATAAATTAATGGACCAATTCGGGGTACACCACATGACCCGTGAACTGGAGGACAAGATAGCCCATCACGCTGGTTTCAAACACCTTCAACTTAGGCGAGGAGTATATCTAAGCCACAGAGACCTCGACTGGTGGTTAAAGGAGTATGAGAAAGGGAACAAAGTAGGTTTATACACGGGCAGAGGCCCTAGTGGACACGTACATCTAGGCCACCTGCTACCATGGTTCTTCTGCAAATACCTGCAGGACACATTTGATGCTGATCTCTACTTCCAGATGACAGATGATGAGAAATTCCTTCACAGAGAGGACATGACATTGGATGAGGCTATTGGGTTAACCTATGAGAATGCACTAGATGTTATCGCATGTGGCTTGGACCCGGAGAAAACACATATCTTCAGCGACACTGAGCATATCGGACACCTCTACAAGATTGCCTTGAATGTAGCAAAAAAAGTGACTTATAACACTGCAAAAGCGGTCTTTGGGTTTAATGACAGCAATAATATCGGAATAGTGTGGTACCCTGCTATGCAGGCGATGACATGCTTTCTCCAGTCAGAGAGGGAGGGGGAAAACATTCCATGCTTGATACCAGCCGCAATTGACCAAGATCCATACTGGAGAATGACACGAGACATCGCTGAGAAATTAGACTACCTTAAACCAGCTCAGATACATGCAAAGTTTCTTCCAGGTCTAGCGGAAGGAGGAAAGATGAGCGCCAGTCAACCTGAGACAGCTATCTTCACAACAGACCCACCTAAAGTAGCGGGAAAGAAGATTATGCGAGCGTTCACAGGGGGAAGGGACACATTTGAGGAGCAACGAGAGTTAGGGGGAGTACCTGAAATATGCAATGTCTATGCCTATTTCTACTTCCTCTTTGAGGAGGATGATAAGGCTCTTGTTGAACGTGAAGCCGCGTGCAAGAAGGGGGAGATACTCTGTGGTGAGTGTAAGAAAGTACTGGCTAAGCGTATTGAGGGATTCTTGACTGAGTTCCAGAAGAAGCGAGAAGAAGCTAAAACGGTTCTGGATCAGTTTATCCTCAAATAATTTATACCGTATAGTTAGGAGGGGCATTATACTCTGAGTGATATGATGCTTTGGTTTAACCTGTTTCATTGTTCGCTGTTGGGTAAGTTTTGATACCGGGAGCAGTCCATGAAGAGGCGGAGGATATTATCTATGTATTAAGAGTGTGGGACGACGACATGGATATAGGGTAGGGTGGTTTCAAGACTCCTGAAGCTGCTCATACCTGCGTTGTTGAAAAGTACATCGATTTTCCCATATGCTTCAATGGCTTCGACCTGTATACTGGTCCATGTGCTCCATTCTGCAACGTCTCCGTGAACAAAGATGACATCGCCTTTCTCTTTGATCTATTCTGTGGCTATCTCGCCTCTCTTCCTGTCTATTTCGTTGAGTACTAGTTTTGCTCTTTCTTGGTTGAATAACTGGGCTGTGGTGTAGCCTATACCCCGGCCTGCACCTGTTATGATTATTACCTTGTCTTTGAGTCGATTCAATTCACTCAACTACAAGGAGTTACCGTGGTAAAACTCTTTCACGGGTTTAGAAAGATTAAAGCAGTCCACAGTTAAGTTTTCCCTGTTATGTCTAGTCTAGAGAAGAATTATGAGAAACTAAGGGAGCACAGTAAAGAGCTTGTAATAGTGAATAGTGCTGGAGCGATTCTGCACTGGGATATGGAGACTAAGATGCCGCCTAGGGGCGTTGAGTTGAAGAGCCAGCAACTAGCATTCCTTCAGAAGACAGCGCATAAATTGTTGACAAGTTCTGAATCAGATAAGATACTGGACTCTGTTGAGAAGGATCCGGGGTATGATTCAATGGACCAGATTTCTAAACGTAACGTGTATCTTGCCCGAAAGGCTTATGATGAGGCTACTAAGCTTCCTGAGAAGCTGGTTGTGGATATCGCTAAGCAGCAGACGATTGGAGTTAATATCTGGAAGAAGGCTAAGGCAGCTAAGGACTGGGATATGTTCATGCCAGAACTGGTGAAAATGAAGGAACTTACTATAAGGAAAGCTGAGTTATTGATGGAGATCAAGGAAGCAGATACACCTTATGATGCCTTGATTGATGACTATGAGCCACGGATGACGGCAGATACCATTACTAGGGTTTTCGATGAGATGAAGAAGGGATTACAGAGGGTAATGGATCGCGTGTTGAAGCATCAGGAAGTTAATACAGAGTTCCTCAGTAGACCGGTTCCTGTTGAGATCCAAGAAAAGATCGGGGAGAGTATGGCGAGGTTTGTGCATTATGATATTGAGTCAGAGAACGCTGGTGGTCGCATTGACTCTACTGAGCACCCGTTTACCACGGGTTATTATACGGATGTTAGGATTACGACACATTATCATGAGAACCATTTCCTGTCCAGTGTTTACAGCATTCTTCATGAGGCAGGGCATGCCTTGTATGAGCAAGGGTTACCCAAAGAATGGATGTACCAGCCTGTAGGGACCAGTGCCAGCTATGGAATTCATGAGTCTATGAGTAGATTCGTGGAGAACTTGATTGGGCGCAGTCCAGAGTTTTGGGAGTTTTATCTACCTGAGTTGAAGAGGCTTACCGGCGATACTTTCAAGGATATTGATAAGGAGCGGATGTTGAAGGCGGCGAACCATGTAATTCCTAGTAAGATTCGGATTGAGGCGGATGAGGTTACATATGGTTTACATATTGTGATCCGATTTGAAATCGAGCGTGACCTGTTCAGTGGTAAAGTGGAGGTTAGTGAGCTTCCACAGGTGTGGAACGAGAGGTATATGGATTACCTCGGAGTGGAGATCGAGAATGAAAGTGAGGGCGTGATGCAGGATACTCACTGGGCCAGCGGCTTGTTCGGGTACTTCCCGAGTTATGCTCTTGGTAATATCTATGATGGAGTATGGTTGTCCAAGCTGGATGAGGATCTGCCTGAGTGGAGGCGAGAGATAGTTAGGGGTCGCTTCGGGATAATTAAAGAGTGGCTGACTGAGAATGTATATGGTTATGGAAATCTATACGATCCGGAAGATCTTGTGGAGCTTGTGACGGGAGTAGGTCTCGTGGTGGATCCTTTCATCGATTACCTAGATAGGAAGTTTGCGCGTATCTATGGTTATTAACTGGTAACGGCTGGCAGGTATTTTTTCCTCCTTTTTATCTGTATTACCTGGTGTCAGTTGTTGTTACTTTGTGTAGGGGTTAAAAGGTGTGATGTGTTTGTATTTTTATGCCTTATTCGTATATTCGGTTTAAGTGGGGGGAGGGCCAGGATATGGATGAGTTGAAAAGGGAGCTGGGTGAAGGGTTCACTGTTCGGCGTCGTGAGTTTCCGGGTAACAAAGTAGAGATCTCCTTGTTTAAGGAAGACAGGATTGAGTTGATTATTACCAGGGATAGGATGAGGGTTCATGCTAACGCTCACAGGGCTATTTTGAGTCAAATCGAGGACGGGTCTTTTACGGCGCATGATATGAACCTACGTGAGTTTATACTAGACCGATATCCACGTAGTAGGCCGACTCCTTTTCCGTGGAGCTTTCACTATGAGCCCGATTTCGAGGTGGAAGGATAGTTACATTTTACTAGATTTTATCTGTACCGGCTATCTTTTTCTCTTTGAGCTCGCTGGTTTCATAGTTCTTGATTAGTTCCTCCTTTTTATATCATACCTGTGAATATTGGGTTACCTAAATAACGCCGCCTTTATGGTTTCATATTTATGTCACCCGTGTATCATCAAGGCTATGAGTCTACCCGAGGAGCTAAGGAGCCTCTACTATAAGCAACAGTATCGTCTGGTTGGAGAACATAGCGCCGTCAAGACCTGTCACTGGTTGAACAGGAGCCTGAACACTCAGGGAAAGGAGACATGTTACAAGAACAAGTTCTATGGTATACCTTCTCACAGGTGTATGCAGATGACCCCCAGCCTAGGGCACTGTACTCAGAGTTGTCTATTCTGCTGGAGGGCGACGCCCGAGACCCTTGGTGTAGGATGGGAGCAAACACAATCCATCAGGAAGCCCATGGACCCGAATAAGATTATCGAAGGGGGTATTGAGAAGCAGAAGGAGCTACTATATGGCTTCGGTGGAAACCCGAAGGTCTCGCGTGAAATGTTAGAGGAGGCGCTTAACCCTGTTCACGCGGCTATTAGTCTTGAAGGGGAGCCTGCATTGTATCCATTGCTGGGGGAACTTGTGGAGGCTTACTTGGAACATGGGTTTAAGTCTGTTTTCATTGTGACCAATGGGACGAGACCTGAGATATTGGAGAACCTGTGCTGTGAACCCAGTCAGCTCTACGTTAGCCTAAGTGCACCGGATGAGGATACCTATAAGAAGACATGTAGGCCTATGCTCAACGGGTTATGGGATAAGGTACTGGAGACCATCGAATTGCTGGATAGCTTTAGCTGCCCCACGGTGCTCAGGCATACTCTGGTTCCTAATCTGAATATGCATAGCCCCGAGAAATATGGAGAGCTAGCTGAGCTAGGTAACGCTACATATATGGAACCCAAGGCGGCTATGAGCGTGGGAGCGGCTCGAGATAGATTCGAGTACGATGAGATGGCTTGGTTTAAAGATATTAAGACATTCGCGGTGGATATAGCTGAGTCTTGTAGCTACAAGGTTCTAGAGGATCATAAGCCCAGTAACATAGTCTTGTTGAGTCAACTGGAGAAGCCTATTCAGCTATACTAATAATTAATAACCACGATTTGGATATGAGTTCGACATGATAGATAAAATTGGGATAAAGACCACGTTAAGAGATCTAGTAGCGTACAAGGTTCTTGATCCCGGTGAGAACGAGGTAGCAGAGTGCGCTAAATTTAGCGGAGAATTATACAAGTTAGGGGCAAAGCCAGGTGACCCCAACATGGTGTTATTCTATGATCCTAAAGGTGACCCGGGTTGTCGCCGTGAGATTATGATCCCCATTGAGAAAGAGGTAGAGGGTATTGACACTAAGAAGATGCCAGAGATGAAGGTGGCGTTTATAGTCTTTATCGGTACGGATCAGTCTGTTGAATATTATTATAAAAAACTAAACGAGTTTATCGAACAACAGGGATTAAAGCCGTCAACCCAAATGTGCAGTATAGAAGCGGTTTTCCAGCCAGATGAGTTCAACCTGAGCTATGGTAGCTTCATTGATGAGGATAACCCTGAGCATTGGCGAACTGAGATCATGATCCCTGTCGAGGAGTAAACCCTTTATTTATCCCCGGTATTCAATGAGTCTGCTTGCGTTCGTGGTATAGTGGTAGAATTTTGGCCTTCCAAGCCAACGACCCGGGTTCGAATCCCGGCGGACGCACCAATAATTCTTTTAATTTTTTGGTTGGATTTTCTTTAATATGTAAGTGACCTTTTTGCTATCAAGTTCATTTTTGTATTTTTTTCTGATTCTATTTGTTTTGAGGTTCTGAATTACTTGTAGGACGTAGATAGTTCCTCCTATCGCTTCAGGGGAATATGTACAGTTACGACAGTTTGACCAGCGGCACGAGTAGTTAAACCCACTGTGTGATCATTACCCAAGTCTATTGCTGTTGTTAGCATATCGCCTGAAGCCATATGGAGTTTTTTATTTGATCTAAAAATTTTATTGATGGGGTTATAACAATAGGTTATTAAAAATTCTCAATTATTTTTCCTAGGGATTAGATTAAATGCGGGTATGCATGAGATAGCTAGATGAGTCTTGAAGCTGTTACATTTGACCTATGGAACACACTGGTGTATAACCGTAACTATGGAGAATTCAGACTGCCTGAATTAGAACGAGTGCTTAATGAATACGGATTAGAATTAACGCCAGAGGAAGTAAATGAAGCTTACATTAGTGGATTCAGATATAGTAGTAGAATGATCCCAGCAGAGGGATATAGACATATCGAGACGCATGAAATAGTAGACAAAGTTCTAAAGACAGTCGGTTACAGCTCAGATACTATAAGAAACGAGTTGGTTAGAATCTACGAGGAAGCAATCCTATGTGACCCACCTCGGCTCAAGGAAGGTGTCTTCGAGGTATTAGACTACGTTAGACCAAGATACAAGGTAGGTTTGATCAGTGTTACAGGTGTGAACCCGGGTAGGATTATGCGAGATATTTTGAGAGATCACGGGATATTTCATTATTTTGATGTATTAACCTTTAGTGACGAGGTTAAACTTGTTAAACCCAATCCCAGACTCTTCACCTCGTGTCTAGAGGAGCTAAATACGGAATCCCGTAAGGCTATTCACGTTGGTGACAGCTTCAAGAGTGACATAGTTGGAGCCATTGATGCGGGTATGCATACAATCTGGATTAAGACAAGAGAACAGAATAAGGAAAAAGGATATGAACCGGACAAGGTTATAAAGAGTCTCAGAGAGTTACCTGAGGGTCTCAGATCTATAGAATCCTAGTCTGCCTCTGCCGCGAGGTCTACTATTCGTTCAATCTCTTTACTGAGGTCATCAGGTAACCCCATTATACCTATATCCATGAATCCACGGATTATGGTTGATACCGCTTCATCGCGACTCATACCACGAGTCATAAGGTAGACTACTTTCTCCTCGGGTATCTCGCCTAC
>CAZAQI010000036.1:0-18432 GCA_964487465.1 uncultured Candidatus Bathyarchaeia archaeon
CGCCTGGTGGTGCTCCCCCGCCAATTCCTTTAAGTTTCAATCTTGCGATCGTACTTCCCAGGCGGCATGCTTAACGGCTTCCCTGCGGCACCGGGGTGGCTCGTGGCCAACCCAACACCTAGCATGCATCGTTTACGGCTGGGACTACCCGGGTATCTAATCCGGTTCGCTACCCCAGCTTTCGTCCCTGACCGTCAGACGTGTGCTAGTCAGCAGCCTTCGCCACTGGTGGTCCTCCGGGGATCAAAGGATTTCGCCCCTACCCCCAGAATACCGCTGACCTCTCCCACTCTCTAGTTAAACAGTATTTCCCGCAGACCAACGCTTGAGACATTGGATTTGACGGGAAACTTACTTAACAGGCTACGGACGCTCTAGGCCAAATAATCATCCCCACCACTCGAGGGGCTGGTGTTACCGCGGCGGCTGACACCAGTCTTGCCCCCCTCTTATTCCCAAGGCGTTTTAGACCAAGGAAAAGCCACCTTCTTCAGGTAGCACTCGAGGTAACCCCTTCACACGTTAGTGCATTGAGGAGGTTTCGCGCCTGCTGCGCCCCGTAGGGCCTGGACCCTTGTCTCAGTGTCCATCTCCGGGCTACCACTCTCATGGCCCGTACCGGTCAAAGGTTTGGTGAGCCATTACCTCACCAACTGCCTGATCGGCCGCAGCCCCATCCTTAGGCGTATTCCAAACATGTATGGGATACTTTTGGACGTGATACCATTCCAGGACATCACATCTATCGCTTATTATCCCCAATTTCTCGGGGTTATCGACGTCCTAAGGTTAGGTTAGCTACGTGTTACTGAGCAATTTGCCACTCACAAACATAGTTTTGTAAGTTCAACTAGCATGGCTTAGTCCCACCTCGATAGCAGTGGGGTCCGACGGGATCAATCGGAATGAAATTTGATCGCAATCGTATATAGTTTCTTTTAGGATTTAGCGAGGAATCTGTTCCTGCTCGACCTTTCTCAGACACGAAGACATCCCTGTCTTTATTCGCGTCATCATACATATACCCGCTACTGGAGCCCGATCCATCATCCATAGGCAAACGCCTTTGTCAGATCGGAGCCGCCGACTATGAGCGGATGCGATTGCTCGCACCACCCCTACCACATTGTATGAATAAAAACGTTACTCTTTTTGTTGCGAAAGGTATAATAAGGCTCCATAATTGGAGCAACAGTCGAAAAATAGGTTTATTGTTAAGAATATCTGTGACATTTTATAAAAGAGAGATACAATAAGATGCCTAACTAGAAAAACTAACATTCTTTTGAAATGGGCGAATGTCTCATTTTTTCCTGGTTTAGCCTCTCAAGCTCTTCAAGGAGAAATTGTTCATATTTTTCAACAAATCTGCGTTGTGCTCTATCAGGCCTGTTAGTCAATTTATCCCACGCTGTTGTCGATATATTGCTAATTCGATCGATTGCTTCATCTGCTAGAAACTTTCCAGCCGCAAACATAGATATGCCTAATTTATTTATTAGAGTAAGCTGGCTTTCAAGATCCTCTCTGAAGTCATCTTTGTTATCAAGTTCTTTTAAACCCAATTCAGTTACTTTATATTTCCCACCGTCAAGTTCAGCTATCAAGCCATCTCGTACCAGTCTACCAAGAAGGGGGTATATCAATCCAGGAGAGGGTGCCCAATCACCTTCACTACGCTCGATGGATTCATCTATAATCTCCTTACCCGTTAACTCGTGTTCCGATAATAGATATAGCACATAGTATCTTGTGAAACCCCTAGGTATCTTTCCGGATGATTGTGTCATTTTATGTTGCCTGCCTATGCGCGTTACAATTAATATTGGAGCATATAAGCATATCACTAGTGATATGATTCAAACATAACGACTAAAAAAAACAAAACCCCAGAAAACAAGTATAGAAACTCCAAAAAAGGTAAGAGATTACCATATAATTAAATAATTGAGCCGAAAATGTCTATGTGATTTAAATTGTATAATATAGATTCAACGCCCGAAGTTAGCCTTGGGGATGAATTAACTGTTTTAGTATTAAAGGGAAAAGGAGATAGCATAATCAGTCGTATGAAAGACGGAAGAGTCATTCTATTCAATAGAGAAAATGTACTATTTAATGAACTTGAACCAGGAATGACAGTATTATCTAAAGTAAGTTTCATCGCTCAAAACTATATAATTGTAGATCCAATCGCACCACCAGAGAGGGGAATAGAATCAATAAAACTAGGCCTACAAATGGTAACAGAAACTGAAAATTGGGAGAACGCCGTAATATCAAACGCACTATTATACATTATTGAAATTCTTGAAGAAGCAGCATAACTCCATCTTTTACAATAAGCAACAACTATAAGTAGAGCCCCCATTTATTAGGGACAAATAAAATAAACTCATTCAGGCTCGTATTTCGTCTATTAACATCGATTTTACTAGTTTACGCAGTCAACAACCTGCATCTAATCCAGTCAACAAGAAAATACGTCGATAAAACACCAAATGACCTAACATAATACCCAAAAGTATCAGTACAAATACCATAACACAACAAAAAAGTAGTGTCAAGAATTCTAGGCTCAATACTAAACCTAGATGGGACAAAGGAATTTCTAGAAATCATAAACCTTTGAGATAAATTATAATGAATTACATCCAGAAGATTTCAATGTGAAGGAATGTTAGGAACCTTTACGATATGTACAGGTTTTGAAACCAATTTTAAGGACGCGATACACGCATGTAACAAAGCATTGGCTAAGTTAATGATTGAAACCTAAGCAGATTGCCTAGGGGTGTGACACAAGCTAGTAGACATCGACTGGTGTGCACAGTTACACCCAAATCCATAAACAACTTACCTTTTTTTTATTTTTTAACTACTTAAATTCACTGATACACGTATTTATTGATATGGTGGAAAAGAAAGAATACATCCAGATGATGAAGAAAACCGCGAGAGAAATGTGGGGTAAAAAAGCCGCAGAGAAAGCGGGATCACATATCGAGGCAACAGCGGGAGCAGTCTGGAGAATATGGAGAAAAGAAATAGATCCCATGAACGAACCAGCAACCAAGCTAAGGCATAGGGATAACACGTGAAGCCATACAAGCTTACCTTAACCGAGGCCGCTAGACAGATAAATGAAGGAAAAATGACGCCAGTAAGGTTAACAGAGTCACTCCTAGAAAGAATAGAAGATACTGAGATAGATATCCATGCATGGGTGACCATAGACCCCGAGAAGGCTATAAAGGAAGCTGAGAAAACCGGGAATAAAAAACCTCGAACAAAGATACATGGGATACCAATAGGGATAAAAGACATCTACTACACTGCAGGAATCAGGACCACTATGGGATCGCCCATCTACAAGGACTTCATACCCGATATAGATGCTGAGATAGTGAGAGATCTAAAAAAATCAGGAGCCACCATACTGGGAAAAACCGAGACCACAGAATTTGCACTCCACGACCCAGCGCCTACCACAAACCCATGGAACACAAGACATACACCAGGAGGATCAAGCAGCGGATCAGCGGCAGCAGTAGCAACGGGCATGTGTCCTGCTGCCTTTGGCAGCCAGACAGGGGGATCAGTCATACGCCCCGCCAGTTACTGTGGAATCATCGGCGTAAAACCCACGTATGACTTACTAAGCAGGAAAGGAGTCTATCCTTTGAGCTGGAGCCTAGACCATGTGGGGTACATGACTAGGACAGTAGAAGACGCTCACCATCTACTCTCAGCCATCACAGGTAAAAAGAAAGCCTGGGGCCAACTAGAGACACCGCCTAAGATAGGTGTACTCAAGGGATACTTTCAGGATAACGCTGAACCCGTGGTCTGGGAAAAATACAGTGATACCGTGGAGAAACTATGGGGAATGGGAGCCAACATGGTAGATGTAACACTCCCCCGATCATTCAGCATTATACCCAATGTTCACAGGGTCATAATGTCAGTGGAGACAGCGGCAGTTCATGAAGAACAATTCAGCGAGAAAAAGGAAAACTATGGAGAATATATCCAAGGATTCATATCCTCAGGACTACTCGTACCAGCCACAGCTTATCTTAGAGCCCAAAGGCTAAGAAACAAAATAATCAAAGAACTACTAAATGAATTAGAGAAATATGACTGCTTTATATGCCCATCAACCGTGGATCCAGCTCCAGAGGGACTGGAGTGGACGGGAAGTCCTGCTTTCAATGCACCATGGAGTCTCACAGGGTTACCATCAATAACCGTACCCATGGGATTGACAGATGACAAATTACCACTTGGACTACAAATAATTGGAGCCCCATATCGTGAATGGAGTCTATTGAGAATAGCTGGATGGTGTGAGAAGAGACTAGATTTCCCGGAGACCCCCATAGACCCAGTCTAGAAGGTCTTCATCTCCTCACCATTCATATTGGCTACAACGCCAACTAGCTCACGCAAACCACTACTCTTTATCTTATTACCTAGAACCTCTTGTATTTGGAATATCCCTGCCGGGTTCTCCATGGTTACCTGTATCTTAACGGGTTTTTCCTCGCCCCGGAGAATCTCTACTCGTTTAATAGCCCGAGCCGATATGGCGTGTATGTCATTCTTACCAGCCATATATGGGACACGGCTACGGCCCTCAGCCATATCAGTTCCATCAGCTACTGTAACTGCGCCAGATTCCACGCTTAAACAGGAAACAAGGTCATTGGAACTATACAAGGCGTGCAAGACCTCGCATTTTACCCGGTACGCGAGGCCAGGGTCATCCGTGTATATATGATTCAGTAATCGACCTAGAGGAGCCGAGGCCAGCACAACACTATTCTGTTCATGATCCATCCGGTGAACCGCGTTACCCAAGTCATGCAGATAGGCTCCAAGGAGCACTATTAGCTCCGCGTCCTCATAATCACACACTCCATTAACAACGCTGCTGGGCTCCACCCTCGTAGTTAAATGCTTGAATATCTCCAAAGCGCTACCGGCGATAATCTTAGCGTGTACAGGACCATGATCATTGTAACCGAGACGTTTAACAGCCATAACATTAGACATGCGAAGATAGCTCTGAATCTCCACATCCTCCCTTAGAAAACTATACGCCTCCCTGAGAAGCGGTGACTCAACATGCCGATGAATTAAACGATTAGATACAACGACCATGTATCGAGTAAAACCGCGACGATTTAAAGCTTCACTGGATCACGTGGAAGCCAGATGGTCCAAACAGTGCCTTCTCCGGTCTCAGTTTTGAAACTCAACTCCCCTCCATGGCTCTCTACTATACGTTTAGCCGTCGGAACCCCTAAGCCCCTACCCTGTTTCTCGCCTGACATAAAAGGCGTATAGATGATCTCAGCTATCCCCGGTGGGATACCAGTACCCGTATCGCTTATTACGATCTTCAACTCGTCGGGGCTCTGGGATAACTTTAATCTGAGCTCCCCGCCACTAGGCATAGCCTCCATAGCATTAACCAGCAAGTTACAGATAGCTAAAGCCATCTTTGAGGGATCAAGAGAAACGGGTTCAACCTCCACCATCTCCTTTACAACTTCAACATTGTCCGGTACCTCAAGATCGGATAAGGCTAACTCCACAATTTTAACCGGGTCAACCTCAAGTCGCTGGATTAGGTGACTCTTATAGTATTCTCTGAAGCTATCAAGTATCTCTGTGGCCTGTGCTAGGCTTTGACGAACCATAGAGTACAGCAGCTTGTTTTCAGGATCTTTCTCTATGAGGTAGATGGCGTTTTGGATGGTCTGAAGCGGACTTCTGAGATCATGAGCTAGCTCAGAGGATATTTGAGCCATTCTTTTAATTACCTTCTGCTCCACTAGACTTTCAGCTATCTCCGAAAACTCGTTATGACTATCCCCATTCAAATCTGATCCCACACATCATTGGATCTAGGAGCAGTTATGAGTTTCTATAAATCCTTTAACCGATTTAATTATAATGGGTCTATAGAATATTCAATACATGAATCATGGCTACAGTTTTTACAAACCATCATCAGACGAGGATTATACTCAACTTTACAGAGTAATGGATATGGCTTTCAAGGACGAGGATGTAGCTAGTATAGTTAGAAACTTTGTTGAAAATTATCCAGAGATGACAGGAGATAATTATTTCATGATAAAGCAGGATAACGAAGCTGTTGCTGGTCTATTATTGATCCCTCAGAAATGGTGTATTGGTGGTGTAGAGTTTAAGGTAGCCGAGATGGGTTGTGTGGGCACGGCACCCATGCATAGACAGAGAGGTCTCCAGAAAATATTGAATGAGAGATACGACGAATACGCCGAGGAAAGTGGCTATGACTTATGTGTATTAGCGGGTATACCGTATTTCTATAGACAGTTCGGGTACCAATACGCGGTGGAACTGGATTACTTAACCGAAATAAAAATAAGAAAAATACCAGATGGCCCAAGGCTGGAGACACGGCAATTCAGTGAAGAAGATATTGAACAAGCTATGAGCCTACTGGAGAAAACCCAGAAACGGTATATGGTACACAGTATTAGAACAAAGACCATTTGGAAAACTCAGTTGAACACAAGGAGATACGGTGCTGAACCGTTCAAAAGCATAGCGGTATCTGAAGACGACCGATTAATCGCTTACTACAGGTACCAGTACTTAGAAGAAGAGAAAACATATGTAATCAGAGAACTAGCACAAGTTACACCACAATATGTTCCGAGAATTGCTGCAACAATAAAAATAAAAGCTGAGGAACTGGGCGCCGAGAAGATAAAGACCAAACTCAGCCATACAGATCATTTCTCACAGTACATGAAGAAACTTGGAGCCAAAATGAATACACCATATGCATGGCAGTTAAAGATACTCAACCCGGTGAATTTCCTGAGAAAACTTGTACCAGTTCTTGAGAATAGACTTGAGGAGTCAAAGTTCAAGGGATTATCTAAAGTTTTGAAGTTGAATTTCTGGAAATATGGTATTCGTCTAAGCTTTGAAGACGGGAAGTTACTAGATGTGAAAGAAACAACTGAAGCAAGTAGGAACATTGGCTTAAACCCATATGCATATATACAGTTATTCATGGGATATAGGAGCAGAGTTGATCTACAGTACGCTTACCAGGATTTCATAATCCGAGACGAATACGAGGAGCTAATAGATGTACTATTCCCAAGAAAACCGGGGTATATCCACTACTGCTATTAAACTACCCTTTTAGGTAGCCAACCTTATACAAGGAGAGAGTATATTGAGCCAATTTGAAGAACTCCCCCTTGACCAAGATATTCTAAGAGGTATCCGTAAGATGGGGTTCACAGAGATGACACCTGTCCAGAGAGAAGCCATACCACTATTATTAGAAGGCAGAGATATCATCGTTCAGGCTCAGACGGGCACCGGGAAGACGGCTGCGTTCAGCATACCGATGGTCGCTAAAATAGATCTAGAAGACCCCTCAACACAGGGACTGGTTGTTGCACCCACGAGGGAGTTATCCCAACAGATCTCGGCGCATATTAGACGGATAGTGAAATACACGGATATACGGGTAATGTGTTTTCATGGTGGGGGAAACATTTACCGACAGGTAGGTCTCCTTAGGCACCCCGCACATATAGTTGTGGGTACACCGGGGAGGTTACTTGACCTTATCTTCAGACAGAGGGCACTGGATCTAAGTGGAGTAAAGACCGCTGTGATTGATGAAGCGGATAAGATGCTAGAGATGGGGTTCAGAAGAGAGATGAATGATATCCTGAATCAACTCCCCTTCGTACGTCAGACCGGTCTCTGGTCAGCTACTATAAACGATGAGATCATTGAGATATCAACTCGGTTTATGCGTCATCCCCGGAAAGTAATCATTTCAGAGGATGAAGTGGCTCAAGAAAACGTACAGCAGTTTATAGTCAGGGTGTCAGAGAAAAACAGGTTAACCGAGTTATACAAGATCCTTAACAGCGTAGAGGTTGACAGAGGAATAATATTCTGCAACACCCGGGAAAAAGTTGATGAGATAACCAGTAAACTACAAGAGGCAAGCTACCTTGTGGAAAGTATTCATGGCGGCTTTACTCAGAGTCAGAGAAACCGGGCGTTTATAATGCTTCAGAAAAGACAGGTAAGTTTCCTCGTCTCAACAGATGTTGCTTCAAGAGGACTGGATATCAAGGGTATCACGCATATCATAAACTATGAGGTTCCAGAGGATCCTGAGGTTTACTTCCACAGGATTGGAAGAACAGCTAGAAGCGGGGAATCAGGTAAATCCATTACCTTAGTATCGTATAGGGAGAGAGAATACTGGGAAGATATCAGAGAGATGACCAGTACGGAGATTCAGGAATACAGGTTCTAGTTAAACTGAAAAACTTTGAACCTCTCCTGTGTAATTCAAGCCCGTTTTTACGTAGATGTTTTCGCTTAGAGAAAATATAAGGAAAAAAAGTTAGCTGGCGGTAATAGACGAGACAAGGGCCATCACAGAGAATATGCAGAAAAGTAGTCACTGAGATGCATTTCAGCGAGCACACATTCATAACTGACTCGGTTCTAGATAAGAAAGTGTTTGTGATATTCCCACGGAAAGTGTGCTTCCCTTCCCTGGACACCTGTGGAGGAATTTGCAGACTTTTTGGGACTATTAGAGGAGGACGTTGATCAAGAGTACCCAATTCAGTAGGCTGCAACGTAGTATATTTTTACATGATTCCGTTAAATTCAATGGATGTTTTAAAGAGTTAAAGTAGACTTTGAGAACCTAGCGAATTATAGGCGAGGTGAATATGCTATCAATATTATACATGAAGACAGAGGAGAAAGGAAGGGATGTAAGGGTTAAGGTCATTGTATAGATTATTTATGTAACAGAGAGAGAACTGGTTTAGTGGGTGTTATAATACTCTTTGGGATTATATGTAAGGGATTGAATTGAGACTTAAAGAGAGGTTCCCATTAGCAGAAAAACTGGTATATTTTGATAATGCAGTAATGGGGTGTGCACCCCAGAGTACCCTTGAAACAATCAAGAAATACACTGATGCACTTGTGGAGCATATGAGCGGCGAGAGAGAGTGGGCCTTCAATGTGGAGGAGGGAAGTGGATCCAAGGAGGAGGCACGGGAGTTATTCGCCAAGGTGATTGGCGCTGAGAAAGAGGAGGTCCTCGGTGTTCCCAATGCTTCAACGGCTATGAACATTGCTATGAGTATGATCCCAGTAGAGAAAGGAGATAACATAGTTTCAACGGATCTAGCTTTTCCCATGGGAGCAGCCTTAGTGCAAAAGACAGTAGAGAGGGGAGCAGAGGCAAGGTGGCTACCTAGTGATAACGGCGTCGTGGAGACAGAGGCTTTTGAGAAGGCGATAAATGATGATACAGCCATTGTCTACATCGATCAACCAAGCTGGTTCAATGGATACATGTTCGATATAGACTCGATAGGCGAGATAGCCCATGACCATGGGGCATACTTCGTTGTGGATACGACTCAGAGTATGGGAGCCATAGACTGGAGAATAGACGAGACAAGTGTAGATTTCGCTGGAACCAGTACATTCAAGTGGCTACTAGGGGGTATCCCGGCCGCGAGCGCTGGTTTCCTCTACATGAAGAAGGAGTATAGTGATGAGTATTCGCCAGCTTATGTTAGTGGCTGTACATACGATTATGAGCAGAAAGGTGTGAAAGGCCAATACAGGGAACACGAGTTTAAGCTAAAGAAAGGGATAAAGAAATATGAGGTGTTCAGAAGCCCGGATTTCACCTTTAAGGCCGTGGCAAACAGCATGAAAGTGCTTTTGGATCACGGTATGAAAGAGATCGAAAAACAGAACAATAAAATTGTCACAAGGATCATAGACCAGCTTTTGGATAAAGGATACAAGCTACAGACGCCAATAGAGGAGGAACGCAGAACATACCTAAACGTAAAGGTACAGGACATAAAGAATACAGTGAAAAGGCTTAACTCAGAGGATTATTGGTGCTGTGAGAGAGTAGAAGGCATAAGGATTAGCCCCCACTTCTATAATACCTTGGAGCAGGCTGATAACTTAGTGGAGAAGCTTCACGAGGCCGCGAACAGTTAGGGTCATCCTATTTTTTCTTATTTGAGATTTTATTATACATCCAGATATTATTACCATAAATGCTAATGAATTACGAGGGAGACAGCAATCTCAAGGAAGAGATAAAAGAACAGAAAATAATCTGCCGGTATCTTCGTGGTGGAGCCAACCTATTCTATCTCTCACCGTCATATAAACAAATCACCATATCAGTTTTTTATGGTAATTGAGTGTTGATCTGGTTATTTTTGGCTTTTTTTATATGATAAGTTGTTTCCTGGTTTCGGCACCATCCTCCTCCCTTAGTATTATGTGTTGAATAGTATCTTTTTTGCGTAGACCTTGATCGGAAAGAAGATGTTTTAGAAGTTTTCTTTTAGAGAAATGGGATGATTCTAGGCTTTGCGGCTCCATCCCGATAGTTGCTAGGGTAAGGTATATACATCGGGGCCCCGCGTTTTAATTATGACAGAGGTAAACGAAGTTTATCTATGTGAGATCTGCGGCAACAAGGTTAAGGTTCTGGAGAATGGACCTGGTCAACTGGTCTGCTGTGGGGAACCCATGGTAAAAATAGAGTAAAACACGTTTTTCTTCACTTTTTTCTATTCAAACATTAAACAGCCTTACTTTGGATACTTAGATGTTGGTGTTCCAGAAAAAAATACGAGAATAATAGCAATTATAGACACAAAGGTTTCCATCAGTATCATAAAAGATGAATGGTGTGCTGGGTGTAACCCATCTTCTGTCCTTTGGCGACATTCAGCTATGCAGGCTACCCGCGCCCCCTGTAGGAGGGAATACGGCGCCTATTTGCCCTTGCACCCTGCGGGTTAGTCGTCTCATCCTAACACGCGGCGACCTCATCCCCAATAGGGAATCATCACATACCACGCGAGGTATCGTTTCTGTCCATTGCCAAGGGTCTCCCCTTACGCCTCACAGCGTCGCAGTCCTACACAGTGGATGGAGTTTCCTCAGACCAGTGGCCCGACAGCCGCCCCCCAGCTCACCGACACCATAACCACACCCCATTAGATATTCCTTACTATTTATCCCGTCTCCCATTTTCACCGTTCTCTCATGCGCGTAGGATCATGTCAAGTATTTTCTGGGATCCTAGCATCGCAATAAGGAGAAATGGAATAAACGAGGGGACCCGGAAATACTCTAAAGAATAGGATTAACTAGGATTCAGGCAGCTAGCCGTTTTTCAAGCTCGTCGCCAGGGGTGAAATCAACCACCCCCAGTGCTTCAGTCCACGCATAAAGAATAAGTCTAGAATCATTGAAACCCAGATCGTCTTCAATTAACGGAATTTCATCAATATCCTTCTTAACCTCCCGTTGGAGATCCTCAACAAGAATCCATGATTTCTCCAAATCATCTACCGACTCCCCAGTAATGCCACCAAGCCTTCCACACCATAAAAGAAGCAAGACCTCAAAGAATAAATGATGAAACTGGGGGTTAAACCAGTTCTCCCTGTATTTGGCTTTCTCCTGGCAGCTCTCATTAAGCGTGAAAAGAATATCATATACCTCTCTCTTGATGACCTTAATGCTTCTCTTCTCAACTCCAGTCGATAGTCTTTCAAGACTAAGATGAGCCGCGTCAATAACTGTGAGATTGACCCTATCATGGTTAACATGCTCCACATGGCTAAACGCTTCCTCCACATCCAGCCAATTAATCGAGCCATGTAATAACATGACCAAGTTTAACAATGCGTCAACCAACTCAAGGTTCAAAACCAAGAGAGCTAAGTGAGCCGCTCGCTCCTCTTCATATTCATGCTCCATTTCATCAAGGAGCCTTGACCTTTTCTCAACATAGTTTTTAGCCTTTACAGCGAGTCTCTCCAGTGGCTCCTTGTTTACGCTAAAAAAACACCATTCTTCATCAGGTGTCACAAGTTTAATCATCAAAGCATCGGGGAATGGTTTTTCACCCACTCTATGCTCCACGGTCTCTAATTCATCTAAATGAATTACACGGTTAGAGGGATTTCCACCGAAGAAGCCGCCGCCACTTTTTATGATGATCTCTCTACCATTTAACTCGATGCTTGCTTTCTTACGGTCCGCAAGTCTGCCCTTGATTGATGACACTACTAGCTCCTCCTGAGGCTATCAGCGGTCTCTTCTAGCGTCAATGGACTGTATGTAGTTCTAAGATACATTTTGAGATACTCTCTGCCATATTTTTCGCTTACACCTAACTCATCCAGCTTAACCTCATTCTTTTCACCCAGTATCCTGTCTATCTTCTTCTGGAACACAGGATAGTTTAACAGCATCTCTTTTCGTTCATGATAATACTCGATGGTCTCCACAGCCTCGTCAATATAACTAAGCACTCGGTACAGGTGGCTGATGAGTTCATCTATCCTGTACTGCTCATAATTATTAATGACTTCCAGGCTCTGGTTCATTCTCTCAGTGAGAGTAAGGTTGCGGTTCCACTCATAGTCCTCACGTGGGAGCAGGAGATCAATATTAAACTCCAACTCCTTAATGTAGTAATAGAGGATACCAATAATCTTTCCCACGACGTCTACAGTGTTCAAAATAGTATCCCGAATCAGTATAACCTTCAAGACCCTAAGATTCTCATCCCCTGTGGTGAAGTTCTTGGATTCAACCCTTTCAGCAAGAGCCCTTATCTCCTCATAGTTATCACCGAGAAGCCCCGCTAGTTTACTTCCCCTCTGACTAAGCTCAGCAATAGTCTCAATACTATCATTAATAGGTCTAGTAGCCTTTACGATATCCGCGCTGTATTGTTTCTCCCAGTTCTTCAGACTCACTAGTATAGCGTCTATAATCACCCATGGCTCATCCTCATCCAATTTCTCCCGGCTGATTAATAAAGTCGCACTGTCCTCTGGTAGACTTGGTTCAAAGAGGCTGCTGATAATCTCATAGATTTTATCACTGGTATCAATCAACTCTTCAACGAGTACGCGCCCAGATTCAACAACCCCCTCAATATGAGACAGTTTTTCCTCAAGCGGAGCATCATAATCCATCTCCTTTATCTCAGGTGCATCAACCTCTAATCCAAGTTCGTTTATCTCACCCAGCGCCTCAAGGTACTCGAATTTAACATGAATGTAATAATCTCTAAGAGCCACATCTAACCGGGTCTCATAACTATCAACATCATCCTTCAACCCATTATATACTCGCCTGAGATTTTCATCAATCTCCTTAAGCTCCTTGGCGCGCTCTGTACTTGCTTTTATCTCTTTAATCTCATCCAGTGAGATGAGCATACGGGTCTTTAACTCGATGAAGTTATCAGGGATAGGTGTCCCCATCCGGTTAATCAAGGAGATAAATCTCTCAAGCTTCTCCTGCTGATAATCACATTCCTCCAGAAGGGAGATGGATCTAATCTCCTTCACCTCCTTAAGGTCAAAAAGATATTTGCTGAAGCTTACAGGAGCTGAGAAAAGGATAGTGAAGCCTGTACTAAAAATAATGATAGATTGATTCACTGTAGCCTGAAAAGCAAGAGGCTTCTGTAATGCATCAATAGATACAAAGAAGATCAGATTCGTAATAGCGGCCACCACTATGGGCAGCAAATAGACCACAAAATCCACGTACTTACCCGGGATAACTGACTCCTTTACCGGGTCAGGTAAATTCATGTTAAGCAATGTAATCGCGGAGATGAACCCCATCATTATAACCATGAAAAACACGATACCCGGTAAAGAATTCAGTAACTGTTCTGTAGCTTCCTTAAAATAGGCTTGGAAGACATGATTGAGATATCGGGGGAAGAGCGCCTCAACTTCTATATATAGTACAGCAGAATCAACGTTTCCGGTCAATAACCTACCCCAGATACCTTGATCCATGTTCTGAGTCATGAAACTGGGAAGAGTAGAATTCACGTAGCGAGGTAGGATAGAGTTCTCATATATTGGGATGTTATTGGACACAAATTGCATGAAGCTATTAATTACATAAACCGGTGCAGAAGATTGAGGAAACTCGGTAGAACGAATATAATCAATATAATCAGTAAGAAGATAGGTTGTGAAGTTTTCCTTAATATAATCAGGTACCTCTGTGACATAGCGCTCAAACCCCTTGGATATAAAGATCTCACTGATGCTATTGAAGACCTTCCTCAACTCATCAATGTTAATGTAACTCAGGGAGCTCTGAATATCACCATAGATAATATTCAACGGCGTGTACAGAGGAGGAAAAACACCTTCCTGAAACGTCTTCAAATATTGAATAACCTGTAAAGGTATAGATATAAACGAATAATAGATGAAAGTGAAGGCTATGCCCCTTCCTTTGTAAATAGTTGCAAACACCAATATCAGGGGTATCGCCAAATAGAAAGTACTTTCAAAAAATAACAGTGCTACAGCGATAATCCCCATGTCAACAGCGATAATATGCAGATTATTGGTAATCACTGCGGGGCAAACCGCGAAAGGCGCGATCAAGAAAGATAATATAATAATTTTAGAGACAGGGCCTTGAAAGATATGGAAGAACCCTATTCGTGATAAGTGATATACTAACCCGAGGCTGATCAATAAACTCCCAATCATCATCCCATAGGGTTTTTCCTTATAGGTTACGTAGGCAACTAGAAAAGCTACAATATAGGGTAGAGGCATAGGTAGAAGAGGTATGAGAATAAACCCTGTAGCCATTGAAACCATATTTATGATGAAAGTAACGAATTTACCGGTCTCCCTGCCGAACTCATCGTCCATAAATAACGCGAAACTCATATCCTTATCCTCCACACAATATGTTGCTAGGTGCTGAATCCTCCATTGAGCTCGAACACAGACATTAACCTCCTTGCAAACCTCAGGAAACAGATAAAGGCAATATCACCTGTTCTACCTGATAAGGCTGTGGTTTCAGTGGGACAGTATACCCTTGAGACCCTCATAGACTCACCAAAGATTAACGAAGAAGATGTATATACGCTTCTCCGTATAATCCATAAAAAAGACTTACAGCATAAAACAGTTGACATAGAGCCAAGGAAAAGTCTGGTCGCAGACACCCTATATGAGCCACATTACTGGTTTGATATGACGGAATACCTTGATAGGATTAACATAGACTCGGAGTTGGGAAAACTAGCATACGGGTATCATAAAGAAGTCATGAGTCTGTCAAACATCAGTGAGGGCTCAAGCTCAGGCCTCTTACCGGAGATACATAGATACCTAGCTGATCAAGAAAAAAGCACCATAGGGATAGCTCTTTTTCCTGCGATGAACCACAGTAGTGACGCCCTCTACAATGCGTTCTCCACAGTTGGCCGTATATTGATAGACAACTCCACTTCATTAATCCTGATAGACCAAGGAATGATGGAGGCGTATAAAGGAGTACACCGTGCAGGGGATGTTCTTGAAGACACGAAGATTATTGATTACTTCGTTGATATGCTACTGGACAAAGATAACATTATACGGGAACTATACAGGCTCTCTAAAAGCTATGGGGTTAAAATATACTCACCGTTAATGGCCACAGGATGCAGTCTTGACATATATGATAACTTTAGGAATATACTTGAGATAACCCTCGAACAGCCGTTAATGAAATTTGATCTAACAACAGCTAAGATGGTCTACGTACTGGTACGGGCACCTTTAAGCTATCAAGACGACTTCCAGAAAGGACAACTAGAATTTGAGGTAACCCAATGGCTCCAAGACAGCATAGGCATAGATATCCCCCAGATATGTGAGCCATTATTCGTAGATGAATACGGAGACAGAGTGGATGTAATCATACTTGTAGGAGACTACGATACAGATAAAAAATTCAGTAAGATATATGAGAGGATTGAGCGCTTCAGCAAAATGAATGTGGAACAAGAACTGGTAGACGATGAGAAGTGGGAAAAAATCAAATCAATAATGCTAGGATGAACATAGTTTCTCTTCAAGCTTTTCCAATAATTCATCAAGGGTTCCCTTATGCTCAACTAGGAAGCTCCTACTAAGACTGCTCTCAAAGTCACTGGCTTTCCTATTCAGACGCTCCATCTCATCATATGGAGCCAAGTCCTCTATGCGCCCCCGCCCAGCTATGACCACGATTCTTATCACCCATGGGTCACGGCACTCCACAATTCTTACGGTAATAGTCTTGGAGACGTCACCGGTAACATAGCCGGCCAAGGCTGTGTTGAGCTCCTGTGTTAAGTCTTCATCCCATAGACCTTGCGGAGTCTGCACTGTTACCCATAGGTAATCGCTGCGATAACTGCTCTTCATACCCATAATGTTGGGGGTCCTGTAAATGCGGACAATGCTCCTCATATAGTCTTTGAAGTGATCAACATCCAGTATCTCTTCAAGTATACCTTCCCTGTTAAGCTGATCTTCTTCCTCTGCCAATATCTTGTAGATGATCTTACCCTGCTCGTCGCCTGTTAGCTCCGTGGTTCTCTCATAGTACCTGTTGCTTTGTATTATTCCACTCAGCTTCTCTTGATAATCCTCTGATAACTCTAGAACGGTCTGCAGTTGTTTCCTGTAATCACTGGTTACCTCCAGCTTATTGGATAGTTCCTGATAAAACTCTAAGAGACGCTCCACAGAGTCTACTTCACTGTTAAGGTGAATTTCCTCTTCTCTCACAGATTGAAGCTCACGCTCTACTTCTCTGAGTTTTTCCTTACTGTATTTCTTCTTCCCGAATAGACTGAATCCCTTGGACTCTTTCTCGTATTTATCCCGGTCAAACTCCATTCGTTTCTTCTTTTCTTCCACCCGGATTAACTCATTCTCCAGTTCCTCGCGTCGAGACCTGAACTTAGCGATTAATGCCTGTAAATAGGTAAGGTGTTCATCTATCATCTTGATCTCATCGCTGCTGGACTTGATCATGAGTTGAAGCAAGTGATAGATAGTGGTGAGCTCCGCTTTCATATCCTTGAAGTTTACGTTTAGCTTATCCTCATCGGGCAGTATCTCGTAGCGTCTGCTAATGGCGTCAATCAGGTGCCTGTTCTCATTATAGAGAGTCAGTATATCCAATGCTCTCTCGGTTACTGAAGCCAAGTTCATGAAGTCGTCTATGAGCTTCTTCTGCCTTATGGTTAGGCTCTGGCTGCTGGGAACCAGTTGTTCTAAGCGTTCAAATATTGCGGTTTTCTGCTCTCTATACTCGGGATGGACTCTGCTAATGTTACGAATCATCCCCTCCAAGCTATCCATGGGAGCCGCATCTTCCCTATCCAAGATGAGTTTTGCTACACTGTCCTCTATGGTGCCGTCTGTTGCCACAAGCTGGATCGTTGATACGAATTGTATGGCTTCATCTATCCATTTATTGACTTGATCCTCGATGCCCCTCACGTAGAGGTTTATATCCTCGTCGAAGCGGGGGCTGCTGTGTATGATTTGATATACCTTGTCCTCGAATTCCTCAGCATTATACGCATTGGTCTTGATGAGATAGTCTTTGTAGATGTCACTTACCTCGTCTTTCTTTAATTCAAGGATCCTCTGGAGCTTTTCCAGTACCTCAAGCTTCTCTTTCCTTATCTCAGCGAGTTGCTGCATCTTTTCAAGGTTAGATTTGAAGGCCTCCACGTAGGAGTCAACAGGATAATTCACCTTGACCATGCTAAGAGTATGGATAGAGTTGTCGGTAAGACCTACCTCTGTTCCTATGCCGCTCATGAGATCAGCCATATCGAAGTCCATTAAGACGTAGATCATCTCCACGATCATCTTGTCTATCTCTTCACGAGCAGCCATGATGTTACCCGTCTTGCTATAAGCGGGCATTAAAGGCAGGAACATAACACTATTGAAGGGGTTTCTATATACTTCGCCTAACCCTTTTGTAAGCAACGCGTTTTTTTCTCTATTGATAAGTAGACTTAGTTCGTTTATTGCGTTGAACGCGCTGTATCCTTTGGCCGGTGGGTCGTCTCCAGGGCAGGGGAGTACACATAACCCTATGATTGGCACGCCGGATCCTACTGCTTGCCGTAGGTGTCTAGCGAAATCCATAGCCATACCGCTGCCAGTTCCACCACCCAAACCGAATATTAGTAATATGATTGGACTACTGATGCTGCTGAGGGCATTGTCCTTAAACATGTTAGTGAAGGATTTGATTATACCAAGCTGGTAATAGTTGAGATTATAAATGGCCTTGGCAAGGCTCCTACGTCTTCCTGCTCCTCCTGCAAGCGGAGGGATCGCCACTGTGCTGGGTAGCCATGGATTATATTCCTCAATCTTTATGCCCTCGTTCTGGAGATGTTCCTCGAATTTATTCTGTACAAAGTCAAACATAGCTTCGGCGCTGGGAAATTTCACGCTCTTAGCGATT
>CAZAQI010000037.1:0-18320 GCA_964487465.1 uncultured Candidatus Bathyarchaeia archaeon
AGCTGAGAAAAACGTACCCATATTCAGTCCAGGGTTTCTAGACTGTATGCTGGGAATACCACTATGGATGTACAGTAAACAAAAGAAACTCGTATTCAACCCATTGAAAGACTTTGATCTATTAGCAGATATGGTGTTTGACGCCGAGAAGAGTGGCGCCATCATATTGGGGGGTGGAACCCCCAAGCATCATACCCAGTATATGCACACCCTAAGAGAGGGACTAGATGCAGCGATACAGATAAGCAGCGCAAGAGTAGAAGATGGAAGTCTTAGCGGAGCACCTCTAAAAGAGTCTATCACATGGGGTAAACTAAAGAAGGGAAAATTAGAGAAAAACACATCCACCATCTTCGGAGAAGTGACCTCATTATTTCCCCTAATAGTCGCTGCTGCGTTAGAGAAAATAAATTAGGCTTCTTCTCGGGCAAGTTTCGCCCCCTTTGTAAGGTTACAGAGCTTATTATAAGCTATCTCCCAGCTACGTGTTCTTAATCCACAGTCTGGGCTGACCCAAACATTCTCAGACCCTACAATATCCGAGACATAGAGAATACGATCCCTTACCAGTTCCGCGCTCTCCACAAAGTCTGTGTGGACATCAAGGAAACCTGGAGCATATGCGCCCTCATAGCCGTTATCTAAGAATGCTTGTAATCCATCATAGCCAGAATGTTTTTTACCCTCTTTACGAGTATCCCTGTTAGCGAATTCAAGGCTAAGCTGGCTGCATTTCTTCAAGTCTGGAACGTATTCTGCGAGAAGATCATAGTTGCTGAAACAGTTATGTAGACTGAAGTTGATGTCAAATCCTTCAGTTAACAGGTTATAGGCTTCGACGAACATCTCCATTTCCTCAGGTTTTTCCTTGGTTGTAACTGCCGGTTCATCTATCTGGATCCATTTCACGCCTGATTCTACCAGTTTCTCAAACTCTGGTTTCAGTGCTTCTTCCACTAGATCAAAGATCAAATCTCTACGTGCTCGGTGTCTTCTCTCAGGGAAGCTAGGTATATCACTGTGTTTTTTCTCATAAGACTCATTGTAAGTCCAGTCAGTTAGTGTATATGGGCCGGTAATAGGCACCTTGAGTGGTTTATCAGTCAGCTTCTTCACATCATTGTACTCGTCCACATAATATGCCTCACCGTAAGCCACCTTACCGACTACGCTGGCCTTCTTGAAGTACCGGTAATCAAAGCTCTTTATCCAGCCACTGAACTTGAACCCATCGAGACTCCTAATGACATGCTCATACATCTCAACCCTCCACTGCTCACCATCATAAACATAGTCTAACCCAGCTTTCTCAAACAATTTAAGCACAAACAAGGCGCTCCATTCAAGGATATCCTGTTTGCGACTAGGGGAATCACCTTTCAGGACAGTTTCTAGTTGGGCGTAATCCAGCCCTAGCTTGTCCGCCCATTTCTTCGCGTACACAAGGTCAGACTGTCTAAGTTTTCTACCAGCATATCCTCTAACCCTCCAAGAGGGCTTTGCCATGCTGCCTATCTCATAAGTCTTGAATAACTTGGTCATTGATCTTCCTCCCTTAGTTGTTCAGCTACATTAGTCACGGTCAATAGTTTGGATTGGGCTTTTTCCCAAGTTAGGAAATCGAGGTCACAGTTAGTAGAGACTATTAATCGCTCTGGGTTGGATTCCTCGATGAAAGAGTTGCTTAGAGCTACAAGTTCATCAACGTTCTCTTGTAGAGTGTTCCTAGCGTCAACTAGGCCTAGGGATAATCCACCCTTGAAGCTATATTCCTTGATAGAATCAACATCAGTCTCATAACAGTCAAACCCAAGGTCATCTACGCTCCAGTCAAGTATGTGGTTTATTATCGGTGCAAGATCCCCGAAGAAAGTATGTAGACAGGTTCTAGCCTCTACGTCTTGGGTGGCCACCTCAACTGCTCCAGCTATCTCTTGTAATAGGTCCCTATTTGGCGCTGTCTTGTGATATACCAGTGCGGGGTCGCTTAATTGGATGTAATCATAGCCCTTTTTTTCAAGAGACCTGATCTCCTTGTTTAATACTTCAGCGAAATCAGTGAGTAGAATCGATATGTCCTCATAGTATTGGTTCTTGCTTAGCTTGACGAAAGTATAGGGTGCGGGTAATACTGCTTTGAGCTTGTATTCAGGTAATAGGTCTGTGTAAGTATCGTTAAATGGTGGGTTACCGGATATTTTTCCTTTTATTATTGGTATCCTGTAGAAGGTGTTGTTATCGAACCATCGGTATAATTGACCCACATCGACGCCATTGAGTTTAACCGTGAAGTGCCTCAACAAGTCCTGTCTCTTCAGGAACCCATCATTGATATAGGTTAAGCCACTTTCAATCTGTGCTTTAATCACTTTTTCAGTATGTCGTCTATAGGATGATTCTAGTTCTTCATCGCTTATTCTGGATCTATCATATTTTCGCGTAGCGGATATGAGACCAGGTGGTCTCGGTAAGCATCCGGATATACTGCTTTCTATTTTCATTTCTTCAACTCCTTTACCAATCTTGTTCCCAGTTCATCGCTGCCAATGGGCATGATATGGAATCCGATGGGGTAATCTAGTTCTGATCTTAGAGAGTCTGCTAATTCAGATAACTCTGAGACCATGGCGCACTTGAAATCATTTGAATTAGTGAGCCGTTTCTTCGTCTCGTCAGATATATCTACTCCTGACATTCTTGATATTGCTCTTAAACGCTTAGACGTGGAGACAGGTGCTAGCCCTACTTGGATTGGAGGTTGACCCCACTTACTAATGGATTCTATGAAGTCAATTAGTGGTTGAGCCTCATAGGTGATCTGGGTTATAAAGAAATCAAAGCCACATGCTAGTTTTGACCTGAAATAATCCAACTCATTGGGGCGGTTCAACACGATCGCTCCTCCCACATTAAAATCAGTAGGGGCCTGGATCTTTCTAATATTGCCTTTATCCTCAGCAGAGCCATTGTTTAAGCCCTTTACTATTCTACAGAGATCCCCACTCTTTACTTCCCATACACCCTTGAAGCCTCCATTACTCTTTGGAGAGTCCCCGGTTATCAGGAAAACATCTCTAAAGCCAAGCATATGCGCTCCAAGCAACTCGCTTTGGAGAGCCAACAGGTTTCTATCCCTACAGCTTAAGTTGGGGATTATAGGTATATTGAAATGTTCTTTGATATAGCTACCATAAACTATGGGACTGATTCTCATGGTAGCCATTGGGTTGTCTGTAATTGTTACCCCGGATAGGTGCTTCTCCAAGGCTTCAATATACTCAAGCGAGTCTATATTGTAGCCACGTGGGGGAACTACCTCATAGGTTATTGGACAATCTACATTAAGGCTCTCATAGAACATGCACTACCCCCTTTCGTAGTCCTCAGGACCTATCCTGTTTTTCGTATAATCATTAAACAGGTCTCCAGCTAGTTCCGCTGTGAAGTCCCCATCCCACCACTCGAAGGTTGTTATGTCTTCATGGACCACCAATATGTGTGGTATACCTGCTTCAACAAGGGTTACATTCCCCTGTTTTAGCGGAATTACCTTTTTTACACCGTTTTCGATTAACACATATTCCGCTTTTCCAGATAGGAGAATAGTGTACTGATTGTTTGGATGTATATGGTTTCCACGGTAGGATCCTGTCTTTGTTTCTAGGATCGAACAGAATCTTCCATTGCGTTTGAATGAGTATCCTTGTCCTATTTTATCGAAGGTTCCCCATTCTTCTAGATTTAAACTGAGTCTTGTTTCACTCCTGTATGGATACGCACAACAGGTTATTCCTTTATTTATGGATTTTTGCTAATTGTATTCCATTGAGAATATGGTATAAACTTTAATGAAATTATATATGCCCAAAGTAATTCCGTCTAACAAAAAATATTACACAAAGAATAAATATAATGATAAAATCCGTACAGGCATGCTCCCAGCATTAGAAATAATACCGGAAAGAAGAAGAAAACTAGGACTCACCCAGAGCAGGCTAGCAGATCTAGCGGGAGTAAGCCAGAGCTATATTGCAAAACTTGAGGCTGGAAAAATCGAGCCAAGTTATCTTAAGGTAAAGGCAATACTAGAGTCTCTTGACAGGCTTGAGCGCAGGGAAGAGGTTCAAGCTGTCGAGATAATGACAGAGGACCCTATCACAGTGCAACAAACAGTAACAGTACAGGAGACAGCCGAGATAATGCGTAGAAACGGGTTTAGCCAGCTACCTGTTTTTGACGGAGATAAACCTGTGGGAGGAATAAGTGAGAGAACACTCATAGACCAGATACTATACCAAGAAGATAGTAAATTCGCCAGCCAAAAACAGGTTAAAGAGATAATGGAAGAAAATTGGCCTATGGTTACAAAAGATGCGCCACTATCACTATTATCAAACTTGTTAAAATACTATCCCGCAGTCCTTGTACAGAAGAAGGGAACTGTCATTGGAATCATTACAAAGGCTGATCTTTTAGGCGTGTTTAGCGGTTAACAAATTTTTTTAAGATAGCCTTACATCACGTACCTCATGAACCTGAATCGTAAAAAGATAATCTCCATATTCTTATTGATCCTGTTATCGGGAAGTGTCTTCGGTCTAGCTGCAAAGGTACTAATGCAGCCGAAGAACCCTAATGGTGAAATGAGTAATATCGTGGTGATGGAGACCAATATGGGAGCCATCGAGATAGAGTTAAACAGGGAGAAAGCACCCATAACGGTCGAGAATTTTGTAAACTATGTTGAATCCGGGTTCTATGATGGATTATGTTTTCATAGGATTATTGAAGGTTTTATGGTTCAGGGTGGAGGCTATTATCCTAATGGTACCTACAAGATGCCCGGTGAACCCATCGAGATAGAGTCAGATAATGGACTGAAAAACCTGAGGGGAACTATAGCTATGGCGAGAAGCAGTGACCCGAACAGTGCCACCAGCCAGTTCTTCATCAACACCCAAGATAACACTGATTTAGATTATCCAAGCTTTGATGGATATGGTTATACTGTTTTCGGAAAAGTTACAAGTGGCATGGATATAGTTGATGCGATAGATGAAATAGAGACAGAGGTACATGAAGTTAATTACCCCATGTATAATCAAAGCGCAGTTGCTGAAGACTGGCCAATAGAACCTGTTGAGATAATTGAAGCATACATGAAAGAAGGATAATAAAAAAAGTTAGAGACTGTGAGCAACTTCACCGTTGATAATAACCTTCTCACATTTGGTCATTAACTCCAACGGATCACCGGAAAGCAGCCTTAGATCAGCGTCTTTACCAGCTTCAAGACTACCAACGCGGTCAGATACACCCAATATCTCAGCGGGTACAATGGTGATAGCTTTCAAGGCATAGTCATAGGGCAGATCATGTTTTACGCTGAACGCTGCACATATTGGCAGGAATCTTATGGTGCTTCCAACAGCATCAGTTTGGATAGCGAACTTGACACCCGCCTCATACATGGTTAATGGTGTATCATAACTTAGTTCTCTCATCTCCCATTTGGGACGAGAAGTAAGGCTTGGCCCCCATACCGCGGGTATTTTTTTCTCAGCAATATATTCAGCTATCCTATGTCCCTCGGTCGCATGTTCCCAACTCATATCCACATCGAATTCTTCACAGATCCTGATGGCTGTAGCAACATCGTCGGCTCGGTGAGCATGCGCCCTGAAAGGTATCTCTTTGGATAGTACAGGTTCTAATGCTTCTAATTTGATGTCAAGGTCTGGTTTTTTTTCTGGATCATCAGAGAAGCGCTCCTTTTTCTCCATATAGTTCTTGGTATTCTGGAGCCATTCTCTTAATACTCCTGCTACGCCCATCCTTGTGCTGGGTAGCTCTTTCTTCTCTACACCATACACCCGCATGGGGTTTTCGCCGAAGGCAATCTTCATGCCACTTGGACTACGTATGAGCATCTGATCTACTGTGGTCTTGGGTGCGGTCTTAATTACGACACCGTGGCCGCCTATTACGTTGGCGCTGCCGGGTAGTATTTGGGCTGTTGTTATCCCTTCCTGTAGGGCAGCTTTTAACCCTCCTTCATCAGCGTTGGCTTTGATACCATCGAGGGCTCTAACGTGTGGTGTAGCTGGTTGAGTTCGCTCGTTTCCATCGCTTCCGGCCCAGCCTATCTTCTCCTCCCATATACCTATGTGGCAGTGTGCCTCCACTAATCCGGGCATAACGTATTCCGCTTTCAACGTTTTAACGCCGTTCGGTATCTTTACATCGGGTCCTATCTCTTTGATCTTTCCATCCTTGATGAGAATTACTCCATCTTCGATTATTCCCTTGGTAATCGTGTTTACCTTTTTTCCAGTAACCGCTAACATGTCATATACTTATAGTAACATCAAGATAATTTGTGTTTCTAATATAAATAAAAAAAAGAGGTTAGATTTTTTCGGGTTTTTCTTTCTTCAGGAACAGATCATAGCCTATCATGGTAGCTAACATGATGAAGGCTATTACGTAGAACGCCATCCTAGCGTCAGGTGGGTTTGGGGGGGTATTCCAAGTAGGAACTGAGCTCTTCCAATGAAGAGACTGTAACTTGTTAGTACAGTGTATCCGTAGGCGGAGCCGAATCCAGCCATCATGGTGTAGCGTGCTATCTTCTCCACCACTTTCATTGGTGCTGATTCACGGATTTCTCCCTTGAACTAGAAGTAGTAAGCTGGGTACCATGATCTGGATCAGGATATTGTTTATGGTGCCAACAAGATCTCCAGGTACGTAGAAAGGTGTATTAGCCTGACTAGTGATCTGAGTGAGGAATTGGCTGAAGATAACAACTCTAAGGGCTGGGCCTATACCAGTACCGTCTCTTTTCTCCAGAAAATACTAGGATTAATCGGGTGTATAATATTCATCTTTTTGTCAAGGATAAAGGTTGTATAATCTAAACTAATTTACACAATTTATGCGTAAATTTCTATAACCAGCGTTTGTTTAAATGTGTGTCTTGAACGCCTTAACAAAGCGACTGCTGCTCCAGTATATTCTAGATAGTACAAAAGAAGAGTCTCTTGATCTAAATGAGGCAAAGGAGGAGTTAGTTATCACAGATGAGGCGTTGAAATCTATCCTAAAAGACCTACAAATCCATGACCAGATAACAATAGAAAAAGACGTTATCAAGGCATCTCTGGATCAAAGATTGGAGCTTGCTGTAAATGCGATTAGACTAGGTGCTGATTTTGAAAAGATAAGTAAATCTCTTGGATGGCTTGAGTTTGAAGAACTAGTAGCCAGAGTGTTCAAAGAAAATGGATACAATACGCGAAGCAGATACCGGTTTAAGGCTGAGGGGCGTCGCTGGGAGATCGATGTACTGGCTAAAAGTTATCCGTATATTGTCTGTGCTGAGTGCAAACACTACACTACAGGAATGGGAAATAGTACGGCTAGGAAGATTATTGAAACCCATATCGAAAAGACGAGGGTTCTCAGCCAACACATAGATATGCTTGCGAATAAGATGGGGGTAGTAAAATGGAAGGACGCTATACTGTTGCCCATAGTTTTAACCCTGTCACCTACAAGAATGAGCATATATAGACGTGTACCCAGTGTCTCAGTATTATCATTACCCAGCTTTCTATCAGAGTTCCCGGGATACCTAGAGAGAATGATCCACTACAAAGTAGAGATACCAGAGCATAAACCAAAACCTAATCAATTAAAACTTGGATAAAAAAAATAGATTAGTTGAGCTCCACGTATTTCTCAAACTCTTCTGCTTCTTCAGCTAGATCGAGTTCTTGTAGTGTCTCTTTTGTGGGTATTCCCCGTTCATCCCAGCCACGTTTCTCATAGTAGAAGCTGAGTAGTTTATCGTAGGCTTCCATGTCTAGATGTTTACCTTTGAGAGGTCCTGCTGGTAGTGGATGTTTGAACCATCTTGCCGGGGGATGATCCATCTTGCGGCTCCAGTCATCACCATATTCCCTTGCCCAGAAAGCCCTCATCATGGCATATACACGGTCACCCATCTTCCACATCTCATCAAGGCTCATCTTTACACCTGTTGCTGCCTCAAAGTACTTGGGGTAATCTTCAAGGGGATACCCTAGCTCGATCCATGGGAACCTGCAAGCTACTATGGTCTCAAAGAGTCCGCCTCTGATTCGCTGGAACTCTATCACCTTTTCCGCCTTTTCTGGACCGTATTCACCCCGGATGCCGCTGCTGATCTCCCAGCTAATAACCCAAGCATCCTTGTGGTGTGCTCCGATGGGACTGGTGCCGAAGCTTAACGCCATACCTGGACAGTAGTGACAGTTGTAGGCACTTATCTCAAGTCCCTTGATATGCATCGCGTAGTCCTGTGAATCGCCGCCTATCTCCTCTGCTGCTGCCCGGGTTCCTTTGCCGAATATGGCGCCGTATCCTTCCATGTTAGCCATATCGTAGAGTAACTGTTTGGCTCCCTCAAAGTCACCCCAAGTGATATCCATATCTATTAATCCTTTCTCGGCGCACTCCATGGCGAATCCAATACAGCTTCCCGCACCTATGGTGTCTAAGCCCAGTTCATCGCATATTCTGTTGAGGGTTCCTACCTGTTCTAGGTCGCCTAATCCTATGTTGGGGCCTAACATAGTTACGTTCTCATAGTCTAGTTCGGATTCTATTCCCTCGCTATCCAGTATGGTGTTTCCACAGATCATGTTACAATTTGGACAACCACGTTGAGTGACTGTCGCCTCATGTACAGCATCGCCGTTAACATTCTCGATTTTCTCGAATTGCCCTTCGCTAAAGTTACGTGTTGGTAAAGCGCTTGCTGTCTGCATCATATCAGCCGCCATCATTGTGCCCACTTTTTTCCAGTAGGGATAGGCATCAAACTTGGGTATCTTCTTGAATCCTTCCTTACCTAGTTCGGATAGTTTATCTGGTTCCGCTGCAGGGATCTCTTTTGAGCCATTGAATATTACGGCTTTCAGGTTTTTACTTCCCATAACGGCGCCCATTCCTGGCCTTCCACCTGCTCTGCCTTTCTGTGCTACCACGGTGGCGATGTTGCAGAGATTTTCTCCGCTCTGTCCTATGATTAATACACCTGTGGATTTACCGTGTTTCTCATATATCCAGTCCTCTGTATCATAACTATTCTTACCCCAGAGGTGACTGGCGTCCAGAATCTCTACTTCATCATCTTCAACGGAAATGTAGACTGGTTTTTCAGATTTTCCAGTTACAACTACAGCGTCTAGTCCGCATTTACGCATGTTTACTGCTGCTCGGGTTCCAAGGTTTCCATCCCCGTAGCCACCTGTGAGTGGACTCTTAGCTGCAACCACCATCTTGCCACTGTTGGGTATACTATATGCAGTGTACGGGCCTGCTGCATAAATTAGCATGTTTTCAGGTCCAAGCGGATCTGCTCCTTGAGGTAATTCGTCCCACAGGAGTTTGACGGCCAGTCCTCTTCCACCGATGAAGCGTTTGGCTATGTCCTCCGAGTAGTTTTCTAGTTTTGTTGTTCCTTTTGTTAGGTCTACTCTGAGGATTTTTCCATTCCATCCCTTCATGTTTATCGTTTATCTGAAGCGGTTATCATGCTTAAGCCTTTTACCATCGATTAGTATAATTATACAACTCGTAATGGAGTTTAAATTGAATTATTCACTATTCAACTATCCGCCGACTACAAAAGGCATTATTACCACATCATCCCCATCAGAGAGTGTGGTATCAGTACCTTCTAACAACTCAATATTTTTACCATTAACCATAACGGCTAAATCAGGTCCACCTACCTTGAATTCACCCAAGTAGCCACCCCTGCTATGCCCCGCCCTCCTTTGAATATGGTTTGTTAGCGTAATTACTGAGGAGCCCTCGTCTAGCCTGACAAGGTGTTTGGAGCCCACCATTTCTGCAACATCACCGAATAAGCGAACCTTGACTTTCATTATGATTGATGCACCAGCGCAGATGATAAATATAATCCCCAGAAGGAGAGGACCAACAAAGAATAAGAGCGAAAAAACATATGTTACGGAGTACATGAAGAAAAATTTCAGGTTTATAAAACATCTCTCCTTTACCTAAAATATGGACTCTGATCTACTTGAAATGATTGAAGAAGAAATTCAATCATACACCGACAAAACAAAGATAGAAAAACTACTCAGAGCCCGAGGAAGGATCACCGAAAAAACAGACAAAGAATGCATGAAAGAATTCCTCATAGGAAGCGTATATGGTTCATGTATGTTTCTTTATAGAACCTTCATGTACGGACAGACCAACAGTGAAATAGAGAAAGAATTCACTAAAACAATAAGTAGACGTATCAAAGGATTGAACAGTATATTCATAGAATATCTAGAAGAATAAACTACGTGTCAAAAACCATTCTAACATACCAGCCATCATCGGTCTCCTGTATCTCCATCATATGATAAGTAACAGCTTTGACAGCTATACCCACCTCATGAGTCTCAGCGCTAAAACGCGCACCCTTGCAAACAGCAACAGCACTCAGATTACTGTGATCTACAGTTACGTGAACAGTCTTGGGTACAAGAAACTCTACATCATTGATAAAGAGAAACTCATCCATAAGATTAAACAAGAGGTTCTCCAAATCATCTCCCTCAGCCTCAAGAATAAATTCCTCCTTCTCCGCTATACCCTCGATAGGGGTTATCATGTTAAACATACCCAAAGCTAGCTGAGCGAATGCTTCTCCAAGGGTCTCTCCCCGGGATTCGACAAGTAGGTCAGCTGCTGGGCCACCCTCTGGATAATTATAACTCATTTACTCCCACTCTATAGTTGCCGGAGGTTTATGGGTGATATCATACACAACCCGGGTGACACTAGGTACCTCATTACCTATCCTATTACTTATCTTCTCCAGTACCTCCCACGGCGCGAATGTAAAGTTGGCAGTCATAGCATCAATACTCTCCACGATACGTACAGCAACAGTATGCCCATAAGCCCTCTCATCCCCCTTGACACCCGTGGACTTAGTGTCAGTCAAGACAGCGAAGTATTGCCAGAGTTTCTCGTTAAAGGGGTGCTTCTCAACTTCCTCTACTACGATGTTATCCGCCCTTCTAAGAACATCCAGCCTCTCCTCAGTAACCAAACCCACTATCCTCACAGCTAAACCCGGGCCCGGGAAAGGTTGTCGGTTAACAAACTCTTTGGGTAAACCCAATCTCGCACCTAAACCCCTTACCTCATCTTTGTATAGGTCTCCAAGGGGATCAATTACTTCTTTGAACTCCATAACACTCGGTAGACCACCTACATTATGATGCGTCTTGATAGTATCACTATTCTTGGTAATACCAGACTCTATTCTATCCGGGTATATAGTACCCTGAATAAGGTACTCGGCGCCAAACTCACGCGCCTTCTCCTCAAAGACCCTAATAAACTCCTCTCCAATGATCTTACGTTTCTCCTCAGGATCCACGACACCCTTTAGCCTCTCAAGGAATCTTTCCCTAGCATTAACTACGTCTAAAGTTAGGCCACGATTTTTGAAGGCTTCACAAACTTGTTTTGACTCGTTGAGCCTCATGAGTCCCTGATCCACATGGATCGCCAGTAATCGATCTCCGAGAGCCCTTGCAGCCAATGCAGCCGCGACACTGCTGTCGACACCCCCGCTTAACGCGATTATTGCTTTACTATCACCCACAGTCTTCTTGATCTTTTTCACAGCTTCTTCTATCTCATCAAGTGGTCTCCAGTTAGACTCAGCTTTGCATACTTTAAACACAAAATTACTGAGCATCTCGTATCCATGTTCAGTGTGAACAACCTCTGGGTGCCACTGGAGTCCCCATACTTGTTTCTCTTCATGTACCATAGCGGCAACAGGAGCCCTCTCCGTGTGAGCAATAATCTTCCAATCCTCAGGAGCCTCAAAAACGGTGTCACCGTGACTCATCCACACAAGTTCACAGTTACTCAAACCTTCAAGAACCCCAACTGGCTCATCTATGTATGCCTTAGTTACGCCATACTCTCTTGCCTTACCAAGTCTTCCGCCGTGCATATCCGCTAGGATCTGTAAACCATAACATAACCCCAGTACAGGAACCCCTAGCTCCAGTATCTCACGGTCTAATCGAAGCGCATCTTTAGACTTTACACTGCTGGGACTACCACTAAAAATGATGCCACGGAGGCTCATTACCTCACCCAGTTTTTCTATGTCTTCACGTGTAGCGTCACTAGGCAGTATCTCACTGTATACGTTTAGTTCACGTACTCTTCGGGCTATCAAGTGACAGTATTGTCCCCCAAAATCCAAGATAGCTATTCCATCCGGTAAATCCTTGGTCGCCATTACTGTGTATGAAAACCAGTTGGCTTTAATGGTTTTGTTAAAAAAAGGAAACCAGAAGTTTGCTAGACTAGTCAACTAATAAAAGAGTATACACACAGCAAATAAACATGGTTTATCTAGATCCATTCTGATGTTTACTTATGCCTCCAGATTATAGAATATTAAAAACAGCTAATATCATTGGTTTCTTGTTTACAATAGTAATCAATGGCTTAGCGAACACTTTACCTCTCAACGGGGTAACAACGGGAGAACTAAGCGACATGTACCCTAATCTATTCACACCAGCTGGCTATGTTTTCAGCATCTGGGGCATAATATACGTTCTACTAGCAGCCTTCACGTACTACCAGTATACTGCAGACGACGAAATACATAATAAAATAGGTTGGCTATTCTTCGCCAGTTGCATATTCAACGGAGTCTGGATCTTTTTCTGGCATTACATGTACGTTGCCTTAAGCGTCATCACTATATTCGGGCTCTTAGCCTGCTTGATACTGATCTACAGGAGATTAAATATTGGTCTAGTTGAAGCAGAACATAAGGAGAAAATCATGGTTCACACGACTTTCAGCGTCTACTTAGGCTGGATCACGGTAGCCCCCATCGCCAACGTGGCGGCTCTCCTAGTTGATCAGGGATGGACTCCATTCAGTACTACATCGATCTATATCACAGCATTAATGATACTTGTCGCTCTAGTTCTAACACTGGCAAATATCTATACCCGGGGAGACGCCGCATACGCAGCTGTACTGGTGTGGGCTATTGGAGGAATAATAGCTAAACAGATGAGCACACCAATAGTACCTTATGTTGCTGGGTTCAGCATAATTACTATAGTAGCTACACTATTATTGAAGAAAACGGGGAGACTACAAGTTGGTCAGTAACTGATCCATATCCTCGACAGTATTATAGAAGTGGCCACTTATCCGAATATGACCTCTATGGGCCTCGCGCCCCGTGATCTTAATTTTTTTAGATTTTAACTCAGCAGCTAATGGCAGGGGATCCTTCTCAAAGTAGCTTACTATAGGAGATGTTGGTTCATCAGGTGTGTACATTTCTTTTCCTATAGAGACTAGCTCATCATAGAGGTATTTTGATAGCTCCAGATTTCTCCGATCAATCTTATCTATTCCAATATTGTTTAGGTAGTCAATAGCCTTCTCTAATGCAAAAACGCCTTGAAAGTTAATGGTTCCATACTCGAACTTTTCGGCGGTGCCTCGGGTCACCGATTCCTCAGGGTTATCACCCTCATATAACTGGTTCTTCCACCCTGTTCGATCTGGTATAATGTCACTAATGTTATCTTCTCTAACGTAGAGGAAAGCCAGACCAGTGGGGCCCATCAAATATTTATATGGTGCTACTGAAACAAAATCTACATCTGAATTTTTATAATCAACATCCAGGGCACCCACAGCTTGAGTGGCGTCAACAAGAATCTTGGCTCCGTGTTCATGTGCTATATCACTCAAACCTTTTAGATCAATGGTTACTCCATTCACATAGCTAACATGACTAACCTGAACAAGTTTAGTATGGTCATCGATCATATTATCAAAGTCAGCTAAATCAAATCGATTGTTAACGGGTTTTATTACACGACTCTCTACCTTGTTCCTTACAGTAGTATGAGTATGTAGGGCGTTATGCTCCCATTCCGGGAAAACAACGTTATCACCCTTCTCCCACTCAGTGCCGTTCACCACTATATTTAACCCACTACCAGTGCATAGGGTGAAGGCTATTTCTTCAGGTTTAGCGTTGATGAAATCAGCTATTTTCCGTCTCAGATTTGTTGTTCTGTTTAGCCATTCCTGTAAAATTGTCTTGTCACCGGGTGGATTGAAGTTATACCATAGATCAACATATTCCTCGTATCCTTCTTTAACCTGCTTAGGCATCACACCTACAAAGGCATTATCAAGGTAAATCCACTTATCAAGTAAAGGAAAATCCTTCCGTATGGTATCTATTTCCAATCCACTAACCTACAGCATATGTTACCTGTACTCTTATAACAATGATAGTATCGCCAGTTCTCATAAATGTTTAAACGAGGTAAGCAGGAACATTAAGTGAGTGATTCTATGAGCGGAGTAATGATCGTACGAGACGTCATGGCTAAGAACATAAAAACAGTAAAGACAGATGACACAGTGCACGCAGCTGTAAAAAAGATGAACAAGTTTGATATCGGCAGCGTAATTGTGATGAGCAGCGGTAGACCAGTTGGCATTATCACAGAGACCAATATTATGAGAAGAATAGTTGAACCAAGAATGGACCCAGCTACAGTGTGGGCAAAAGACATCATGAGCAGCCCATTAATTACGATCGATGAGAATGCAGCTCTGGAGGAGGCTGCTAAAATAATGGCGGAGAAAAACATTAACAGGCTTCCGGTTACGAAAAACGATAAACTTGTTGGATTTCTTAGCAGCACAGATATAGTAAAGTCGAGTCCGACGCAACTAGGAATCCTTGAAGAATTGTTAAGAGTTAGCTAATCCCTCATTATTTAACAAAACATTATTTCATTTTTCCTAAACACGGAAATGATTATAGCCAATTCAACACTACATCTGTAAGAGTAAGATGAAAGACGCATGGGAAAAAGACGCATCTCACCCCACAGAGTACCACAGTGTAGAGTGCCAGAGGGGAAGAGAATTCATAATAAGACTCACCACAGGGGCAGACGTATACAAGGCGATCCAAAAATTCGCTAAAGACAAGAATATAAAATTTGGTAAGATACACGCTGCCTTTATGGGTGGATTTAGTCCAGCCAAGATGTATATGTGGTGCCCTGATCCTCATGATCCAGATAACTGGCACAACGAGTCCTGTGCTAGCTTTGAGAACCTATCGATGCTAGTATCTATGAGTGGTATGATTCACACCAGACTGGTTGATGGAGAACCTGAACCATTCCCCGCTATACACTATGTGGTGGGAGGTGCATGGGATGTACCTACAGTAGGAGGTCATCTTGCAGAAGGAACCATCGTGAAAGGCGTAGTCGAGTGCTTTATAACCGAAATCCTTGGAATCGAGGAGTTATTGCCCAGCGACTATGATCCGGAGACAGACGGCGCCCCTGAGGAATGGTATAAAGAATACTAATCAACATTTTTTCGATGAGCCTTTAAACAGGTTCTACATCTTTTTTGGGGAATAACCTTGGACAAGGTAGACATCATAGTAATTGGAGCAGGCGTCGTTGGTCTAGCTATAGGAGCAGAGATAGCTGACAAAGGTAGAGAAATGTATATTCTAGAAAAAGAAGAAGATTATGGGCAGGGAACCAGTAGCAGAAATAGTGAAGTTATCCATGCTGGGATTTACTACCCTAAGGACAGCCTAAAGGCCGAACTATGTGTTAAAGCTAACCCTATGATCTACGATATTTGTGAAAAAAATAATATCCCATATAAGAATTGCGGGAAAATAATCGTAGCCAATGGGGAAGATGAGGTAAAACAGCTAGAAGGAATCATAGAACACGCAAGAAACATCGGTGCCAGAGACCTAGAATTAATCGACAAAGAACAGGTACACGAATTGGAGCCCAAGGTTAGAGCAGATGCGGCGATTTACAGTCCCACAACAGGCATTATGGACGCCCATGGGTTAATGGATCACTTCTACCGGGAAACAAGACGTATAGCTGGGTCGGATCCATTGGTACTGGATACTGAGGTCACAGGTATAAGGCAGACTGATGACGGGTACGTAGTTAAAATGATAACCGGTGGAGAGCCATTTGAGATAGAGTCGAGAATGGTGATAAACAGCGCCGGTTTATACAGTGATAAAGTTGCCGCCATGACTGGAATGAATATTGATGAGGCAGGCTACAAGATTTACTGGTGTAAAGGAGAGTACTTCAGTCTAACAGGGAAGCCCCCTGCCGAGATGCTTGTCTATCCTCCTCCACCACAGAATGAAGCAAGTCTAGGTATACACAGTGTCCCAGACCTAACGGGACGAATCAAGTTTGGACCCAACGCATTCTATGTTGACGAGATTGATTACTCAGTTGAATCAGAGAAGGAACCCTTCTGGAGAGATGTGGTAAAATACTTCCCCACAGTCAAACTGGAAGATCTTCACCCCGAGATGGCTGGTATCCGGTCCAAGCTACAAGGTCCCGGTGATCCTGTAAAAGATTTCGTGATAAAACATGAAGAAGCTAGAGGTTTACCAGGTTTCATCAATCTTATAGGGATAGAGTCTCCCGGTTTAACAGCGAGTCCAGCAATCGCTGAGATGATTTCCAATATAGTTAAAGAGTATCTAGATTAAGGGAGGGACATCCAGAGCATTGTCCGTATGATGGGCATGCTCTGCATCGACTTCCACAGGGGGATGTGTCTCCCGGTATTTTATCATAATTTACCTCGATATTCGTTGGTACAAATAACTCCTCAAGATAGATTAGAGTTGCAGCTACTCCTCCAAAGCTGCTCTCAGGATACTCAGCAATATAGTCTGACCAATACTTGTTTTCTTCTGGTATCCTAAGTATGATGTAGGCTTCTTTTTTCTTATTTCCCCAGAAATAAACCTTGGGGCATCTCCTATATCGCTCTGCGGCGTATATAGCCTCCTTCTCTGACTGGTACCGCATATAAAGTACTGCTATGTGGGGCATAAGCTATAAAGAATAAACAAATGAAAAAGGATTACTGGGGTAGATACTCTTGGCAGCTGTAACAGTACCAGCGCTTATATGCCTCGATCCAAGTGGCAGGTTTACCACATTTCGGGCACATGGGTGTCTGTCCCGCTTCCTTTGGTGGCTCAGTCTCTTTTACTTCTATCCTCTTCGCGGGAACTATGGTTGGTGATAGTATCTCGTGTACAAAATCTACCGCTGCGTCAAGCTTGATAGAGGAAAATATTGTTTCGCCTTCTTCCAGCATTACTGTCCAAAGGATCGGGTCCGTCCTGAGGAATACGGCTCCCTTCCTCGCTCTACTACCTGATTCATTAAACCCTAGAGAAGTGATGTTTATCTTGTTGATGATCTTCATCATAGACATCGCAGCAAACAAACCGGGATCCGTCAACGTGAACGCCTCAGCATCCTGATTCCATTCTATTATACCCTTCTGGGCTAGACTCTGAACAGCTGTGTTAATGTCGTTCTGTTTCGGAGGCTGTATATCGTGAATAAGCTGAGGTAGAATAAAGGGTAGAGTCCATCTTAGGTCTGGATACTGCATCCCATCCTCAACGCTCTTCCATATATCCTCATAACTCACGTAGAAGCTTTCTTTGGTGTGTTCAAGCATAGCAATATACTCGCTACGTCGGTACAGATCCATCAAACCAAAGAAAGCTATTAACTCGTATAGACTTAGTCTTACAGTGAACTCTGTCTCGCCGAAGTCAGCACCTGCGTCCAGATACATTATCACTGTGGCTAGCACCTCGTTACCGCTATCCACGTAACTTACATGATAATTCTGCTCCTCTTCATCTACACCAATCATAAAAGCAGGATCTTCAAGTCGTGTACTTGTAAATACGGCTCTTGTGTTCAGTAACCCATACTCGTGTGCTACTGAGATATTGGAGATAAGCACGGGTGAACCCATGGCTGTAATGATCTTTCGCAGAATATGCTGGTCTTCCTCAGTTTGTTGATCCCACCATTCCTCAGCGTACTGGCTCCAGTCCGCCTGATTGGTATCTGGTATATCAAGGAGCTCGCTGAGCTCGGTTCTTACTATCTGAAAGCTCTCCAATAGGTGGTCCACAGCGTAGCGTGGTATCACATATTTCTTTGCTTCTAAGGGTTGTACAGGTGTTTCCATTACTCTTCCTCCTCCGTATAGGTTACTTCACCATCAATAATGATCTGGAACCGTGTATCGCCTTCCATACCAATGTATGGACAGCCTGTCACTCCGGTTTTTAGGGTGAACTTTTTGTCACCGGGCTGTATCCAGAG
>CAZAQI010000038.1:0-17643 GCA_964487465.1 uncultured Candidatus Bathyarchaeia archaeon
AGGAGTTTACCCTCATCAACCCAGTCTTCTAGGTTAAAAATGTATAAATGTTCACGTTCGCGGGGCTCAAGATATATCCTATTACCGAAACGGTCAATCTTCTCCCATAGGTATTGTCCCCAGAGCCGTGCTGGTTCTACAGGGGTGTCTATGGTTTCCTTGTAGTAGGTTATCATGCAGCCCATGTGTTTCCCAATCTGGGTTGTTGATATTACAGCTTTGACACCTTCTGCTTCAATAAGTTGCTTGATCAGGTATGGTCTCTCTGGACCAGGACGTACCTGATGCTGTGTCTTCTCAGGTTTGCCCTCAAGCTTCAAGGAGCCTGTGATCGTGTGAAATGTAACTGGTAGGTTACCTAGTGCTCTCAATGGCTTTGTATAGTCCCACCATGGTCCATCGATTCCATAGTGGTCAATGCTGTAGTAAGTTACCTCTCCACTATAGGGACATCTTGAGACAGGGATAACCGGGGTCATTCTTAGATATTTTTGTGTGATTTGTGTGATCTTATTGAGGATATCAGCGTATTTGTCCATTGTTTCCTCTGAGGGGTTGTCATCATCGAGATGCTCATCCTCCCAGTTGGATAGCATATCCCTGTAGACCTTATAGTCAGCTAGTATCTTGCCTCTTTCAGCTTGATCGTAGTATATCATCTTAGTTGTCTCCTATGCCCGTCCATGCATCATAGTTCCGCGTCGTTGGTCCCTCATAAGCTACCTCATACCACTGCTTTGTACGGGGGTTGTACGCGAGTAGGCCACCATCTTTATGCTTGGTTAATATCTTTTCATCTATCCCCTTGTATTGGTCATATTTACCGGGATTAGTATTCTTATAACCATCATAATTCCACCCAGCGTGCTCATTGTGTAGTGTGGTGCCATTCTGCTGAAGAGTCCGGTTCACCGTATTGTTCCGTATTGGGTTTAACGGCTGAGCAGTTTCTGGGTCTAGGTAGATGAATGTGTCATTGTCTCCCGCGTATGGTCTTCCATCCTTGGCGTTCTTTATGATCCCTGTCTCTGGATCCCATTCTATCTTACCCTGTTTCTTCATCTGTTGGAGCTCTGGCCCGAGTTTCTCAAACTCATCCATTCTTTGCCAGTATCTATCCATGATCTCCGTTCTTTCAGCTGGAGATCTAGTATTGAAGTCATCTGGGAGCTTTGGCTTCTTGCACCCGACAAGCCCCTCATTAGTACCTCTACCGTCAATAGCAATGGAGTCATCAAAACCAAGCAACCTATCTGTCTCATCGATACTCTTCGCCTTGATATCCATACTCTTGGGATGAGCCTGTTTAGTTTGGATGACATCTAAGCCAGCGTCGTTACCCTTACGGACAACCACGACAGCGTCGCTCATCTCGGCTGCCTCCTCAAAGCCTCGTACGTCTCTTGGAACCATTGGAAGGTCTCCTTCATAAGACTTCATGTTACCGAAATCTACGTCAATTTTTCCATCTGCTCCACGCTGACCTATCTTCAAGTCATCCAAGCCTGGTACCTTTTGACCACTCTCAGTTACACGCTTCATGTTTTCAGCGATTTCACTCGCAGACATGTGTTGACTACCTCTTGGTAGTCCTGGCTTAGATTTATTCGGCCACAGATCAGTTATGTCTCTACGCATGATTCCGCCTTCACTGAAGGCGTCTTTCACCATCTTGCTTGCTCCAGGGAAGGTCTCATCGACGTAGCTTCCAGCTTTTTTCAATGCCTTTCCAGCGATGGGAGCTACTTTGCCGAGACCCCACTGGATCCCTTTGCCGATGACGAGCTCCTCTGTGGCCGCCCATGCTACAGCCTTTGTTATAGCCCATCCCGCGCTATCACCGGCCATCATGTTATCATAGACTCTGTATGTGCCTTCTGCAGGAGCCCATATCCACTCAGATTGTCCACCTGTTCCTACACCCACCGCGATACGTGTACCTACAGCTACCCAGCTAACGTTGCCATCTATGTCTTGTCCTGTGGCGATCTCTCTAGCAGTCCATGAGACGGTGTTCTCAAATATTTCTCTGTTTAATTGTGCATCAGTTGGGATTTGATCCTCTGTGATGTAGCGTCCCGTAACGTGACCTGTATAGATATTGTGAATCTGTCCATATTTATTGATGTCAACCTCTCTTCCATGGATTATATCATCAATCATTCCATCAATATGCTTCCGTAGGTCACCCGGTGAGCCCTTCTCCTTCCATAGCTGTTGGGCTTTACCGAACCATATCTCGTGGTCCATGTGCTGCAAGTTATCTAGTAATTTTGATCTAACTTCTTGGAGAGTCTGCATTTCTTGTATAGTCTTGGTTTTTCTAGGATCGATCTTACCTTTTTTGAGTTGCTCAAATATTCCCTTCGTCATTTTGCCCTGTGCTACCAGTGAAGCCGCGATACCTGCCAGAGCTGGATTTATACCTTGTTTTATCATAAAGTTTCTGAGAGAAGCGTTTCGTATTACATTACCCGCCCCGCCTGATTCTGCAGCGCCTCCATCGTCCGCGTTTACAGGTGTAATTGCTAATGTGAAGACGCACAATAACATCAAAATCATCGCGATCCTATCCGCTTTTCCCTTCTTTCTCCCTTGCACAAACATACCTATGAGACCTAGAATCATTAATCCTGCTAGTATCTGTACCATCTGAGCATTATACGGGAAATAAACAAGATATGCGAATCCAATCACTGTTCCAAGAATCAGTGTCGTAGGCATAGCCAAGGTGGGTGGATTGTATTCTTTACCCCGATTCACTAACCCTTTGACATCATTAAAGAATAGTTGTAAACCAATTAATGCTATGCTATCATCCTGGGAGACCAAGACACCGATACTCATCAAGAGCATCTGCAAGGTGGTCATGGTGCCAAGAATCCAGAGCCTTAAGATCAATGCCAAGCCAAGACCAGCCATAATCATTGGGAAGGCTCCTACTGCTGATTCTCTTAGACTCTTAGCTACAAATACTGGAGTGGTTGCGAACTGTTTGAATCCACCAACAATGCCATGCTCTTTGAAAGTTCCGATCACCCACCAGAATAGATAGTTTCCAAGAAACCAGAATAGGAGTACATTTGGTGGTGTGGGATTTACATTAGCTAATACTAGGATTGAGTCTAGCACTGGATTCCCGCTTGAGTTATAGCCATCATTTGGATAGAGAATCAGATAGAAATGCAGTCCCAGGGTCACAAGACCGGATATTACTGCTGCTATTATCATACTCTTGATCATCTGTGGTATACCTGTGATGAAAGCCTTGATCATCATTACGAGAAATTGAATACTATTCTGTGGACCCTGTTCTTCTGTCATAGTAAACCCCCTTTTCAAACCTTATGCCTGTATGTTTATATTCTATTCGCTAGAATATGTAAAATTTTATCGTTATCTTGTAATTTCTTTTACCTTAACTAATCATTTTTGATACGTATCTCTTCTATGTCTGACTTTGATAGAATGGTAATGCCAGATCTCGTACCTAACCAGATATTATTATCTTTATCAACATAATAGACTTTAACTTCACCATGAGACAGGCCGTCATCTCTTGTTAGAATATTGAACCCATCATGATCCTCGATAGCTAACCCATTGTCCTCAGAGCCTACCCAAAGGTATCCGTCATTATCTCTGTATACGGATCTGATTTTTCCTTCAGGTAATCCATTGGAGTCATCAAGTACCTTGCCTATTTTCCATTCTCCATCCACGTACTGGAACTTTATGGCGGCTCCAATATCCAGTAACCCTGTGGATGCCCATATGGATCCATCAGTGTCCTCATAAAAATGTACTATAGTATTGTGGACCAGTCCATTGTCAGTGGTAAAATACTGCCATTCTCCTCCTATGTATATACTGATACCTCCTTTTGGAGCAGTATTACTACCAAACCAAATACCCCCATACTTGTCCTCTATCATAACATTAACATAATTATCCAGTAAACCATCTGCCTCTGTAATACATTTCCATCCTCCTTTGTAATAATAGGCTCCATGCCATGTTCCAGCCCAGAGAGCACCATCGCTTGCTTCCATCAAGTAGTTCACCCGATCCTCTACCATACCATCCTTCTCAGTCAGGGTCTTGCATCCAGAATTATTGTACCAAGTTAACCCCCGGTCGTGGCCTATCCACAGAGTTTCATTATAGATTAGCATATGCCGTGTATAGGTCATGCGCTCATCGCATTGTATATCTTGTACACTCTTGGTCTCGATATCTATCTTGACCACTCCTTCTTTTCCTCCCACCCAGAGTATATCATCCTGTTCCACCATGCATGTGACATCGCTTGGTGGATCCAGTATAGTATACTTAGAAGGTTCAGTCTCTGGGGGGGATTGTCTTCCCATGTATCCCATAATGAGCAGTATTACGGCGACAAATGCAAGTACGATGACTGGTGTTAGGTTATTCTTCCGCAATTTTTCCCTCACTCATTAAGTATCTCTGGTCGGCGTGTTCCAGCTCAGAGGCATCGTGACTGATATAGAGTACACCTAAGCTCCTTCGTCTCGCCTCCTCGATTATCACATCATGGAGAATCTTCTTTAACTCAGGGTTCAGGTTAACAAGAGGTTCATCTAGTAGTAGATACTTTTTCTCAGACACTAAGGCTCTAACGATACTTGCTCTACGTGCCTCGCCACCTGATAACTCGTTTGGATATCTCTCGGTTAATCCAGTTAAGCCCACCCTATCAATTAGTTCAGTTACCTGACCTAGGGGTTTTACGTATTCAATGTTCTCTACTACGGTCATATTGGGCCAGAGGGCAGGTGTCTGGAAAACGGCGCTAATGTCTCGTAGATGGGGTTCCAAGGTATAATCAGGAGAAGATGCTAATTTGTTATCGATGTATATTTTTCCAGAGGTAGGTTGCTCAAAGCCTGCTACTACTCTGAGCAACGTGGTCTTTCCTGAGCCACTTGGACCCAATAAAGCTATTGTCTCTCCTCTGGGTATATTGAGGGATATATTTTCAACAGCGCTTACCCTGCCATATTTTTTCGAAAGGTTCTCAATTTTTATCATCTTTTTGCTCCTCCTTTATATGTCTTGAAAGCGATACCCGACATAGTCATCATTAAAGCCACAATAAGTAGGCAGAGCCCAGCCACCTCCTCTGATCCCCCATAGTGGAGATAGTTGAATACTCTGATTGTTAACGTTCCACGACCTGGTGGAACCACTAACAGTATGCTACCAAGTTCCCCGATGCTAAAGGCTGCTAAAGAAGCCATAGCTGCAGCCACCCCATATTTTTGGAGAGGTAGTTTCACCTGCCAGAGGTCTTGTAGAGGTTGCTTTTTAAATAGTTCAGCCGTCTCAAATAATAATGGATCTATTCTTTTTCTCTGAGTATAGACAATGATTGTGGCTAATGAGACGAAGCGGGTTGTAACAGCTACTACAGACATGGCCAATGTTCCGTAGAGCCACGGAGCCCATGTGCTATAGATGTCTATCAGCGCTATTCCTATAATTGCTGAGGGCAGAGCTAATGGGACAGATACAAGGATCCACCAATATCCACTTTTACCCAGTTGCTCAGATAATAAATAGCCAAGACCACCGCCCAGTAATGCTCCTGATAGGCCGATAATAGCAGAAGTTAATAGATCATTAGTGGCTGCCTCGACGGCGTAATAAATACTCAGGGGGGAACCAGTCTCAATAAGTAGTCCACCGATTAGAAATATGACCTGAACCATCATTACGAATACAGCCAGTATCTGGACTGATGAGAACCAGAGTGGAAAACTCAGGTTAAGTAAACTATCTGAATTACTTATACTGCTGCTCTGTACAGTGTTTCTTAATCCGCGTAGACTTGCCACCAATACAAGGAGTGTGACTAAGAAGATTGGGGCACTTAGCCATACACTATGCACAGGGTTATTACTGGCGCTAAATTCGCTGAAAATCTCCAGACTGTATACACTGTAACTGTAGAGGGTGGGTATACTATAATCAGTGATAGCGAGGATGAATACAAAGCCCATGGCGGCAAGTATCATAGGGGATGCAAGGGGAAGCACCACATCGATATACACTCTAAAGTCATTCTTGTAGAGTCGAGCCGCCTCCACCGCGGGGCTCTCCACCAGCATATACCCTACCATGGCCAGTCCAACGCCAAGGGGAAGATACGCCATGGTATCAACGAGGTAACTCATGGAGAAACCGAAGCCTGATAAACTCAATCCGTAGGGTTTAATCAACTGATTAATGTTTGATACCATCCCCGACCATACTAAGGCATGAATATAGGGGGGAACTGGGGCAGTCAATAAGAATGCCCATTTGATGTTGTTCCAGACGGGGTCCTTCTCGTAGACTAATTTACTCCCAGCTAGTATACCGACCACTGTAACGGATATGGAGACGTTTATCGCCAGTTTTAATGAATTAATTAATAATCGTAATCTTCGGCCTACAGGTAAGGCTAGTTGTATTAATTCCGGCTCGGTTGATAAGTGTAATAAGGAATCCACTATCAGATACAAGAGGGGTATGAATAGTAAAAATAATAGTATCTGGGGGATAGAAGTTGCAGAGTGTTTTTTCCCCGTTGTCATGTTATCGGACAAATATCTCCGCCATATCACTTTTAGCTTGCTCTATGTATTCGTATATCTCGACATAGTTTACGTCCATTCCCTTGACACTCTGAGCATCAAAGTAATCCTGATCTACGTCAAAATCACGCAACGAAAGTTGGAACCATCCCATCTCCACTAGATCGCTTACAGTCTCCTCGCTTAAGAGGTAGTCAATTAGTATCTCGGCTTCCACGCTGTTGGGACCGCCTTTTACTTTGGCTACTGTGTTGGGTATCAATAGGGTTCCCATCTGGTCTTCGCCTTGATCAAGGAAGACCATCTCTACTGGTGCGCCGCGCTCGATGGCTCCGATGCTGTCGTCTGTGTCGGTTAAACCAAACATTATGTCACCGTCTGCGACTAGGTCTCTTACTACGCCGTTTCCGTCAACCACCCGTATATCACGTTCGCTTAGCGCTGTGAAGTATTCTACTGCTTCTTCTGGGCCTAGGGTTGCGTAGAGGGCTGCGACGTGTGTTGCTGTGGTTCCGAATATCGGGTACGCTATTGCGATCTGGTCTGCCGGGTATTTCTCGTCTAATAAGTCATAGATTGATAAGGGATAGTCCTCGGGGTTCATGAGTTCGGTGTTTACTAGGCATACTCTGGCTCTTCCCCCAAAGCCGATCCAGTAATCTTCTGGGTCTATATATGAGTCGGGGATTCCGGTGGCCTCCGGTGACACGTAGGGGATGAGTACTTCTTCTTCTTTGAGTAGTATGGTCTGGGCTATCTCGCCATTCCACCATACATCACACTGTGGGTTTTTTTTCTCAGCCATTAATCGGTTTACCAGTCCAGTTGTTTTTGCTGCTTCAACATCGTAGACTGCTTTTACTTTTATTCCGGTTTCTTCCTGGAATTTATCCAAGATGGGTTCTGAGAACACCTGGTCAACGGAGGTATAGATTACTACTTCCTGTTGATCGGTGTTGACTGCTATGTATGTTCCAGCAATGGTTATTATGGCTAGTATCACGGCTACATATTTGGTGAAATTCTTAAAGGACATATCATCTAGACCTATTTACTCCGTTTTATTTCTTCCCATTACGATGAAGAATAATCCGCTAAAGAGAATTGTGATTAATGATATGACTAGAAAAGCGTACTTGAATCCATAGGCATCGATTAATGCGCCTACTATGGAAGTAGAAACGGCGCCAATAATGTTCCCAAACATAGTAACTAGGCCCAGTCCCGTGGCCTTCAAACCGGATGGTAGACTGCTTGTGGTTGAGGAGTAAATAATGGGTGAGAAACTATACAAAGTTAGGCCTAGTAATAACAGGTTAGCGATTAGAACATTCTCCCCGGGGAACAGGGTGAGGGTGTAGAGGAAGACTGCGCTCAATGCTGATGCGCCGCTTATGGCATATCTTGCACCGATCTTCTCGACAATTAATCCACTGCTGAGTTTGGCGAATATTCCTGCTGCGGGTAGTATCATGGATATGAGTCCTGCAGTGGCTACGGTCATGCCTTTAAATTCTACTAGGAATGTGGGTGTAAAGGTGAAAGTTGTTCTTAACACAAAGTTATAGGTAGCATGGGATAATGCATAGGGGATTATTACCCACATGTAGTCACGTAGATTACCATGCTCTTGGTATGTCTCTTTCTTTATTGATGGTTCTTCACGCATTAGAGTGAGGGTCACGATGGAGAGCAGAAAGGCTGGGAGGGATAGGGCCATGAAGGCGGTTCTCCAGCCCCAGAGGGATAGTATTGAGACTGCTACTGGGAAGGCTAGGGTGTTTCCCACGTTAGCGCCAGATTCGTTGAATCCGATGGCGCGGTTTTGTTTGTTCCCGAATCGGTCTGATAGTAGTGCGTTAGCTACTGGTAGGTGAACGCCCTGGAATAGGCCGACTAGGAATCTGAGGGTGATTATATGGAGGAAACCTTGAGCATACGCGATTAGGAATGTGGCGGCACCATATCCGATCATGCTTAAGGCGAGGAATCTTCGTGCTCCATATTTCTTGCTTAGGGTCCCTGCTGGTAGTTTGCTTATGATATAGCCAAGGAGGTAGGCAGTCTCTAGTAGCCCTGACTGGGTGTGTGTCAATCCTAGCTCTGTTGTTAGTACGGGTAGTACTGGGGGTAGTACGCTGCGGGCTAGGTAGATGCTTACCCATCCCATCCATGTGATCATTAATACCGTGTAGTTGTTGTTCCACCAGCTTGGCCTCATGCCCAAGGGATATGGAGCGGGGTTAGTTATTATCTTCGAAAAAAAGTGGATTAAGAGGTTTTCTCTACGAGACTTTTTACTTGTCTCTTTGCGTCTTTCATGATGTCTTTTCCATGAGTATAGATTAAGAAATCAAAGTCATAGTCAAGCAGCCTTCTCATCTCAGCTGTAGCCTGCTCCACGTCTAAGCAGTACCGCTCCGGTGGAGGCATCAGATTACCATCCTCGTCACCAAAGATGGTGTCTCCCGCGATTATTGCCTTATGCTTTTTGAGGTAATAGCTGCTGTTTCCCTCACTGTGTCCAGGTACGTGGATTATCTCGATCCCCCCACAGTATGGAACCACCGTATGGTCCTCTAGTCCCTCTACATCTACACCTACAGCATCTTTAATGAGCGGCGCCTCAAGCTTATGTGCTTTCACCGGGGCCCCCGTAAGTTTGACTAGTTGTGGTAGGTTGTTGATGTGATCCCCGTGCTTGTGGGTTATGAGAATTAGTTTAATATCGCTCCATGTCTTGTCGATGGACTCAAGCTCTTCTCCTAGCTCCTCAACATGCGCCGGTGTCATACCTCCGTCAATGAGTACGGTGCCCTCACTGCAGTCAAGTATCCATGACTCCATACTATGGTCCTTGGCTTCACTGTGATCAATACTATAAACTTTTTCCAGAATCTTTACCATAAATACACCAAGGAAAAAATAGGATAAACAAGGTACTTAAATTCTATAAGTGCTTGAGGCGTTTTCCTCACTGATCTGCATAGCAGCCGTCGGGTACAGCGCAACAGTTGCATCCATACCATGTTTTAATTCAAGCATCTCCCGGGCTTTTCCCCATGTGTTCACCCACTGGCTTCCCTCACCATAATAGTACTCATCAGCGATGGCTATCTCAGGCGAGACACAGATTACGCGATCCATCCTCCACGGCTTCTTGATGTAGGTGGTTTTACTCCAGCCTCTCCCTCCAAAATCTGTTCCGAAGCGTCCATTATAGTGGTGGACTCTACAACCCTCCGGGGTGTAGAGTAGGAAGACCATGTCTCCGCCTTCTCTGATGCTATCGCGCAGTATATTATATGCCTTGTATCCCTCGTTTGCCATGGGGTAACCATTGCCGATAACGATATCAGCGTCTCTCACAAGCTTGGTCGAGTAATGTTTTCTAGCGTATTCTACGCCTTTTCTATGGGACTCTACTACATCCCCACAGATGACGCCCGAGACATCACAGTCACCATTCATGAAGGCGTTGATAACGAAATCAACCCCAGCCATACGTGCAGCCTCCTCAGAGTCAAGCCGCCTGATGTTCTCGGCTACCTTTCCGGGTCCAGTGCCCTTCATGATTCGATGATTATGAGTTATGCTATCAATTCCAGCTACACCCGGTAAGAGCATCTTGCTACCCCCACCAAATCCGTAGCCAAAGTGAGGCATCATGGCGCCTAAGGTGATTTTGAGGTCGCAGCTCATCACCTCCTTATTGATGTGGACAGGTGTTCCGTAGCTTGTCTTCCCAAGGTCTTCTAGGTTCTCGTAGCAGTTATGATTGTATACGTGGTATTTTTCTGGTATCTCCTCGCCTAGTTTCTTTTGAAAATCAAATAATAGCCTTCCATGATGGGCGCCTGTAGCCATAATGAAGATAATTTGATCCCTCTCTAACCCAGCTTTATGCAGTATCTCCAATACTGCTGGTAACATCTGGCTCTGACGAGTGGGTCGAGTCATATCATCGAATAAGATACAGCATTTTTTTCTGCCTTCTGCTAGCTCGTCGAGTGGCTCTGTACCAACTGGATGAAGAAATGATTCTTTCACTTTATCCATGGTTAACTGCCCTACACTGTGACCGTTCATCCTCTGTTCATGTATAGTCCATCCATCTGGAAAACGCAATGTCTCCGGGATCCACTCATAAAACTCCCAAGCAGGAACCTTGTAAGACTGCATATAATATGATTGGGGGTTTTGGTATTTGGGTAGTTTGGTGAAGATTGACTGTATATTATGTGGCTCATATTCAAAAAAGAACCGCACTCAGGTGATTAGTGAGTGATTGAATTTTTTTTACATATAGTAAGCTACTTACTATATCAGGTAAAAAGTTGGGGATTCCCTTTAAGAGATCATAACTTCACCGTAGAAGAAACATGGGATGCCCAATGATTGAAAAAAAAATTCCTTTATTGCTAGTAACCGGTAATAAGGGAAAAGTTGAGAAGCTACATCTTTAGGAAAAAGGAGCGAAGGAGGATAAGAGTAGCTGAAGACATGCGTGGAAGATCACAGGTCAACAAGAATATAGAGATACAGGATAAATATATGGGTCTCAGACCTTTACTCCACATTTCACACCAACCAGACCTATTTCACAGGACCAAAAACAAGAACAAATAAGAAACCGAAGTCATAAAAACAGTAAATAAGAGAATTTTTTTTGGATATAACCACCTACCAGTTATATCAAAAAATATTTTGGCGCCGGGAAAGGGATTTGAACCCTTGAGTCCGTTAGGACACCAGCTTTCCAGGCTGGCGCTCTGCCAGGCTAAGCGACCCCGGCAACCAACATATTCCCTATCGCCGTGAATTTAAATGTTGAACCTCGAATCCATACTGCTTATAATTTACGGATAATATGATACAACGACAAAGATGAATCAAAGCTGGATCGATCGCACGCAGAAAACTCTAGACAAGCTGGAACAACTAAAAAAGAAGAGAGACATGGACAGATTGGAAATAGTCACAGCCATGAGATTCAGCTTCGGAGCCTTAAGCCAGAGCCTAGGCGGATGGATGCAATGGGTTAACAGCCCCGAGATCATGAGTCAGTTCTCCAGGGAAGAACTATTAGAGATGAGTGACAAGCTCAATGATATGGTCACAAAGTTCGTGGAGTATGACCGAGACATCACAGATCAAGGGATGCAAAAAGGTCTGGGCAAACAACGAAGGGAAGAAGAAGGCAACCGATTCGTAATATAAGCCATTACACATTTAATATAAACCATATTTTACATCCGTCATCCACTATAAACAGTATTTTATACCCTATAACAAAGATATAGCTAAAATATCCTGTTGGATGGGAAAGAACACGGTAAATCCAGTCTACGCCTCACTCCGGTTAATAAACGGCATAGTAACCATAGTACTGGCTCTCCCAATCTATAAAATATACAACAAAACGAGGAAAAAATTCTATCTCTACTGGAGCATAGGATACGCATTATACGGGATAAGCATAACACTGCGTATCCCCGCAATAGAGAGCAGACAAGTCACCATTCTAGGTATGCTATCTTATTTTATGCTACTAATCGGTTTAATCATGATAATAGCGGGCATAGGTGATCTGGTCAATAGGACAAAGCAGTTTCTGGTATCAACTCTCGTCCTACCGCTAGTGTTGATAATCATGATAATAACCGGAAGAGATTGGAGTGAATTTGGGTTATTCGTGGCACTATCACCATATATCTTCATTACAGCCGCCCTGCTCTACATCAGAATAAAATATGAACTAGACATAACCCTCCTCCTAGCCGGCTGGGCGAACATACTATTCCTAAACATCGGCTACATGTACCAGTATATGAACGAGGGATATGTCGACCTCCTGAGCACACTAACCAAGGTAGTAATATTCGCGGGAATGACCAGCCCCAGTTTCTCGTTCCTATACGATGAGTTAACCATGTTCCTGTTAGGCGGTACACCAGTCGAGTACTCAAACAATGGAAACCAAGGCTTCACCATGATCGATTTAAACGTAAAAAACCGAGAACCCGAGATAAAATGGATCAAGGACAGGATAATAAAAAACTCTCGGGAAGGAAAAAGAACAGTATTGATATCCCTTTATGACCAGATAACATCCAGTGACATCATAGACGATGCCACCAGAGACAACTTCTACTTAATAAGAATGGCAAACGGATATAGACGAAACTTCACAGTCTTCGAGGAACCAGTAACATCCATCAACGAAGACATCCAGCTACTAGACATACTGATCAGAGACATAATAGAATTCAGCGACAAAAATTATGTACCATGCGAAATAATACTCTACACACTCTCCCAGCTAATAATAACACATGGAGCCAGAAGAATGTACAGCTTCATAACCTCAAAAATCAGCGAACTCAAATCAAGCCAAGTCAGCCTAACAACATTCTACAGCCTAGACTCGCATGAGAAACAGGCGGAGATAAAAATGTTTGAACGACTCGCTGACTCCGTTATAACCCATTAAGAAGTAGTTTAAGGCGGTCTTCTCTCATATCTATTCTCGCTATCCGGGACATGCCCTCTTTCTTTGAGAGATAATCGCGGAAGGATCCCTCTGGGAGCCGTGTAATACGTAAAGGAATATACTCCATCATCCGGGTCAAGTCCCGGTAATCCTTATCAAACTCCATGAAAGAACCGTGGATACTCTCCTCCATCTCTAATAGGTCCACATCCTCATTAAATTCAATGTATAACCGCATATACTCCCGGCTGCCGTCAAGTTCTCTTCTTGCTGTGAAATCCACAAAGGGTACACTGGCCTCTTTCAGTATGCGCAGTATCTCATCCTCATTTATCCGGGTAAAGTTATGCAGACTAATCAGCTTGTCCGCCCTAGAGTAAAAACTGAAGATGGGGGTCTCAACCTTGAGTAGACTATCCCGGAAGGAGATGCATTCTAGTATATCCGAGGTAACGTTTCGGGTGAGATCCGTGTGAAAAGGAGTTATCACCAATTGATATCTTTCACCCAGTTCCACTTCATTTAGTTTCACTATCTCCGGAGGAACATCTATCCTAGTCACCTGAGTGGAGATAGAGTATTTTTCTGGTATAAACTCTGGGTAGATAGTGCGCCAATCAAAGAAGAAGCCCCCGGGATGCTCAATGGATGGAATCGTTGAAGCAATGCTCTCAGTGGAGCCATAAGGTGTCTTGGGGTAAGAGCCCACCGTCTCGTACACCCTCTCCTTTAGCTGCATAGCGGAGGCATCCATGGTGAGAAAAGCCTTTAACTGGATTTTATCCCGGACTCTGGGCTTAATATCATCAAGCAAAGTTGTGATATTCATCTGAGCAATATCTATCTCATGATGATGCTCCACAAAATAGTCCACTTTCTCCTTGAAACTCATATTATCCCTATTCTCCGGCACTATACGGACAAGGTCAGAACTCCCTCGGGATAGCTCCTTGGAGGCTATGTTACTGATAAATGAACCGCCGGGGATGTTAACATAAAAAGTATCACCAAAGCTGAACCTGTACTTCTCACCGTCAAAGGTGCTAATATAAATAAGGCTAAGACCAGTGCTCATGATTATCTTCTTTAGGCCCTTTCTGGGTACAAGGTAGGTCTTGGGCTTACTCATGGTCCCACTGGTCATGGTCTTAAAATAGTCATTCAAAGGATACATGAAATCCCCCTCACAGGGGTCCATAAAGAACGGGTGATAAAACCCGTATCCCGTAAGGGGGATATCATCTATTGACGCCCCCGATGCCACTCCCAGTTCCTTACCGATATTACAGTTCTTTAGCTTGCTAAGTTTCTTCGCTAGGTTTCTCTCCATTGTCTCAGTAATGTGTTTCTCCCCGAGGAAAGATGTAGCTTTATACTGGACTAAGGGCTGGATTAACTTGAGGAATGTTTTTTTCACACACATCACATTCAGTAATAATTAATATTCTTCAATAACATAGGATAATATAATTTTTACTAGATATTAGATATAAAAATCTAGGCTAGTTTATCGCCTGCTCCATCCCCGCCGCTGCCCTGATATATCTCCACTACCTTGCAGGCTACGCCGCTCCGCCCGGGGTAGGGTTTCTCTCTATCAACTGCTATATTATGGGCTTTCTCATATATGGGTCCATCAGTATGGTTCTCCGCCACGCACTTAATCTGATAACTACCATTCTCTCCGTAGCACACAAAACTAACGTGACCATTATCCTCTATGTTCTGAAGGGTCTTCCTTAGGTAATTATTAACGACACACAGTGTTTCATCGTCCTCCCACCACCACATCCCCACATATATTACATTAGGAACGCCCTCAGCGTTAACCGTAGCCATAGGGATAACCCTCTGTGATGTGAATGCTTCTTTGATCTTCTTTGATACTTTAACCATTTAAACCATAGATGGAGATAGCTGACTAAATATAATTCTATGGATGAGGTTAACCATAATAACCCCTAGAACATTTCTCACCTATGACACTGGATCACCAGGAAATCCATCAAGGTTCAATAATAATCGATACCCACTGCGACACCCTGAAATGTATGTTTCACGAGTTCACCAACTCCAAGGATAGCATGTGGGACTACCGGGGAGACGTAGGCATGGGAACAAAATCCAGCATAGGTCACCTCGACGTACCACGATTAAAGGAGGGAGGAGTAACCTGTCAAGTTTTCGCCATCAGTAGCGAGCGAAGCAGGACCCCAGCCTACTCGCTTCGCACCGCCATGTTGATGATAGATCGATTCTACAGGGAATGCGACTCCATAGCACAGCTGGTACCTGTGACATCCTACAAAGATATCAAAAAAGCAAAGAAGAAAGGGAAAACGGCTGGGATGCTCAGCATAGAGGGAGCCGACGTCATCGAGGGCAGAGTAGAGATGTTTGAAGTATTCCATCGATTAGGTGTAAGGATGGTTGGACTCGTGCATAGCTTACGTAACCAGCTTGCTGACGGTGTCACAGATCGCAGAACCGGGGGAGGACTCAGCGAACTAGGGGTCCAGACAGTAGAGGAACTGGACAGGCTAGGAATGATCATCGATGTTAGCCATGTTAACGACGAGGGGTTCTGGGATATAATGGAACAAACAAGTAATCCGGTTATCGCCAGCCATAGTAACGCCCGAGCCGTATGTGATCACCCTAGAAACATGACGGATGAAATGATCATGGCGCTAGCAGAGAATAGTGGTGTTTTGGGGATGAATTTTGCGCCACAATTCGTCCACCCAGTCGAGGCAACCCTAGAGGGAGTAGTTGACCACATCGATCACATAGTGAACCTGGTTGGACCCGACCATGTGGGACTGGGAAGCGACTTCGATGGAATCCCCAGTACACCCAAAGGACTGGAGGATGTTTCTAAGATACCTGATATAACCCGTGAACTAGTGAAGAGAGAATACAGTGAGGAATATATACGAAAGATACTGGGCGGTAACCATCTGAGATTGATTAAAGAAGTAGTGGGTTAGCGTCTATCCACCTCAATTACTCCCTCTTTTAAGACTAGCTTGATAGCTGACTTGTTCTCCAATATCGAGAGATCATTCAGAGGATTCTTCTCCACCACTAGTACATCAGCCATCTTTCCAGCCTCCAAGGTACCAGTAATATCCTCCACTGCACAAGCCTCAGCTGCGGTTTTTGTAGCCGCAACAAGGATCTCCATGGGAGTCATCCCTATGTTTTTCTCCATCAACTTCAATTCCATGGCGTTGTTACCTATCTTCAACAAAGGAGCAGTACTGAAGTCAGTCCCCATAGCAATTTTAATCCCAGCTTCGTAGGCTTTACGATAATTTCCGAGACTCTCCCTGTGAGCCTCTTTACCCTTGGCTATAGCCCATGGTACTACACCGTACTCCTCGCCATGGGTGATAATCTGGTGACTAATACTAAAAGTAGGTAAAAGTATAGCGTCCTTAGCCAGCATCTGCTCTCTGCACTCATCGTCAGCAAAGGTACCATGCTCAATGGTCTTAAAATCAGCCTCCAAGGCATTTAGGATACCTTGGACACCGTGAGCGTGTGCAGCGCAATAGGTCAAGGCATTCTTCGCCTCCTGACTGATGGCCTTAAGCTCCTCGATGGTATATTGTGTCGCTTTGGGTGGGTCCTTCTGACTCATAACACCACCTGAAACACTTACCTTAAGAAAATCACTGCCCTTCCGTAAGGTCCAGCGAGCTGCTTTAATACATTCATCCACACCATCAGCGATAGTGGGTTCAAGTATCTTAGCGTATTCAATATCAAAATAATGTGGATCGCCATGACCAAATGTCTGGCTCAAAGCATGACCCGCTGCCTTAATACGTGGACCCCTAATGGTTCCCTCAGCTATTCCCTTCTTCAAATCCAGTGCCTGAGCCCCATGCATACACCTCATGGTAGTGAACCCGGCTTCCAATGCATCAACCGCGTCCTCCGCTGCACGAAGTAACCTGAGTCCCTGTGTAGGTAGTATACGTTCGGCAAAACTATGACTCCTGCTACCATTGAAGTGAACATGGGCATCTATTAACCCGGGCATCACAGTTTTTCCTTTTACGTCGATAACTGTCGCTTCGTCTGGGATACTATGTTCTTGCCTTGATCCAGCGAACTTAATTTTTTTATCCTCAATAACTACTATGGAGTCTTTGACTGGTTCTTCCCCTGATCCATCAATCAATAACCCCCCGACAATCGCCTTCAAATCATTCATAACAATGGCACGTCGCTCATACAGTATAAATACTCACTTATTAAACACGTAAAAATAGGCAAGGGGGCAATAATAATAAAAATAAAGAGCGGTTAGCGGAGCTTGGTCATACTCTTCTCTAAATCCGCCAAGTCAAGTTTCTTGAGGGTCTCCTTTGTTGGGATCCCTCTCTCATCCCAGCCCAAGGTATCGAAGTATGCTTGTAGCTTAGTGTCCACTACTTCCCGGTCAGTGGTCTTACCCTTGTATGGTCCACTTGGTAGAGGCTCATAGAACCTTGGAGGGTTATCATCATCCTCTACTGGCTCCCAGTTCACATCCGGGCC
>CAZAQI010000039.1:0-17444 GCA_964487465.1 uncultured Candidatus Bathyarchaeia archaeon
GAAAATAGTTTTATCTATTCCCTATTTGATACCGGTGTGTATGATGTTTTACAAATAGTAAAGTTTATATTACATAATGTAAATATAACTTTACATGAACAAGGAGGCTTACAACAGAATAAGGGCAGGAACCGCTACAGTACTCGGAATAATAATGGCCATAAGCGTAATTAGAAACACTTGGACTCTTGCATTAACCGGCATACTCCTAGGTATAGTAGTGCTATATCTAGCCAAACAAAGAGTAAATGTACCTCTACATGATGAGAGAACAAGAACCATACGAGAAAAAGCCGCAAACACTACACTTAGCATGATAACCATACTACTAGCCTTAATAGGAATTCTTCTGGTGGAAGCAAGCTTCTGGGGATACGCCGCCTACAAGGAGACAGGGTACATGCTAGCCTTCCTAGCCAACATCATTCTAGGCGTCAACGCCTTCTTCAACTGGTATTATAATAAACAACTAGGAGGCTAAGATCTTGGATAATAACCTCAAGGTACTACGAGCAGAGAAGAACATAACCCAAGAAGAACTAGCCAACAAGCTGGACGTAACCCGTCAGACCATCCACGCTGTCGAGTCAGGCAAATACAATCCCAGCTTAGAACTAGCCTTCAAACTAGCCCATTACTTCGAGACCAGTATCGAGGACATATTTCATTATAAGAAATAATCTATTACCGTACCTTACGAGAGCCCAACATTTGACACTATTGCACTCGAAACAAGCAGTAAAAGTGTAATATTACTAATCTAGAGTTTCTTCTTTTTTGGTGGCTCGACGTGAATGGCTACTTCCACATGGGGTACTTCTTGTCTCAGATCCTGTTCAAGGTGATCCGTGAAATCATGAGCCTCTTTCACTGACAGTCCGCCATCCATACTTAGGTGAAGCTCAGCGAAAACCCTGTCTCCACTCCTCCGGGTCTTCAAGCCATGGTAATCTACAAACCTGCTCGTATGACGATCCAAAACTCGTCTAATCTCCAGCTCGGTCTCCACGCACGCTTCATCCATGAGTCCACCACCAGCCTTCCAAAGCAAGTCTACTCCCATCCGGATAACCATCAACCCGATAACCATCGCCATCAATGGGTCCAATATATATAACCCAAGCCTCTCCCCCAGGAACAAACCCGAAGTGACACCCACCGAAGAGAAAACATCAGACAAGAGATGCTTAGCGTCACCCTCCAGAGCTAGACTATTTGTCTCCCGGGCTGTCCTCATCAACCCCCATGAGATAACGCCATTCAAACTAGTGGCAAACAACGAGACAAGTAAAGCAAAGTCAAGTCTCTCAAGAACCCCCGGGTTCAGAAACCGGGTATAAGCTACTTTACCTATCAAGACACCTGCCACCACTACCAGAATCCCCTCCATGAAACAAGAGATGTTCTCAATCTTATGATGCCCATACATATGATCCTCGTCAGCCGGCTTCTCACTGATCCAGACACTGACAAACATCATCAAGGAAGCCAGAATATTAACAATAGACTCCAAGGCATCCGAGAGAAGAGCAACAGAGCCACTAAGCACCCAGGAATACATCTTGATACCAAAGATCAAGACTCCACCCAGAATAGCCAGCAACGCCGTGAACTTCTTATTCATCGGGCAACAACAATAAGCACGGCTTTTAGGATTTTCCTTTAGCATGCCTAAAAGATTCAAGTTTATTAACCACGGCTAAACCCCACATTAAGGGTTTATAACCATACATATCCAAGTGAAAACTATGAACAATGAAGACTGGAAAACCGGGCTAAGCTACAAATTATCGCTAGGCGTCGTAATACTAACCATCGCAGTCTCACTAATGGACCTACTATATCCACCCATATTCCTTAAAGAAACCACGTCAGCCAAAGCACAGGTCATTGGACAAGACCTTGTAAACCTCATACTCGGCGTACCAGCCCTCTTATACTCCATGAGTTATGCTCGCGGAGGCTCCATCAAAGCCAGACTCATATGGCTGGGGGTCCTAGCCTATTATGCTTACACTTATCTCTCCTACGGTGTATTATTCAAACTCAATCCCGGTTTCATTCTCTACACAGCAGCCTTCGCCTTCAGTCTCTACGCTACGTTTCTCAATCTGGCTGGGCTCAACATCGATAAACTGGAAATAGAATCAAACGAGACAACTAGGCGGAGAACCCAATACGTACTGGGGTTAATCATCGTTATAATCGCTTTACTCTGGACTCCCGACCTAGCCACCTACTACCTCCAGGGAGAAACCCCTGCCGCCATCACCAGCGAGGGCTTCCATACCCTCATAATTCCCTTCCAGGATTATAGCATACTCTTACCATTAACCATACTCACCATCTGGCTACTCCAGAAACAGGAGACCACCGGTTACATCCTAGCACCAGTCATACTGGTGAAAGCATTCAGCATCGCAGTAGCGGTTGCCGGTATGATAATCTTCATGCAGATCGCGGGCACACCAGCAACCCTGTCCCAGATAATCATGTTCTTGCTAGGTGGCACATTAATCGGCCTTTATCTGCGAAACTATCTTAAAAACCTGCAAATAACCATAAAGACAACCAGCCCAGAGACATAAAATTATCCCAACCCTTATAACAAACTGAGATAACCTTTTCCACGGTTTTGCATTTAAACCCCTTAAAAGGCTAAGGCATAAAGAAAAGGCCGCGTGAAAAAATATGAACACATCACCAGAAACCCCCGACACCACCGAGGAACGAGACCTTGAGATAGAGATCCAAAACGTCGTAGCCTCCGTAACCCTCAATCAGCAATTCAATCTAGTAGACATAATGAAAAACTTTAGGAACACCGAGTACAACCCCAAACGGTTTCCTGGTCTCGTGTTCCGACTAAAGAGACCCAAAACAGCCACCCTCATATTCAGTACAGGCAAGATGGTGTGCACCGGAGCGAAATCAGAAAAACTAGCAAAGGTTGCTGTACGAAAAGTCGTCAGGGAGCTCAAAGCCAATGGCATAATAGTCATCGGGAAGCCAGAGATCGAGATCCAGAACATTGTAGCGTCGGCGAACCTTGGTCACATGGTGGACTTGGAGACTGCCGCCGACATAATGGAGAACGTGATGTATGAGCCCGAGCAGTTCCCCGGTCTAATCTACCGGATGAGTGATCCTAAGACTGTTCTACTGTTATTCAGTTCAGGCAAGATAGTTTGCACAGGCGGGAAAAGCGAAGGGCTGGTTCATGAATCGGTGAATAAGATATATGACCTGTTAGAGGACTATGCCCTATTTTTCTAACAAAAAACTAATTTTATGAAATAATCCTTGGATAATAAAGTGTTAGTTGACTTTTTCCATGTGATGATATCCCCACTTGAGACCCATCTCAAGATCCTCGTTCATTGAGTCAAGCTCTTTTCCAGCCTTAAAGAATATTGGGCTCCATTCCTTATTTCCTTGATAAATGTCCTTAAATTTTACCTTAGGTTTTCTATCCTGCTCCTCTAAGCTATCTAACTCCTCTATTATCATTTCTTTAGCTGTTTCAATATTGATATCTACAGTCATTTTCATACATTATAATGAAGTGGGAGCTTTTAATGGTTACATTAGTACAATCTTTTTAGAGAGTAACTTTTTTAAACCCCATAATATTGAGAAATTATCCTAGCTCTTCAAAACTCCTTATCAGAGAATCCTATTGAGTATCAATAATTAAATGATTACTAAACATTCTTAACTTTCCCACAGAAAACCCGAGAATTCTGGTAACCACGACCAAGAAACAAAACTATAACTCGATAATCAGGTCCATATGCTCCAATATATCCTGATAACGGTTACGAATAGTCACCGAAGTCACCCTAGCCTTCTCGGCAATACTTTGCTGGGTTCTTTTCTCTCCCGTAATCTGGCACCCGATGTAGATAATACCAGACGCAACACCAGAAGGACTCTTACCCGAGGTCAGCTTCAACTCACTCACAGGGTCGAGAAGATCCAACCCTATCTTCTCCACCCTCCCCGATAGCTCCAACTGGTTAACAAGTTTGGAGATAATCTTACCCGTGCTAATCCGTGGAATATCCCTATCTAGCAATCTATAAAGAAAACGATAATTACGAGCAGCTGTCTTCTTAGAGATATTAGCCACCTCTGCTATATCTCCGATGTTCTTAGAGATCCCGCAGATACGACAAGCGATATACAGTGAACTCGCCGCGACACTCTTAATGGTCCGCCCTCTTGTCTTTTCTTTCTTCAAGACTTGGCGATAGATGACCGCACCTGTCTCAACCACGTTCCGTGGTAGACTCAATTCATCCCCCATCTGAGAGATGTGCTTTAAGGCCTTCGCTAGGTTACGGTGTGAGGAGTTAGATAACTTGCTTCGACGGTTCCACTTTCTTAGCCTGTAGAACCGGTTACGTTGGTTGGTTTTTAGTCTTCTACCAGCGTGGTCCCTATTCTTGTATCCAATATTGGTGCTTAGTCCCTGGTCATGAATGGTATTGGTTAGGGGGGATCCTGTCCTTGTTTTCTCCTTTCTCTGCTTGAGATTAAATGCCCTCCACTCTGGACCCCTATCTACCATGCTTCCTCGATAGACGTATCCGCATCCCCTGCAGATGGTCTCACCCGTTGATACATCCTCCACCATGTCACTGGATCCGCATACAGGGCACTTTTCCACTACCTCGCTGGTCTGCTTACCCATAAGTCCATATGAAGTGTGAATAAGGCATTATAATCATTACGCGACCATGATCTAGATTATACAGAAATAATCCCCTCTAGTTTTCATCTGTAGATGAATTCCATTTTACTTAAAATACACACACGTTTGTCTACTGTGTGTTGCATCAGGAAACTAAGATAGTTCATAGTAAATACCAGATTAAAGCCAGTATAAAAAAACCAGCCAGAAACACAGGGCTAGGCATAGTTCTGGCTCATGGAGCGATCATAAACCGACAATCCCTACTCAGAGTCACCTATAGCCTAGGCGAATATCTGTGCAACCAGTTAAACGCATACGTGATAGCTCCAGACTTCATGGGCGAGACCCTGCATATGGAATCCCCCAACATGGAGAACCTGAGCGAGATATATAACCTCACATCCAGATACTTATCCGAGACCTATGATCTGGATACCATCATGGGTTTTGGTCACAGTATGGGCTGCTATATAATAGCAAACGCCTTACAGGATAACCCCCAGTTAGACTGTCTTGTTAACTACGGTGGCCCCATAAGCGAGCTTCAGACTAGCAGAAGACGGGGCTTCATCAAATACTTGGTCAATTACCTCACAAGTTTCGACTACGAGATCAATGTTGAGAACTTACTAAATTACATCTTCGACAAGGAGACTAAATGGTACCTCAAAGAGGTGATGCTAAGAGAGGCCCAGTACCATAGCAAAAATTATGATTTTTCATTCAAGCCAAGAATGTTCACTGACCTACAGAAGATAATAGAAAACTATCTAAATCAGATTAAAGCCTGGGGTAAACCAACCATGCTTCTCTTTGGCGCTGGAGATAAAATCACACAGATGACCCTCAAACACTATGAGGATAACCATGTGGAAGAGAATATATTATTTAGGCATTTGCCCAGGGCAAGCCACATAACCCCATGCATGCAGAACCCGGCTAAGCTATCCAGATTACACCCAGTTATAAATTTCTACAGAGAAAACCATCGCCCAAAGCACATCGCCTCTGTTTCACGTGAAAAGTAAATAAATCGGTGCTGTGCAGTTGTAGGATAGAATTTATTGGTCTACTCTGACCTCTGTTGTGTTGTCTAAACATAAAGGAGGTAAGAGCAGACCTGAATGGAGAAATAACTGACACAAATATAGACCTTTCCAGACTCGTAGAAGAATCCAGAACAAGATCCAGACAAGAACTGGTCAAACTAATCGAAGCAAAACAGGAAGAAATAATCCAACTGCACTGCGGACCCAAGCACAGCCGGGGAAACCCGTACACAAGGGGAAGCAGTTACAAGAAGAAACTAATCACACCACTAGGCACCATACGATTCCGGGTACAGAGAATAATACACAGACAGAACCGGAAAGTACTTTCTCCCATCCTGGAGGCTTTGGATGTTAAACGCCGTAAATACAGCAGAGGCGTAAGGATGGCTTGCGCTGAGTACGCCAGCAAGATGAGCTACGGGGACGCAGCCCTTGAGTACCTGACCGGGACAGGAGTAAAAGTGCCCAAGAGAACCATACATACCTGGGTAAAGGAGCTTGCGCCACGCCTGCTGGAGGCCTACAAGGCTTCAAGGCCACTGGAGGAAGACATGGTGATGGGTGACTCAACGTCTGTACGGGGCCTCGGCAGACGGGAGATGAACCACGTCAAGGTACTGATATCCAGAGACGGAGCATTGGAGGATCTCTGGGTGAATGACCCCTGGCCGAACAGGGAAGTAGATGTGCTTGTCTCGGATGATGAGCCTGGGTTACCGGAGAAGATCATGTATGGGCGGCGTCAACTATGTATCTTGCATGGTTTGAAGCGACTTGGTTTCATCCTCTGGAGGACCCGTGTGGGCCTTGAGGAACGACGAGAGGCGTTGGAGGCGGTTAAGAGGCCCTTGTTTACCCTTGTATGGTCAGTTGAGAGGCACCGGTTGGATGGGGACCGGGGTAGGCTCAGGTGGAGGATCGAGTGGACCCTGGATAAGCTAGGTGAGGCTGCCATGAGTCTCAGACTCCGAGGCTACATGAAGGCTGCCCGGTTTCTGGAGAGGCACGCTGGGTTTATGGTGACTTTCGCTGAGCTGGCTTTGGAGGGTGTGGTGGTTCCTTACTCGACTAACCGGGTGGAGCGGGTTATGGGTGAGGTGGCTAAAAGGTGTAAAAACAGGTGGATGCCTTGGAACACGGAGGGGTTGAGAAGTATCTTGATCTTTGTGTTGGTTCGTTACTCGGATGTGGAGGTGTATGAGGGCTTCAAGAAGGGTTATATCTGCAACCAGATATAGCATTATGGAACACAGCAGAATTCCATCCTACAAATGAACGCCGCCAATAAATCCGGAACACAAGCAATACTCATAAACTTCAAACGTCTCAAGGGTGAAAGTCCCAGAATACACCCTAATGAGCTACAGGCGCAACCTCTCGACTGATAGGCTCTTCTTCTGGTTCATTAACCCAGATTTGAACTAGGAAAAGACTCAGAGTAGCTAAACCCGCTGCTAATAGGAAAACCATATTGTATCCAAGTAGATCGATCATGTATCCTCCAAAAATAGCACCCATAGTACTACTTTGTTGGCTAATAGTGGAGTATAGCCCCATGCCGAAGCCTCTTACTTCTGGAGCTAACAAGTCAGCAGTTATTGTTCTGATGCTGTTAAAAACGACTACCCCTGCTATAGCATCTAATGCACGCACATAGTAAATATCACTGGGCTTAGATATCCTCGTGTAGGAAACCAGTGCAACGGCTACCAGTCCCATACTCAGAAGAAATGTAGGTTTTCTGCCCCATTTATCTGCTAAATAACCCGCTATAGGGGCAAAGGTCAATGTTCCTAGCGCTCTTATGGCAAATAAATAACTCATATTACTGAGATCAAGCTGTAATACTTCCTTCATGTATACACTGAAAAATGGATCAATCAATGTATACCCTGTTCTATACAATAAGATTGCGGCTAAGAAGATTAGAAATTGAGGTCCTAGAGCTGTAAAGGATTTTATAAAATTGTTAAACTTGAACCTTTTTTTAGGTGCATTATTTTTTTCTCTGAGTTCTGGTGGTAACGTTTCCTTTACAAAAAACGCCAAGGAAATACAACTTATTAAGACAAATGTACCGCTAAACATGAAATATAGATAATAGTCATTACCCTTGATGAGATATGGTGCTGATAACGGTCCGATTAACTGTCCTATACCACTGGACATGCTAAACAAACTCATCATTCTTCCTCTTTCACCTCGCTCAAATGTATCCGCACACATCGCAGATACAAGCACTGGCATAACATAGAATCCCATACCTGCAAGGAATCTTAATACAAAAAAAGTTGTGAAATTTTTACTCAAAACTGCAAACAGATAAAACGCTATTGCATAGACCGCGGTTCCACCAACAAGTATCCATTTTCTACCATACAGGTCACTGAATTTACCTGCCAACAATCCACTGATTACTCCTGCTATTGTACCTATGCTTATCAAGATACCATTCTGTGTGTTGGATATTCCATATTCAGTGAAAAACAAAGGTAAGACCATATAGATGGTGCTTGCTGTTATCATCATCGAAGCGACAGACAAGATTAAAACATAATAGTTTCTCCTTTGTTCGGGTGTTGCTGTCATTATAAATAACCTCTTTCCAAGACACCCTATTTACTCGAATTTATACTTTTCCAGCATAGTATATAGAAGGTATTTGATTTAAATAGAGATAATGTCTTTGAAAACTTAAATTCTTTAGATCTAACCAGGATGCAGTGAATCTAATGAAAAGTACTAATCCTTACCGTTCTCCTCCCCTTTAAACTGGCATTATATTTTCTTTCTCAACACATGTCCATAATGAAGATAATTATCCTATGGCGGATACTAGAGAATATTATAGAAAAACTGATTTTGTTTAAGGATGGTTCCAAATACGAAATTCAGTTAAACTTCTCCATCATTATCTAGTTTATGAAATATGGTCTTCAAATGGTTCCGGCATGGTCACCAAACAATGGTGTGGAAAATGTCAGCAGTTTCCTAGTAGATGTAGCGATGGACGCCGAGAAATCAGGATGGGATGGATTCTTCCTATGGGATCACCTGTATTTTACCTGGGCTCCGGCCTATATACCCGACTCATGGAGCGTGTTATCCGCTTCAGCAGCTAAAACAAATACGATTAAACTTGGGACCAATGTGACCCCAGTGACTAGACGGCGGCCCTAGGTATTGGCGAAGCAAATCGTCACAATAGACCAGATCAGTGGCGGTAGAGTGATTCTAGGTGCAGGATTGGGTGGAGATGGACAGGGAAAAGGTGCTGGAGAAGAATTCACAAGCTTTGGGGAACCATCCAAGTACCGGGTTCTCGCTAGGAAAGCTGATGAGGCCTTAGAAGTCATATCGGGGTTATGGAGCGGAGACTCATTCAATTATGATGGGAAGTTCTTCAAAGTCCAAGATGTACAATTCCTACCGAAACCTGTGCAGGACCCTAAAATACCTATCTGGATAGGGGCGATAAAGAATCCGGCTCTAAGAAAAGCCGCCAGATACGACGGATGGATAACAGGAGGACCATGTCCTTCAGTGGGTGACCCCGGTCTGAGTTTCGAAGAAGTATCCGAGAAGATGAAGTTGATAGAGAGACACCGAGAACATGACGTTCCATTCGATTTGGTTTATGCTTTCGAGTTCCCCGAAACCGGTATGAGTGATTTCATATCAGAGGCCCAAGGAGTTCAGGTTAGTTGGATGCTGGACATTGTATCGGCGTTACGGTTTAAAACAGGTGAGGCCGCCTTGGAATATATTCATCGGGGCCCACCTGCCTAATATTTACTACGTTTGATTTATAAGAATCGAAGCAATTCACTATATACTATGTCGGATAGCAGAAACACATTAGCAATAACCCTTAGCTTACTGGGGATAGCTTTTCTGCTCCAGTTCCAAGCAACCAAATACTATTTATGGGGAACAGAACCCACCGGCTTCAGCCTAGGAACCCTTGGATTGATAATCACCTTATCCGGCGTAATAGTAAGCATATTCAACGTGGTAAATGAAGAAAAATGAAAAACCCCTCACCGAGAAACAAACTACTAAGAACCGCAGCCATAGTATTAATAATCCTTGCCATAGCCCAGGCGTGGAACATACCTCGCGCCAGCCTTGAAGAAACCATCGAACCAAACCAGGTCGTAGGCCCAGTATACAGGGGAGAGCACGGTGCATTTGACCAGTTTTACGTCAGCTACAAGTTCAAGAACCAGGGAAGAGCAGAGGTAGAGATAACCTCACTAGAGGCCACTATTCTTCTCAACGGAACCAACTATAACAGTCAAGAAGTCACCCATAATTTGGCCACTGTGAAACCCGGTTCTGAGGCAGAGATCATAAGAGTGGTGCAGTTAAGCAATGCTCCCATCAGTTTTCAGGAAGGTCAGAAATGGAATGTAACCTTGGTTACTGAAGTCGCAGCTGAGTCCAGCTATCTAGTGTTTACCCATAAGAAGACTATCACCGAGATAGTGAGCATCGACTGGGAGGTACATATGTTTGATTAATAAACTGAGTTCAAGCAACGGTTTTCTCCTCGGTATGATGGTGGGCACAATGCTATTCTCAATTACTGGAAAAGCTTGGCTGATCGCCCTATGCGCGTCACTAGCTTCGATAATAAAATGAGAAACGAAATTAACACGTATTATAAGCCACCGAGAACCAGAGGCAAGAATGGACCAACATCAAAAAAGAAGTAATATCAAACCCGGGAATATAGTCAGTATAGTCCTGAAGAGAGATCAGAAAAGCGGTAAACTGACCAAAGGGACAGTAAAACAAATTCTCACCAACAGTTCAACTCACCCCCACGGTATCAAGGTAAGACTAGTAGATGGAAAAGTAGGCAGAGTACAAATTATTCATAAATAGTATGGTGGGCCGGGCAGGACTTGAACCTGCGACCTCCGCCTCGTAAAGGCGGCATCCTAACCAGGCTGGACGACCGGCCCATGCAACCTTATTGGATCAGTCTCATACATAAAACGTTAACTAATCTAACCCTCAAGAAGAGCTTTCATTTCAGCGTCCAGAGCCCTTAAACGCTTCAAACTTGGGTGATCCTCACCAAGTTTATCGGCAAAGTCACGGATAGTTACCTCAATATCTACCTCGCAGCGCCCAGAAGCCAACTTATCCGCGTAGGTCACGACTTTCTCCTCAAGAGTCTCAGGAATATAGTGCCCCTCAGGGAAACCCAGTTCACGGGCTTCGCTAGGTGGTATTCCTGCACCCACGTGGCGCTCGATAATCTGGATAACATCATTAGGTAGCCCCAGTTCTCTGCCTATTTCTGCCCCTATAACAGCGTGATCAACATCATGGCTACGGCTACGACCTATATCATGTAAGAGGGCGCCAGCCTCCACGAGTTTGATATTCACCTCGTGGCCCCTGAAAATTAACTGATTCGCTATGCGTAACGCTATACGGGTTACGTTCTCGCAATGTTCTATTACATGGCTGGGGGTTCCAACGGCTTCAAGCAGCGCTATTGCCTCGTCCCTCGATGGGAGACTCAGTCCTCAAGCTCCTCCTCGATCTCCACTATTTTCCTCTCAAGGAACTCAACCACGGGCGTGGTATCCATCCTGTGCAGGGGTTCTTCACAGTGTGGGCAATGGAAAACCGTGTCCATAGCCACCTCAAACGTAGTGTTAGGGCACTGGGGATTACCGCAGTGATAAAACTCATGGGTCAACTCATAGTCAAGTCGCGTCTTGAGTTTCTTTAAGATCTTTCTCTTAATGCTGTGAACATATGCCTCAACAAGCTCAGGCTGGAGGCTCCACTGGAAGATAAACCAACCCGTCTCTTTATCCCTGAACCTTCTATTTGTAATGAGGCTATGATTATAGAAACGATATAGTAGTTTCCTGACGTCATTTACCTCGATCTCAGTGATCTCTGCTATCTCCTCGACTGTGATGTTATCTCTATCTTGGAGTATCTCTATTATCTGTACACCGTTGTCTCCTCCGAGTACTTTCGCGATACTGTGTAATGTTTCCTCATTAACCGTATATATTGACGCCATTTTCCTTGATCCCTCTATAAAGGGTATTCGTTTGATTTAGTCTTTGCTGACCTCTACATCTTTCCCGTGTTCACTGGGCTTGATGTTTATTGAAGCGCCGGGAAAGTCATGCTTCAGGGCTTTATCTCCTTGAAGGAGATACATAAAGATAGCTAATGCGCTAACCTCGCTGTGAGGTTGATTGGTCACGGATATGTTCCATGTGGCTTTCTCGTACATGTCACGAGGCACCTTGGGCCCACCAACCACCACAAGTAATGGTTTATCCTCCTCACCTACTATGGGGGCTGTCTCCTCCACGGGAACCCCGTACATGGTTAAATGGACGATATTGCCCACCCATTCATTAACCATCCTTCTCCAGTTTCCCTCATACTCCAGGCTGAATTCTCCGCCCCAGCGCTCAACAATATCCGTGACACCCTCCTCCAGGCGAGGATCCCTATCCCCCGAGTAAACCACCTTCTTGGCTCCCAGTGCCCTGGCGCATAGTATCAGGTGAGTTGATAGTCTCTTATCCCTATGGGGCCTATGACCCAGTCTGAGAACCGTTATATTCATGACTATTGTTTGATGACTTCTCCCTTTTTTTGTTTCTGGTAGGGTTTTATATCTAGGCAGTTCGTCTTTTCACTGGATTCCGATGTCTGACTCCGAGATAAAGTCACTACCATTAATGCGGCGTAGAAAGCTTCTAGGGTACTTAATACCGGCTGTTAATATCCCTCTGTTGCTATACAACTTGTACCAGACTTTCATACATTTTCAACAAGGTATGGAGATAGGGACACAAATGTTCTGGGAAGACATGCTTTTACTAGCTAGCAACGTGTTCCTCACATTAGCCATACCCCGTTTCTTTCCCGTGTACACCAGCAAATACTCCCTTGAAAAAGAAGGTCTAAAAATCAAGAGACTGCTGAGGCGAACCGCCACCATCCCATACAAGGATATTGACCGCGTTGAGGTCTACATAAGGACTGAGGAAGAGATAAGCGAGGACGCGCGAGAATACGCAACAGACCAATCTGCTCTACTACGTAAGAGCGGCTTCAAATTCATAGACTATACCAATGCTGAGGATAATATAATGAACCTATTCGTGGGTAAATCTGTTTACATGATTAGCCCGGCTAGACCTAAGGCGTTACTGAAGAAGTTGAAGCGCAGGAACAAGGCTCTGACCGCTAGAATTATAGAGTTGAATAGTCGAGGAAAAAGGATACGGGACTTGACTTAATTGATCACGCCCTCAGATGATATGATGCCTGTATTTGCAGCCACAGAGCTCAAGTTACACCCTGATGAGTACAGTATCGTGAGTCTACCCTTAGAAGATAAAAGTAGAGCCTTGGATTTAATCAAGCCACTGGATCCCTTTTGCTCAGTTACCATTGACACGGATGAGGTCTCACTTATACTCAAAGAGGGTGACTGGAATATGATCATGGATGACTTTCATGACTATGAAGTGGAGGGTCCATACAGGGTTATCACTTTCGATATAATCCTGGATCTAGGCTTAGTGGGTTATCTATCCGTTGTTTCGGCTGTCCTAGCTGAGGCGGGGATCAGTATTTACGCGCTTTCTACTTATCTTAGGGATCATATATTGGTTAAGTCAGATGATGCTTCTAGGGCGATACAGGTACTGGGTCACCTTGTTGAGAGATGCCAGGTTACTACTTAATGAGTAATAACCCGTAAATTAGTTTAATGTATGCATTCACTGAAATGACCAAACTAGAATCCAAACAAATCACGTTCATAGCCATAATGGGCGCCCTAGGAAACGTACTATCTTTCCTCACCACACAACTAGTGCCCCTAGCCCCCAACATACCATTAGGCCCAGTAAGCGTCAGCTTGGCATTAGACATAAGCCACCTGGCTACCTTCATAGCAGCCTTGTTCGGAGGCCCCGCGATAGGTGGGATAACCGGCGCAGTAGGTGGAATGGTAGCGGCCTTCGAGTTCGGGTTCAGCAAAGGTAATTTGGTGACTGGGATAGGTTTACCGCTGGGGAAAGCGTTAACCGGTTATACCGCCGGGTTGTTATTCAGGAGATATGAGATAGATAATGTGGTCAGATCTGCTATCCTCACCATAATCGCCTATATACCGGAGGGGATACTTACTCTGGTCCTCTTCCGGTTTCTTCTCCCTGTGGTCTCTGGGATACCTATGAATGTAAGCACATTGATCGGGATTCAGATCGTGGTGAAGGCAGTGATCGAGATGGCTGTACTGGGCTTCCTATTAATCGGGTTAATCACCAGCAGTGGCTTCACGGACTATGTTGAAAGCTATTTCCGGTAAACCCAATAAACACCCAGCCATTATCTCTCAACATGCAGGACCACATAGAGGAGATTAACTCATATCTACTCCATAGAGGCTTGGAGCCTCTGGAGTATAGTGGCTTAGACTATGCCTGGGGGTGGAGACCTGATGAGCCAGTTCTCGCGTTAATTGAAAGGGGCTCTTTCCGCTCCGCTATAAATCTCTACTGGTCCTCAGCGGACTATATCACCAAGCCATGGTGCTTACTGATTAACGGTGACAAAGTCTCGAGTCATCAACAAGTATTATTAGAAAAACTATCTCAACAGTATAATATTCTGTCAGTAAATCCAGAAGAATACCTCCTATCTATAAAGCAGCAGTTAACACGACTCGTCAAGATACTATACACATATATTCCAGATGGTTCTCGAAACCCGTTGATTTCTCTGGGGAATTCAGTTAAAACTTGGAGGGAGAAGAAACCAGTAAACGAGTATAAATACAGTGTAGAAATAGAGACGGGAAACCTGGATGCGTACAAAGTGGATGGAGAACTGGCTCCCAGCAGGAAAACCATTCCACTAACCATCGAGTCAAACCAGGCAAGAATAGAGGGCGTCCTGCCTAGACTGGTAGATACTATCCCTTACCCCCTATTTGATACCGAGCACAGAAACTTACCCATGGTGTTAAGGCTAAGACTAGGCGATAGACCCCAGCTTTTACTTCGGTTTGAGGCAGATAAAAGCAATCTCATTGAGGCGACAAGTTTCTGGCGCCTACACGGGGAATTCATAGATACAGGTAAAATAGAAATACTAGAAAATAATACGGGAAAGATACTGTTCAGTTGTGAAACCTAGATGAAAGAAGAAATACGGGAAATAGCTGAAGCATATCTTGAAAAGTTCATCTCCTCAGAACCAATCTTAATTAAGATAAACGATGAACGATACCCCGCAAAAAGCCTGCATCGAATGCTGCAAACGCTAATCAAGGAACAGGGGATCGAGAACTTAGCCGTTTATACGTTTCAAAATGAGCTTTTTCTAGAAAAAATATGATGGGTTAAAGAGTTATTCCTGTGCTAGGTTTATCCAAGCCTCGACATTGGCCTGAGTGGGTGGCCGCTTGGTTATCTCTTTCTCTTCGTTAGCTTCCATGAGTTTCTCGTAAAGTTCCTCTGGGTCCTGTTTGGAGAGCTGTTCCTTAGATGTAATCCCCGCTGCGCGTAATAATTTCTGATATGTTGGACCTACGCCGCTGAGCTCATCGAGATCAAATTCCTCTTCAACTCTCTCTGCTTCAGCTGCTTCCTCTGGTTTTTCTTCTTTCTCTTCTTCGTCTGCTTTGAATATTTCTGAGGTCTTCTCGACTACTTGGATCTCTGTGGCTTCCTCTCCTTTCGGAGTTTCCACTAGTTTAAATTCTACTTCTTGTCCTGATGCTGGTAACGCTGATCGTGGATAGTTTGATACGTGAAAGAATACGTCGTCCTCTCTACCTTCTACTTCAATAAACCCGAATCCTCGGTATGATAAATATTTTTTAATCGTTCCTCTCAAATTAAAAACACTACTCAAAATAGTATAATATCCTTAAAAAAGGTTCACCTTTAGAGCATTGGAATACCTTGTTTCGATAAATATTAGCTATAATTTTTTGCTGTTTTTAATCCCGTTAAGCAATTTTCAGTGAATGACCTTTTTTATTGAAATTTTTTCAATAGAATTTAGGTTTAAAGTGTGGCGGGCTCGGAGGGATTCGAACCCTCGATCTCAGGTTCCGCAAACCCGAATCATATCCGGACTAGACTACGAGCCCAAACCACCAATATAGATATCCAATAAATAAACCTAATCTAATTTTTGAAGCGTTGTGTTTAGAATAATGACTAAGTAATAACTTGATGTATCATTATTTTTACATGTTCCACTTTTTTCCCTAATGTTAATTAATGTTTTCGTTACTTGAGAATTAATAATGGTTATTATTATCCTTATTTTTATAAACTCTGTAATGTTATTGAGATTAAATAATGATAAATATTTATAATTAGCGTCACGTAAAGAGTCGCTGTAATAATTGGAGAGGATAGTGTGCACCAAAATACAATCATTGTTGTTCTTCTATGTCTGACTCTGCTCATTAGCTATTTTAGCGCATTATTCTATAGTCTAACTAAGATACCTGACGTAATTTTCTTATTAGGTTTTGGCTTGCTAATGGGTCCTGGCTTGGGACTTGCCTCGAAAGAAGTATTTGCAGATCAAGCTTCTCTTATGGGTTTAATTGCTTTAAGTATTATCCTTTTTGAGGCGGGTATCAATATAGACATTGAGACCTTACTAAAGCATTTAAAGAAGGCTCTTGTTCTCTCCGTGTTCACAATTTTCTCAGCAATAATCCTCGTTGGAGTAACTATAAACTATCTATTTTTACCAGATTTATTCACACTACCTCAAGCCATGCTCCTAGGTGCAATGGTTGGTGGAACAAGCACTGTGGCAGTTTATGGAATAATGGCAGACCTTGAAAAACACCTTAAAAATACAACAACTGTTAAAGTAATATTAATGATGGAGTCGATTATCTCAGATCCTATCTGCATAATATCTTCTCTAATACTCATAAGAATGATTATGCAACCCGATCGGAGTTTGCTCGTATTCACACAAGACTTGATAAATTATCTTACAGGGCAATTTGTTTTCTCATCTGGATTCGGGTTATTTATCGGGTTAGCTTGGGCGCAAGTCTTAGATCGATTAAGGAGACTTCCTTACACTTACGTCGTTACTATAGCTGTTCTTTTTCCTTTGTATGTTCTTTCAGAGCTTCTTGTAGGTGAGGGAGGTGGCGTGATGGCTGCTCTCTTTTTTGGTTTAGGTATAACGAACTATAGATATATTATGAAAAAACTTGGGATTGATAACAAAGTACTGGTTGATACTGATAGACTAAGGGGGTTTCATGAAGAAGTCACTTTTTTCGTTAAATCCCTCTTCTTCGTCTACATAGGGATAATAGTCTCTCCTTCCATACGTTTTCTATTCATAGGCTTCAGCGTAGTAATTATCTTGATAGCTATGAGATTCTTATTAGTTTGGAGGATAAGTAAAAGGCTTACATTTACTAGGGAAGAGAAAACTGTCTCTCAACTAATATACGCATCAGGTCTCCCTGCTTTCATAATGTCTCAGCTACCAGCAATCTCTGACCCAACGGGGGAGTTCTTTCTAACTCCAGAAATTTACCCAAGTATATGTATGCCCATAGTACTTGGAACAATAATTTTCAGTGGTCTAATAGCTCCAAAAATGGCGGAAAAAGAATTAAGTAGAGAACAACT
>CAZAQI010000040.1:0-16742 GCA_964487465.1 uncultured Candidatus Bathyarchaeia archaeon
TTGATAAGTTAAGAAGCCAAATGAAAGAACTTCTCAACTAGGTTTTATATCCAATCTTTCTTAGGAACCCTTTTCTCCAGTTTATACCTTCCTGATCTTCAACCCCCTTGGGTTTAGATCCGTCTATTACCCCGAGTACGCCGCGTCCCTGATCAGACTCTGCTACCACTACCTGTAAAGGATTGGCTGTGGCTGCAAATATGGTGCATACCTCTGGAACTGTTTTAACTTGGGTCAATACATTGATGGGGAACGAGTTTCTCATCACTATGTTAAAGCTGTGACCGCAGCCCAGTTTCATAGCGTTATCAACAGCAGTCTTCTCCAACGCCTCATCATTGCCCTCAGATCGTAAGAGGCATTCCCCCGATGCTTCACAGAATGCTAAACCGAACTTTATACCCGGTGCACTACTGGCAAGTGCCTCATAGAGGTCTTCTACGGTTTTTATGAAGTGGCTCTGCCCGAGTATGATATTGGATTCCTCAGGTATGGTTAATTCAACTAGTCTAAGCTCCATTCTAGATCAATAGAGAAATAGCTTTTGCATCTATAAAGCGGTTCCAGTCGCACCATGTAAATACCACCACGGGGTTAAAATAAATGTGAAAGATGACAACACTAACCCACCTGATGATTTTGGTGAGCGTATAACAGGCTGGCACAACTTACTGGGGTGGGGCGAGGATAATGAGAGTGTAGCACCGTATGTTCCTACACCTATGAATGTTGTGAAGAAGATGCTTGAGATAGCTGAGGCTGGGTCAGGGGATACCATCATTGATCTAGGGTGTGGGGATGGCCGTATATTGATGATGGCTGTAGAGGAGTTTGGTGTAGATCATGCCATCGGTTATGAGTTAAATAACCACTTAGTTGAAACCGCCTTGAATAAAATCTATGATAAGGATCTTAGGGATAAGATTGAAGTTAATAGAAGTAACTTCATGGAAGCTGATCTAAGCCAAGCAACAGTCATAACCCTGTACTTGACCACCACAGGGAACGCAAAGCTACGACCAAAATTCATCGCCGAGTTGCAGAAAGGTACCCGTATAGTAAGCCACGACTTCCCTATTATAGAGTGGGTGACCACAACAGAGAATAATGAACCACTCAGGATTGGAACCCATAAGATATTCAGCTATAGGGTTCCCGAAGCATACACCACGGAGATCAAGGTGGATGAAAAAAAGATACCTCCATGGGAACGAATAAAGAAGCTAGTAGACAGATTATAAATAAGATGGAGGGTTTAGTCTTTCCATAGTCCTAGTGCTAGGGCGATTATGGCCATCCGTGCGTAGATGCCGTGTTTCACCTGTTTGAAATACCATGCGTTAGGTAAGTCATCTACATCTGTAGCGATCTCGTTAACTCTGGGCAATGGATGCATGATAACCACATCATCCTTACCGTGATCCACAACCATCTCCCTGTCCATGATATAACTGTCCTTCACCTTGTCATATTCCTCCTGTGAATCAAAGCGTTCACGCTGTACACGAGTCATGTACACCACATCCAGCTTTGGCATCGTTGCAGGCAGGTCACTTACCTCATGGAACTCGATCTTGTCCTCTACCTCTTCAAGTACCTCTTTCTTCATCTTCAAGGCATCTGGGGCGATACAGTAGACTGTTACATCATAGTGCCTCAATGCCTTCAAGAGGCTGTGAACTGTTCTACCGTTCTTCAAGTCACCCACCATTCCAATGGTTAGTCCATCGATCTCGCCTTTTGCATATTTGATGCAGTGGAGATCCAGCATGGTCTGGGTTGGATGCTCCCATGTACCACTACCACCGTTGAGGTATGGAACCTTGGCTACCTTCTTGGCTCGAAGAGCCGCGTCGTTATCAGGGTGCCTCATGGCGATTATATCAACATAGTTGCTGATAGTGCTAATCGTGTCCTCAAAGGATTCTCCCTTCTTGGCGCTGCTTGTCTTGGGGTCGGCTACTGTGGTAACGTTGCCTCCCAGTCTCATCATGGCGGTCTCGAAGCTGAGCCTCGTCCTCGTGCTGGGCTCGAAGAACATGGATCCAAGTACCTTTCCCTTGGCCATATCTGATCCAGTTTTCTCGATCTCTACCATCTTGTCTGCTACGCTGAGGATATAGTCAAGCTCTTCTCGACTGTAATCCATCATGCTTATGAAATGTTTATCTTTGAAATCTGATGCTTGTACCAAATCTTACACCGTAAACTAGATCAACACCCCCGCATATATTTCTCTTTTACCATTTCACCCACAGTTTCTTGAAAAATAATCCCCGATCCAATCAGTTTATGGAACAGAAATCTACAAGAATAAAATACTGACCCCAAGATACCATGAGATGGGTATTATTTGCGGATACAAAAAACCCCGGATCTCCATAGCTGGAAAAAGATTGGTGACCTCAACACAGCCCTAGGCAAGGAGTTCGCTTTATACGAGTCACCTGATGGCTCCAAGATCGCACAGGTAGATAATGATATGCTCATCCATCTGATAATCAAGGAGGGGAAACCAGTCTACATATGCCCCAAAGTAGTGGATGCCTTGAAAAGAGTAGCCGAGATAAGAGAATACCTAAAAGAAAAAGCCAAAAGACCCAAGCGCTAGGGAGTGAAACCTATTCGCTTTAGAAACATTTGGAGACTGTGGGTTAACTGGTATTCATTGAATTGTTCTTTTCTTACCCATACAGAATCCAAAGCGTCATCCATGGGGGTCAAATCTCCACCCAATGGTTGAGCTTGGAAATGCATTATAATAAAATGATAGAGCACCTTTCCTGAAGGATCAAGCTCTATCTTATCATAGACCCCAAGTCTCTTAAGCAATTCAACACTGAGACCGGTCTCCTCTCGTACCTCCCTTTCTGCAGCTTCAACAGCTCGTTCACCCACTTCTATTAAACCACCGGGCACAGACCAGAACCCCTTATCAGGATCAGCGGCTCGTTTGATCAAGAGATATGTATCATCTTTCTTGATGTGTACAGCCACCCCGGGGATAGGGTAAAGCGGGTACTTTCGTCTCGGAGTCATACATGATAATAGCGAATATATTGGTATAAGATTAGTCCTGATTGGCTAGCTCCATGTGCACGAAACGACTCATGGGCGTACTTGCACTAGACGCGGGGTATAACTCTGGTAATACCTTAACCCATATGGGGAACCTGCATTTCAAAGAGGTACCCTTCACTATTGCCTCGCCTGGAGGGAGGTCTCCAATTAGGCCTGCGAACTCGTTACCCATGATCTCAGCCACCCTAGCCTTATCCACGTCCTCTAATCCATGACAGATGATATTATTGGCGCACTGAGTTACCACGGTCTTCTCCACGGTGCTGAGGCGTTGGGTAACCGCCCAGAGACCCACGCCGTTTCGCCCACCATTAGTGGCGATCTCCTTAATCACACCGAGAAGTTTTCCACGGGTCTCCTTGTCTCCCAGCTCAAAGACACCTCTCTGGGGTGCGTAATACATGGCTTCCTCTAAGACAATTATGCATCCGAATTTTCTACTCTCCAGCGCCTCGCTGAATATTTTCCGCAAGACCTGTGAAACCACTAAGTGTTTCTGACTCCAAGTATCCTTGCCGGTGCTGAGATCCATTATCACCACATGTCTATCCTTTAAAAGATCCACAGGGTCCAATGGCATCATATCACCCTCCGGGATGAGCTTACTATTATCAACAGAGTTTAATACTTGCTGCAGGTAGCTCTCGAACTCCTCTTCTTTTTTATTAAACCCCAATTTATCTGGTTTAACCCAACCCAAAGCTTGTTTAAGGTTCTGCTTGGTTACATTAGCCGCCTGAGCGTACAATATTTTCAAAGCATGGATCAGTATCTTGCTGTTCCACCAAGTCTTCTGCCACCCGAACTCACCGAGGTAATCCTCCCAGGGTATAGAGCTGGGTTGGAAAAAACGCTCCCAAGGCACCTTTAGTGTTTTCTCTGGGCCTAAGTGCTCCATTAAGCTACTGTACTCACCATCCTTATCCACAATAAAAAATCGAACAGGTGGATTCACGTTAGCTGCTCGGCTTATCATGGTGATAGCGGTGGTCGTCTTACCCGTCCCCACAGCGCCGCAGATTAGACAGGATTGCCGGATCATGCTGTATAGCCCTAGCTCTACATCCAGATCCGTGCTGGGGTCATTACCCAGAAGTATCCTCCATTCGCCGCTGGGCTTGGTGAACTTGGAGATTACATCCCTCTCAGCCAAGTAGACAGGTGTATTAGGAGTCAAAGGGTATCTTAGTGGTCTGAGGCTATCATTGTTATCCAGCCATCCCCACTGGTAAGCTGCAGCATGGAGGGTGCTATCCTCGATATCATTGATTAACCTGCCCTCTCTAAGCATGGCTTCCTCGTATTCTCTAACTCGTTTATGGGGGTAGACGCGAGTTACTTGATAGACCACTGGTTTACCATTTTTCGGGTGCTTAATATAGACTAAGTCACCCTTAGCCAGTTCAAGGCTCCTGAGCATAAGTATGGTTATCTCGTTGATTTCGTACTCGCCACTGCTACTGTAAGTGTGTCCTACTTTTATACTCCCATCCATCCTGACTCCCCCCAGAAAGGCGCAAGCTGCGAGACCTCACCATTAATACGACCAACCCTACTCAATGCCTCGCTGTAGACATCTGCGATGAAACGCTTGGATACCTTTACCTCCTCATCTGCTTTCACGATGGGCAGAGGTAATCCATTCCAATAACTTGTAGCGTAGCAATAATTTGCCAAAGGCTCTAATTCATCAAGGCAATATGCAGGTACATCAAGTCTTATTGGTGGTACCTGCCATTCCTTACTGAGTCTCAGATAGCTACTATATATGGGTACATCAACAGCATCCATAAATGGACTGTTTCTCTGAGCCATTCTAAGGCCCGTCTTGGGGCTGAACACCTCTGTGCGTTCCCCGGCCTCCAATGCGTGAAGCATTACGAAGCTATCCGTATACTCCACCTCATCCTTCAATCCCAAGAAGTGAATCAAGTGACGAGCAGTGGGGCGCTTTACTATGCCAGCTACGATTATGTCCAATCGGTTACAGATGTGGAGTAGCTTGTTCACAGCATCAATTAGTCTCTGCCGGTCTTTCTCCCTGCCAACCCTCGCCCACCAGTTGCTAAAGGCCAATGGGCCATCAATAAAAATGGCTTCTATGTCCTGATAGTTTTCAAGATAACTGTAAGCGGTCTCGTAAAGCATGGCCTCACGTCGGATATCCATCTGACCTCTGAAATGTTTCATTGAGTCTCCATAGGGTTGACTCATTGATTCTGGTTGCAGAAAATATCTGCGCCCATTTGGAAATGAATATGCAAGGGCTCCGAATACCGCGTATTGCATTGCTGCTAAGGGAATTATCTGACTACCTGCATCCACACCTAGTACCTGGACGTAGCTCTCGGTTTTTCTTAACGGGGTTATCTCAAGTTGGTTTCTTATGGTTTCCACTATCTGTTTGATCTTAGGTGTTTCCTGAAAGACATTATCTGTTATCTCTGATAGGATTAGGTTTCTTAAGGCTAGGCTCATGTTATTGGTTTGAACTGCTGGCTCTGTGATTTGTTTTTGTATTGTTTTTTCTTTTACCGCCAGCATTTTTTGTCTCTTTCCTTGCAACCTGTAACTATGCAACACTTTTTTTCTTGGATATTTAAACCATACGGTTGTTTAGAGCGTAATTTGGGGTAAATGTTGTTTTATTTATATACTAAGAAATTATTGCGCTCTACAAATATGAATGAAAACTGGTTTTCCGACTTCACTCGAAAAGTAAAGTTAAAAACCCAAGATAACACTATGTCAACAGTTAAAAATGTCAGACGATTTAACCTTAAAAGACACAATATTTCGTGAATTCCTCAAAGATCCAAGCCTAGGACCAAGCGAGATGACAGACAAACTTGGAGCAAACTACAACTCCGTAAAAGCTGCTTTCGCCAAACTAGCAGAAGAAGGTTTCCTTGAGCGCCCGAGTAGGGGTAACTATGAACCCAACATCGCATTCATATTACTTGACCTAATGGAGAGGGTAACAACTCTAGAGGAGAGTGTCAGCGTATAATGGTTGAATGGGAAAATATACTAGACGATCTATCACCAACCACCAGCCACTTCAAGGTACTTGTATACCTTAGCTTCAAGGGAGCCACGCAACCAACAGACATATCCACAGATACCGACATACCAGCAGGTACAGTAAGACCCGCGTTAAGAACACTACTAGATAAAAAATATATTGAACAGAAAGAAGACGGTAGCTATTACAGTCTCATCCCCTTCACAGAGATCGTCTCACATTTATACTCGGTTACCGAAAAGTAGTCGGAGAGACGTGAGAAATGAGTGCCGAGGAGATTGAGGACCTCAAGAGAGCCGATAGTCAACGAGAAGTTTTGCTTACCCTCGTTGAGAGCGGCGAGCCGATGACATCTCAAGATATTTCAGAGAAACTCGGCCTCACTGTTAACGCCGTAAATATAGCTTTGTTTCAGCTTAACAAGAAGAAATTGGTGGACAGAGTTAGTAGGGGGGTATACAAGTATAAGTTAGGCCCAATACTCTTAGCTTTGCTAGAAGTATATTATGAGGAATAACTTTGGAGTCCAAGCTGGCTGAAATAGACCCCTCCACATCTGCCTTCAAGATTCTCGTATATCTTACATTCAAAGACCAGCCTATGAGACCCATAGATATCTCCCGGGGGCTAGGTGAGAATGGTAGCACTGTCCGCGCTAGGCTAGCTGAGTTGAATAAAGACGGTCTGGTTGATAACACCAATGATGGGTATGTATCAAATCTAACTACATATGATATATTAATGAGACTCTACAAGTCTAATCAAGAGTAATTAGTTTACCGACTTTACCAACGTTGAGCTGGCGTAACCCCCGGTATTTCTTCATGTACCCACCTTCTATACGTACACGGTCATCGACGACGCATTGTTTTATCTGCTCATTCCAGAGAACCAGCACAATGTCATCTGTATTATCTTTGAGGGTAGCCTCTGTGACGGTTAAGGTCTGCCATCTTCTTTTACTCCTAACCTGTCTAGGTACAGCTTTTTCCACTATTGTTCCCTCGACTACGATGCGGTTCATATCAGTGGACAGCTCTTCTATTGAGGGTAATTCTAGTTCTTCTACTTTATTCTGGTACCATATCATGGATTCATCTCCCTTAATCTCACCAATCCGTTTGAACCCGTTTTTTTCGAGAAAATCTTGGTTCATCTGGTTCCAATCTATGGTGCCACCGGTCCAAGCCTTTGCCTTAATATTGTCCATCGCTATCTTTAATGCTGCTGATCCTATCCCGTTTCCCCAGAAATCCGGGTCAACGAATACACGTACAATCTCCTTAACATCAAAGCCGTTATCAGAAATAATCAATCCACCGACAATGACTTCATCGTATAATATGCTGAAAGTATCAAGCTTCTCAATATAGTACAGATGATCTTTTGCTGACTTGTATCCCCGTGGACCCCAAGCCTCTTTTTCATATAATTCAGATGCCTTCTCATAGGCTCTCTGACTGTTCAAGGCTAGTAAAGCTGCGTGATCCTCAATGGCGGGTGTTAGTTTGATTATAGGCGATTCATCCATGGCTATTCCATAGAGAAATACAATACTTGCCTTATATGGGTAGAGATCCGGCTAAGATTTATACACTAGAGCTCCAAAATAAATGATTGATATAGATTTGTCAGAGAAAAGATTGGGAGAGCTAAGAAAGAGAACTGATGCCCTTATGATGCTGAAAAGGGCGCCTAGCCAGGAGACCGTCTTTCATTATCTCCTTGAGACTGGGCGTTCCATGTCTGTGAGAGAGATTGGATCCGAGCTTAGTCTAACCGATAAAGCAGTGGAAAGAGCCACAGCAAAACTAGTTGACAAAGGTCTCGTTCAGCGATCAACCTTCAGGGAAGGAGCCTATGAAGTAGATGCTAACCTCATCATAATGTCTTTGCTCAGGGTAGTCACTGAGTTATATGAGGACTACGAGGATAGAATCTAGTCCTCTTCAAGACGTAGTTTATCCAGCACCTCATCCATCATCCATTCGAGACCATCAGAGGTTAACTTGTATTTTCCACCTTTCTTACCCGGCCTGAAAACGTGGCCGCGTTTCATCATCTCGTTAAGACGGGCGGGTACGATTACTTCTTTTCCGCTAGCCTCTATTCGTTCACCTATCTGTCTGCTGGTGGCTTCATGGTGATTCATAGCGTAGAGTATTAGACCTATTATTTCGTAGTGGCTGAGCTCCGATCTGGTGGTGATGATTGGTCCCTGTGAGGTGTATCGTACTATTCCTTCTAACTCACTCTCTGCGTCCTTTAACTCAAGTAGTGAGACTTTGTCATTCACCTGCTCTAAGAAATCCTCCGTTAATAAATCCAAGGCACTCAGAATCTCTTCTTGGTTATCTCCCTGAACAGTTAATGTGCCATAATTTGTCTCTATATTGATGCTTATTCGTGCCATAGTTTACTCCTCTTGCTCATTAACAACGTAGAGATATCCTCGTTTGGGATCCTTCCAGCGTCTTAGATCTCCTTTTTTGGTCATCCACACCAGTACACCACTGAGAGTCGTCTTGGGAAAGAAGACAGCGTTCGCTTCCATACCCTCCCTTAGCTCACCGATTGTGCGTGGAGTCTGCCCCCAATCGGTTTTCAGTAGAGAGATAATGGCTTCGCTGCATTGATTTGTTCGAGGTATCTTTGGGTACTGTGTTGGATCAGACTTGCCTTTGGATTCATTTTCCTCATCTGGCTCTACTTCAAAGGCATTGCTCACTAGTCCAACAATCTTGTCAAGCTCCGTAAGGGTCTCAAGAACCTCTTCTCTTTCTCCTCCTATCTCTATTTCTGCATCACCTATTCGTATTTTTAGATAGAAGGGAGTCTCCACCATGATATCACTGACACAAATTCGTTTCTAATAAGTCGTAAAACTGTTTATAATACTTATGAGGTTTGGGATATAGAGATTAGATCTACTCCAGCTTTGATTGGATGACGGATTGTAGAAGTTTCTGTACTGCTTTTGGTTTTGCTTTTCCCCTTACTTTGCTCATAGCGGTACCCATCAATGGGCCCATGGCCCCCATACCTCTCTCCGCGATGAGATTTGAGCCCTCTTTCACCACATCGCTGATTATCTTCTTTAGCTCCTCTTCTGAGAGTAGCTCCAATCCCAGCTTATCCAGTGCATCCCTAGCTGGGGTGTCAGGGTGTTCAGCTAGGTACACGAGTAACTCAGGTATGGACTCTTTAGCAGTAGCCCCTTCCTCCACGAGCATGAAGACCTCGGTGATGGCTTCATCTGTTAGTTCCTCAACTGGAAAACCGTCTCTCCGTAGATTGGTTAAATCCTCTGTCAAAGTAACAGCTAATAGGGTTGAGGATACACCTTTATCAGCAAGCTCCTCAAAAAGGGATAGATAATCAGAGTCTATTATCTGAGTTGCAAGCTTCTCGTTAAGATCGTACTCTGTCTGGTATCTGGAGAGCTTAGCCTCAGGCATCTCAGGCAATCTATTTTTTATCTCTGAGACCATCGCAGTGCTGATCTTTACTGGTTTAACATCTGTCTCTGGGTACATTCTCGCAGCACCGGGTCTTGGGCGTGTAAATCGTGTGGTACCATCAGGGTTAGCGGAACGGGTCTCCGCGGGCACCCCGTCTAAGGCCTGTTTTGCTCTGTCTACTACTGCGATGAGAGCCGGTCTGCATTTCTCTTCCTTATCAGCTACGATAACCACAGCGTCCATCGGTTCGGCTCCCACAATTTCCCTTAAGTTATCCACTTCTTCCTGAGATATCATGTACCCTGGAAGCTCATCCGTGTGGAATATTCCCCTTACACCGCCCAAGAACTTTGCATGATCACTCATCTCTGTTCCCAGTCTCCTATCCGGGCACAACTCCTTACCAGTTAATTCCTTGAATCCTTTTAACCTAACAGCGTAAACTCGTCCACCTCTCTCAAGGGCGTTTACAATTATCCTTGACTCGGTGCCCGCGAATACGTCAGATACATCAAAGAGTTCTTTCCCCAAGTCACTGGGCTTAATACCTCTCTCCTTGAGGACCTCTTTGATATTTAATAAAGCGGTTTGACGCTGTGCCTCATACTCCACTATGGTCTCAAGCATACCCAGATCTTGAGCTCCCTTTATCTCGATTATAGCCCCGTCTTTGATACTGACGTTTACGTCCTGCCTTATGGTACCCAAACCTCTACGTACCTTGCCTGTAGCTCTAAGTATCGAGCCTATCCGTTTGGCTACATAGTAGACTTCTATTGGTCTATACATCTCTGGAGCAGTGGTTATCTCGATAAGGGGGATGCCCAGACGATCCAGTCGATAGGTTATGGTGTCACCATCTTCCTCTATTTTACGAGCGGCGTCCTCCTCGATAGCCACTTGTTCAATGTTGTATGTTTTTCCTTCTGCTTCTATGGCGCCCCCTAGGCTAACTACGCTGGTACGTTGGAAGCCCCCCGTGTTGCTACCATCCACAACAGTCTTACGCATCACTTGGACCTCATCCACGGGGGTTCCCTCTGTTAGTAATGTGAACTGGAGGGCGATGTCCAATGCCTCATAATCCAGAGCCCCCGGTGGTTCCTCATCCATCTCGACAAGACAGTTAGTATCGTGATTAGCCTCATAGATAATGGTCTTACCCTTCAGGAATTCAAATAAGGCTGCTGGGTCCACCTCACCCAGCTCACTCTGAGCTGGTCTTAGCTTTCTAATGAATGTGTAGTCAGGTTCGTCTTTACTTAGCTGAGGTGGACATGAGCAGAATAGTTTATGCTCCGTGGCTAATTCTTGGTGAATCTCGATACCAACCTTTAACCCTAGTTTCTCATAGTCCATTATCCCATCCTCCCTAGATAGGGTGTTCTTGAATTCAATTCCCCCACGATATTGGTTAACATGAGTTTCTTCACTTCTTCCGTTTCATCGGTCTGACCTAGACACCATTTGAGTTTAACTAGTGCTGTCTCACCATGCATATCTTCCATAGGTATGGCGCCTCTATCCAAGAGTTCTCTACCGTGGCTGTACACGTTGAGATTGACTCTACCCCAGATACATTGACTGACAACTCCGACGAAAACCTCTTCCCTATGGGCTCTTTCAACGGCTGGCCAGAGTATCTTGTTTACCTGACCCAACCCGGTGGCCTCGATAATTAATCCCCTGTATCCATCATCAATGAAATACTCCAGTACCCCTGGATCCATATCTGGATGAAACTTTACAAGGGCTGCCTTATCGCTGAAATTGTTCATTAGCCTTGGCTCCGAGTCCTGACGAGTTCTATAGTTAGGGTTTATAATCTCCAGTTCATCGCTCCTGTAGCGGGCTAGGGGGAAATCGTTGACTGGCTGGAAAGCGTATCTGGCGCTTGTGTGGCATTTTCTCACCTTTGTTCCTCTAATATAGCTTATGGACTCGTCACTGGTGTTCTCGTGCAATCCTACGCAGACCTCCGCAAAAGGAGCATATGCGGCCGTGTATACTCCCCCCATGAGGTTGGTGGCGTTGTCGCTGCTGGGTCGGTCACTTGATCGTTGGCTGCCTACAAAGATTACTGGTACTGGTAGGTCTTGGAGGGCGAAGCTCATGGCGGCTGCGCTGTACCCCATGGTATCTGTTCCATGTGTGAATATGATGCCATCTGCTCCACTCTTGATCTTCTCATAGGCCCTTTCCGCCATTCCCTCCCAGTGCTTGTGCCCGATATCCTCGCTGAATACACTGTAAAGGATATCAGCGTCAACATCAGCGATATCAACCAGCTCAGGCACGATACCAAGTAAGTCGCGGCTGGTCATAGCGGATACTACGCCACCGGTTACATAGTCCACACGGCTAGCGATTGTCCCCCCTGTACTAATTATGCTTACTTTTGGTAGTCCTTCCTCTGCTTTGGGTAAGGGAGGTTGCTTGAACTCTGGTTTTGGTGCGGTGCCTATTTTCTTTATCCGCATGTCTTCTGTGTACCTTAGTCCGATATTGTACCCTGATTTAAGTTTTATAATAAGGTGACACGGGTCATAGGTCTCTACCCTAGGCATTAGGCTGCCGGAGTATTGCTGATTATTGACAACCACCTCCACTTTATCTCCTATATCTGCATCCGCTTCTATGAGGACGCCCCTGAGTTGTCCACGGTATCCGGTTAGCTTCTCCTCCGACATATAAATCAGAGAAAAGAACCATCTAGGCATATTAAAAATATGGTTAAAATTAGCCAAGTATACGTATATTATCCGAGTTTATTTGAGTGATAGAGGTAGGGATTACCCTAAACAAGTTAAAAATTCTTTTTTAAACTCTAGATATAATCATTGTAAGGTAATTTACCAAAAAGGTGAACCATGAAATAGTTCTATTCTGCATAGAAATATGATTCAGTGGGACACATCAAAATATATCTTAGACTCGGATGGAGAATCACCATCAATCAAGTTTAATAGTCTTTCCGGATAATGCATCAGCTAAGTTGCTGGTTCTTGTATCTAGTTCAAACCCTAGAAAAGATAAGTAATATCATCAATGAAGCCCTTGTACTTTTCTTATTTTTTTTCTGATCACGTTTCCCATAGTAATAATGCAGAGGAATAGGCCATGAGAAAAAACGAGCATCTGCTTTTAAAATAATCAAGCTCAGACAAGGAGTTTGCTTACGTAGACCCCTTCTTTCCTGTATCCTAGTTTAGTGTAATACTGTTTTGTGCCTAGGGCGCTCATGACGACCATCTTACCGGCATCATACTCTTCTATAGCAGTTTTCTCAGCCTCATTCATCAATCTCTCACCCCAGCCTTGATGCTGCCAGTCTTGGGCATCCTCACCCACAGGAGTCATCTCCCCGTAGACGTGAAGCTCCCTGATTAAACCAGTATTCGGATTTATCTCGGGTCTATGAGGGTTCTCACCGGGTAGTCTTAATCTAACGAACCCTATGAGGGTCTGGTTCCGATCCTCTGCGCTTATAAACGCCTCCACACCCCCTGAGGCTTCATAGACTCTATGATGAATATCCAGTGTATCCTTATCTATGGTGACATCTGCACGTGCCCTGTGCCCAACTTCTCTACACCTAATACAGCTACAATCCTCCCCTAGTTCCTTGAGCTTTTTCTTGGCTAGTTGGCGGAGATTGCTCTTGTTTACCCCTGCCTCTATCTGGTGTAGGGGTATATCTCGTTGTATCCTCATGATCCTGATCCACGGTGGGATCATCTGTTTAACCCTTGAGACTAAGTTTACTGCTTCCTTCGTAGTAAGAGGCTCATACGCGCCGTTACGCCACCAATCATATAGACGAGTACCCTTCACTACCAGTGTCGGGTATATCTTGAGCATATCAGGCTTGAACCTTGGATCCTTGAATATGGTCCTGAAGCCCTCTATGTCCCGTTCAAAGCTGCTTCCAGGTAGCCCAGGCATCATATGGTAGCATATCTTCAAGCCGACATTCTTCATGACGCGGGTACCATCCACCACGTCTTGGACAGTGTGCCCCCGGTCCACCAGCTTATATATATCATCGTATACGTTCTGTACACCTATCTCCACCCGTGTTCCACCCAGTTCCAGCATTCCATCTACATGGTGGGGGTCTAGGTAATCGGGTCTAGTCTCAAAAGTAACTCCAACATTCCTCGTCCTACTTGTCTCAGCGTTAAGTTTTGCTTCCTCCAAACTATTTGAATCCTCTAAAGTGATGGCATCCAGACAACCTTTCATGAACCAGCGCTGATATTCTATAGGAGAGGCAGGGAAAGTCCCGCCCATCACTATTAAGTCAATCTTATCCACCTCATGCCCTATGGCTTCTAGTTGCTCAACACGGCTTCTGACCTGATCATAGGGATTAAACATGTTCTGTTCTCCGCGCATCGCTGCTGGCTCGTGACCTGTATAGCTCTGGGGAGAATTATCATCAGGTCCACCTGGGCAGTATGCGCATCGTCCATGGGGACACGCATGGGGCTTGGTCATTACTGCAACAACATTTACGCCGCTGAGGGCACGGGTGGCTTTTCTCCTGAGTATTGGGATTAACTGGTCCCATTCATCGTCTTCTAGGAGGCTTATGATCTCAGAGTTGGAGGGGATGTAACCCAGATTATATTTACGAGTAACCTTGAACTTGGCTTTCTCCACATCACGCTTGGTGGGGGACTCCATGGATAACAGAGTATCGATAATCTCTCTGAGTTCTGATTGCAATTCGGGGGAAAGAGAAGTAAAGGGATTAAAAAAGGATTAGTTTCGACGATTATATCCCGTATTTCCGCTGAGTATCCGTTTCTTGTAGTTACCCCTGTTCCTCTTTTTAGGACTAGGACTTTTCTTTGGTTTTCCCTCGATCTTGGGAGTCTGGGATCTTACTTTCCCAGCTTTTGTTAATGAGCCGTGTGTTGGCAATTTAATTCACTACAGCCCTTACCAGTTAGGAGTATTAAAAATATTTCCCTTTTTTATACAATAGAAAAGAGGCGTCAAAAATATGTTGTGTGGTTTTATGGGGAGAAGGGTGCATCGTGGCCTGGGATCACCTGAATAGGTTTCAAGTCTAGGACTTTCTTCATGCTATTGATAGCAACATTGGCATCGATGTTCTTGGTGACTACACTTGGAGGTCTCAGCTCCAGCATGTCCTCTTTTAAGATCACTGCATCTCCTACTAAGGCCACTAAACCTTCATCGGTCTCTACAAGTGTGGTAATACTTCCAGGAGTATGTCCAACTGTCTCTATTACCCTGACATTCTCCGAGATCTTTTTCTCTCCCTTGATTACGTTTTGATCCATTATTCCTAGAAAAGCTTCTTTCCACTCAGGCCAGTATAGCTCATCCGTGTATTCTAGTTCTTTATCATGTATGATCAATGGTTTGCCTTTGAACAGATAGTTTGCCTCCACGTGGTCATAGTGGCAGTGACTATTAATCACCATATCAATATCATCTAAGGTGAGTTCAAACTCCTCCAGTCTACGTTTTAGTGTTCCATATCTTCCTAGTTGCAGTATCCCGGGGTCATGGATTATATTCAGATCACTGTCTCGGATAAGTACAGTGTTGGTACTACCCAAGCTAAACACCTTGCCATCGTATACATCGTTAATTGTCTCCCGTGGCATAGATGTAAGTGGCCATCTTATACTTAGAACAGGGTGCCCATTGTGGAGGCCCATCCTGTGATAGAAACAGTGAACTAGTATATCTACTTCTGCCTTATTCATTCTTCAATTACCCATACATTGGGTTGTATGTATTCGTCTTTTAGTTTTTCCCGGTTTCGTGCTACTAATCCGTTGGGGGTGTTTGAGATCATGTCCAGTGCGTGGTCTTGGTCCACGTCTAGTAAGCTGAGTAGAGAAGCTAGGCCCTGTGGGTCTCTCATGCCCCATACGGTACGTGCGCAGCTGCTGGCCACGACCGGCAGGTCTTTCTTTTCTGCGTTATCCTTGTTTCTCTTAAGGTACTCGATGTTTTTACGAAGGTAATATGGGTCGTCTGTGATAAGCTCTGATAGGTCTATAAGGTACCCGCATCCAGAGTCCCTCATCAGGCCTGCCTGCTGTCTATCAAGGTAGTTCTGTTTCCAGTTACGTGTAAAGGGATAGGAGACGAGGTCTACTCTACGGTCTCTTCCTGCCTGTCTCGCCACTGATTTCTTCCTGCATTTTACTGTGATTACCTCTGTGTTCCACCGGATCTGTCTGAGGTTCTTAAGTAACTCGTTAGGGTTACCGGGCTCCAAGTCTACCCGTTTAACGATATCCAGTTTATCTGATTCCACTACCCGTGTTAAACCTACTGCATCAAACCCGAGGGACTCTGCGGCTAATACGGCTATAGTTGGTCTATTCGGCTCAAGGCAGAGGTCAATATAGCGCCTCAGCCCCGTCTCTCCTCCATGTATTCCCGTAGTACCTCCACCGGGTCAGCCTTGTGGGGCACCTGTACGCTTACCTTCACTTTGATGGGGTCATGGGTCTCTAGGGCCACTTTACCCTGGTACGCCTTCTGTTTACTGAACCTGAGGTAAAAGTTCTTAGTATCATCCATTCTTGGGGCCAGTTCATCAAGGAGCGTCACATAGTCCAGGCTTGAGAGGCTGTCGAGTATATGGTTAAAGATATCTGTGGCTGGTCTCCGGTTCTTGATGTTAAAGTAAAAAGACCTGATGGGGTCACCGAAGTACCCGTCCAGCTTCTCCTCCTTGTAGCCCGGTAAATCCATCTCAGAGGGAAAAAGTCGGCTTACTGCCTTCAATACTTTAGACCTGTCCTCAGTCGCGTGCACCAGTACGGATATCTCAACTTGTCTCGCAATCCTATCAGCAGTCATCTAAATCAAGCCTACCAACAATAGATACCATCTCTTCAGCCCAGTATATAGGTCCACTGTTGAGTAAGGTTTTTGTATTCACCACGAACACCTAACGTGGTTGCGGTCGTAGCTCAGTGGATAGAGCACGGGTCTTCGGAACCCGGGGTCGTGGGTTCGAATCCTGCCGACCGCGCCATCTTTCTCATAACCGTTTTACCACTGTAACTCTATATCATCTTCTATGATATCTGATAGTCTTGGAATTCGGCCAGTCTGGGCGGAGATAAATCTTGATCACCTCGCTCATAATATCCGTGAAGTTCGGAGAATAGTAC
>CAZAQI010000040.1:16752-17275 GCA_964487465.1 uncultured Candidatus Bathyarchaeia archaeon
TGAAAGCCGATGGATACGGACACGGATCCCAGATGTGCGCTGAGACGTTTCTAGAAAACGGCGCTGATATGCTCGCGGTGGCTACCCCTGGGGAGGGGATTCAACTCAGGAGAAAGGGGATTGATGCACCAATACTCTGTTTGGGTTATACCCCAGATTATCTTCATGAAGAATCTATCAAAAACGATGTCACTGCTACTATCTATAGCCATGAACAGGGAATTCATCTAAATAAGGCAGCCCAGAAACTGAACACTGTGGCTCTTTTCCACGTAAAAATCGATACCGGTATGAGCAGACTTGGTTATCAACCGGATGAGCAAGCTGTTGAGAGCATAGTTGAGCTAGCTAAACTTCCCCATCTTGAGCTGGATGGCGTGTTCACCCATTTCGCTGTCGCTGATGAATCTGATAAGACATACACGCGTAAGCAATATTCTAGATACATTGACATCGTCTCCAAGCTTGAGGACCGAGGATTGGAGATACCCATCAAGCATGTGTCAAACAGTGCAGCGGTGAT
>CAZAQI010000041.1:0-16930 GCA_964487465.1 uncultured Candidatus Bathyarchaeia archaeon
ATCCAGTGTACCCTAGGAGGTGTTACTTTGTTCTCTGTGATTCATTTACTCTCAGGGTTTAAGAATATTGCGATGCCTAGAATACAAACTTTTATAGGGGAAACTTGTTATTCGATTAGAGCCCAATAAACGAGTGATAAATGACATGGCGGATATGATTGAACGAGTACTTGAGCGCAGCGTAGGGAAGACCGTGCTCATAAAGCTTAGAGGCGGTAAGACGCTCAGGGGTACTCTTGAGGGTTTTGACCAGCACGTTAATCTCTATATGAAGGACTCCGAAGAAGTCACAGATCCTATGAGCGTAGTTGAGATCGGTGATATTGTTCTTCGCGGGGATAATGTGATTATGGTAAGTCCGCCGCCGGAGTAAGATGTGACAAATTATGCCAACTAAGGGACCAATTCATAAAGGGAAGACTATTCATATAAAGTGTAGGCGCTGTGGACGCAGAGCTTATCATATTAGAAAGAAACGTTGCGCGGCTTGTGGTTATGGGGATACGGCGAAGATAAGAAAGCCGAGTAATAATCGTAAGGATCTTCAGCGCAGTAGACGCATCGTCTAGCCTATTTTTATTTAGTTAAGTTTTTAATGGATATCTGTGTTTTGATATGAGCATGCGGGGGTACCCGAGGCTGGTCAAAGGGGCGAGACTTAAGATCCGATGCTTCGGGATAAGACATCTCGTGTCTTAGGACTTCGAGGGTTCGAGTCCCTCCCCCCGCATCTTTTCTGCTGACGACCAGTGGGGACTTGTTTTTCTTTGTAAACTGTGAATTGATAATAGGTTAGGGATATAGTTAATTTTTGATGTATATTGAGATAGTTTTACGTTGGATTAGGGTTTATTATGTAATCACGGAAGAAATTATGGTTAATAGAGTTGTTTGAAGTAGTTTAGAGCGGTTTTTATGTGCATCTCAACACCCAAGGGTAGGGTGTCTTCGTCTAGTTTGAACCTGGGACTGTGGTGAGGATGGGTTGAGTCTTTTTCAGGGTTACCTGTTCCCAAGAAGTAGAAACAACTAGGTACTCTTAGCGAGAACTCCGCAAAGTCTTCTCCGATCATCATCCTCATCTCCTCGCCTATGATTTTATCAGGACCAACAATTTCCTCCGCTGTCCGATTCACCAAGTCCGTCATCCAGGGGTTGTTACTCAGCAGTCTATTTCCGCAAGTATAACTTAACTCGTAATTGGCTCCATGGGCTTTACAGATGTGTTCAACCACTTCCCTGAATCGTTGCCGTACCTCAGCGTCTCCATTATGGAGACATCTTATGCTGCCTTCCAGTTCAACGGTATCCGGGATAACTATATTGAAGCGTCCTCCGTGGATCTTACCGAAGGTTATCACCGTGGGCTCCAATGCGTCTGTCATCCGTGTTTGTATGGCTTGTATAGCTTGAATCACGTTAGCGGTACAAAGAACAGGGTCAATGGCTGTGTGGGGGGCGCCTCCATGGCCACCTTTGCCAATTATCTTTAATTTGAAGTAGTAACTAGAGGCCATGACTGGGCCAGATATGATGCCGACGCTGCCTGTAGGTATAGGGGTCCATATGTGAAGACCTATTGCTGCGTCTACGCTTGGATCCTCCATTACGCCCTCCTCCACCATATATTCTGCGCCGGCTTCCTCCTCATTTGGCTGGAAGACAAATTTAATTCTCCCCTTTATCTTATCTCGGTGATTAGCGAGTATTTTAGCGGCAACTAGGAGCATAGCCATGTGGGCGTCATGACCACATGCATGCATAAATCCAGGGTTCATCGATTTGTAATGTAAATCATTCTCCTCATCCAAAGGCAGGGCGTCCATATCCGACCTCATCAACAAAGTGGGTCCATCACAGTCGCCCTCCAGCACAGCAACAACACCTGTCTTTGCTACACCAGTCTCAACGCTGAGCCCCAATCCTCTCAAATAATTAGCTACCTTGGCTGATGTCTCAAATTCTTGGAACCCGATCTCCGGATGCATGTGAAACCATCTTCTTAGTCGCATCAACTCATCACGATACTCAGCTATCTCAGACGCTAGATCCATACATGATATTCGGGAATCGTGTGTTTATAGGTTTACGAGCCAAAACAAGACACGGGATAGTGTTATAATAAAAGAAACCCATATTTTACTGATAATTATGCCAAAAAAATCTTTAAAAGAATTCAGTTTCAGTGATGCACCCCAAATAGTATCAGGGCCACCAGGTCCCAACAGCAAGAAGATGCTCAAACGCCAAGAAGAACTCGAAGGAGCCGCGGTAAGTTATCCACGTGGCACCCCAGTGGCCTTTGAGCAAGGAAAGGGAGCAACCATCAGGGATATGGATGGTAATATTTTCATAGACTTCTTCGGCGGAGCCGGAGTACTGCAGGTTGGACACTGTAACCCATGGGTAGTAAAAGCAGTCCAAGAACAGCTTGAGAACCTGACACATACACTTGACTTCCCAAGCCCAGCACGTGCTGAGCTCGTGGAAGAGATCATGAAGATCGCCCCAGGGGGAATGAAAGACGCCTCAAAGCTACTCTTCGGCGGACCCACGGGCAGTGATGCAGTCGAGTCAGCGGTAAAGCTAGCCAAGTATAATACTGGTCGCAGTGGTTTGATCGCTTTCATGGGTAGCTACCATGGAATGACCAGCGGGGCTCTGGCTTTGACCGCTGACAAGCACTTCAAGGACAATTACACACCGTTGATACCCGAGGTCCACTTTGTACCCTATGCTTATTGTTATAGGTGTGCCTTCGGTAAGGAGTACCCTGACTGTGGACTCCAATGCGCAGAGTATCTGAACATGATATTTGATAACCCCAACAGCGGGATAGTTGACCCAGCAGGAGTAATCATCGAGCCGATACAGGGAGAAGGAGGATCAGTTACACCACCACCCGGATACCTTGAACGCTTGAGAGAGATCACAGAAGAGAACGAGGTTCCATTGATCTTTGACGAGATACAGGCAGGCATGGGCCGTACTGGCAAGATGTGGAGCAGCGAGCACTATGATATTACACCAGACATCATGACCATCAGCAAGGGCATAGGAGGAGGACTACCCCTCTCAGCTATCATGTACAAGAACGAACTAGACACATGGAAATCAGGAGCCCACATAGGAACCTTCAGAGGCCACGTAACCGCAATGGCAGCGGGAGCAGCCGGACTCAAATTTATGAAAGAATACGATCTACCCGGACACGCAGCCGAGCTTGGAAAACACATGATAAAACGCCTCCAAGACGAGGGATATGAACGCAAATACATCGGCGACTCACGTGGAAGCGGCCTAATGATAGGCGTCGAGTTCGTCAAAGACAAGAAGACCAAGGAGCCTTACCCTGAGATGGCTGGAAAAGTAAGACTCGAGGCCTACAAGCGTGGGGTAATAGTCGAGAAAGGCGGCCACTATGGGAATGTCATCAGATTCCTGCCGCCTCTGGTATTGACCAAGGAGCTTGCGGATAGCGGTTTAGATGCCTTCCTTGAGGCATGTAAGGCCCTAGAGTAGCCCGAGTTTATTTTCACCCGGGCAAACCTCAATTACTCTTTTACATATTATATACAGATTGGAATGATTAACAGGATTCTACGGGTAAATCTCACAGATCAAACAACAGAGAAGGGCAAGATACCCGATGAGATAATACGCAAATATATTGGAGGAAAAGGAGTCGGCCTATGGCTATTAACCAGAGAAGATGATAGCAGAGACCCCCTAAAGCCCGAGAACCCGTTAATATTCGTAACCGGCCCACTCACAGGAACCATGATACAGACCAGCGGGAGATCAGCCCTAGTAACCCGATCACCCCTCACAGACACATTCCTAGACAGCCACGCAGGAGGCCACTTTGGGCCAGCCCTACGAAGAACAGGAAACGACTACCTCCTAATCAAGGGAGCATCGGATTCCCCGGTCTACATCCACATTACACCAGATGAGGTATTGTTTAAGGATGCAAGTGAGCTCTGGGGAAGAGACACATTGAAGACAGAGAAAACCCTATGGAAGAGGCACCCCGACGCAAAGGTAGCCTGTATAGGGCAGGCAGGCGAGAACCTAGTAAGATACGCATCAATAGGCACCGAGCTGTTCAGGCATTTTGGGCGTGGTGGAGCTGGAGCCGTTATGGGGAGCAAGAACCTGAAGGCTGTAGTGATTGAAGGCGATCTAGAGCCAGAGATGGCCGACCGAGAAGAATACCAGCGATTAGCCGCTGAGCTTACAGCTGACTTAGCCGAGAACCCCAACGCAAAGAAACGCAAAGAGCTTGGCACCATGATGTGGATAAGAATGGGTCAAGAAGAAGGCAACTTTCTACCTACCAAGAACTTTCAGCAGGGAAGATTTGAGCATTATGAGAACATAACAGCCGAGGCCATGAAAGACCAACTCAAGTGGACCAGCAAGGGTTGTTATGGATGTGGGGTTATAATGTGCAGCAAGGTCAGCCGCTGGGATGGGAAGGAGATGGAGGGGCCAGAGTATGAGACCACGGCTTATCTTGGCTCTGGGTGCATGCTTGATAACCCAGAGGATGTGGCCGAGGCAAACTGGCTCTGCGACAAATATGGACTGGATACAATCAGCACAGGGGTTACCATCAGCTACGCCATGGAGTCAGCCGAGAAAGAAAAGCTCAGTCCAGAGGACAATGAGTGGATAAGATGGGGCTCAGCCGAGACAGTGCACAGGCTCATCAAGGACATCGCCAACCGGGAGGGAATAGGAGACACCCTAGCCGAGGGCACAAGAAGGGCAAGCAAGACAATCGGAGGAGGAAGCAGCTACTGGGCTATCCAGATAGCGGGAATGGAACTCAGCGGCGTAAACCCTCTAGGATCCTATAGCATGGCCTTAGCCCTATCAACAGGAGATTTTGCGAGCCACACCCGGCTATGGACCGCTACATCAGAGATGCATAACCAGCTAAAACTGGAGAAGCTACCCGAGACCATCATCAAGGGTCAGAACGAGATCAATTCAAGAAACAGCCTGATAGTATGTGACTTCCTGCCCTATGGCTTTGATAGACTTGCAACCTTCTTGAACGCGGCAACAGGGATAGAATATACACCAGAGGACCTGATAATCGCGGGAGCCAGAATGCAGACACTGAGCAGGCTCTACAACTTGAAGAAAGGACGAAGCCATGAAGACGATAAGCTTCCCGAGAGATTCTTCCAAGAGAAGAGCATCGCTGGTTTGATGAAAGGAAAAAAGATTCCAAGAGAACTCTACAAGAAGCAGGTGGAGGAGATCTACCGGCTCAGAGGATGGAACAAGAGAGGAGAACCAACAGAGGAGACCCTAAACAAGCTTGGAGTCAAACCTCTCCAATAGGAAGCCCTATCACATACCCGGCACATAGTATAATTGACTTGATGGTTAGATGAAACCTAAGAAAAAACTTCCCGAGGATAGCAGCGAGTTACTAGAGATCGGGAGATATATTCTAGTTGAGACAACCCTCAACAAAAAAGAGTACTATCAGATCTACGAGTTCTATAAGTCCAAGGATGGACGAAAATACTGGACACGTGGAGCAGGGAACCCTGATCTAATGACAGTAAAAAAGGAGCTTGAACGTATCACAGGCCGTAAGATAGCTACCGTTTAAGATAATCATAGGCCGAGAGCAGATGCACCTTAACAATATGCATTAGCTCATCTACCTCTACATATTCATTAACCGTACCCATTCCATTGTTCATGGGCCCATAATAGTAACTAGGAACACCATGGCTCCTCCAAAACTTGAGATCAGAGCCACCAAGGCTAACAATAGGCTTCGGGTCAATGCCTAGGAGCCTGCTATTTCTCCGCATAGTCTCAGCCATCTCGCTATCAGGAGGACTCCAGAGAGGCCCATCATACCGGACTACCTCAAAACTAGCCTCAGGATACCCTTCTAGAATCCCATCCACATAGGGCAATACATGGTCTCGGCTTACCCCCGGAGGAAGCCTGAGATCAACATCAAAGCTGCATTCTCTAGGAATCACGTTTACCTTGACCCCGCCCTCGATGGTCCCAATGTTTACGCTAACCCTGCTCATGACCTCGGATCCTCCCAGACCCAGAGCCTTCTCGGCCTCGGCTCTTCCCTCGTTGATTGCCTTACGAAGGTTCTCAGGGTAGTCTACAGGTATATCGTTGAGTGACTCTAGTTCGGTTATTATCTTGGAGGCGATCTTGATGGGGTTACTGCTCAGGTGGGGGTAAGCACCATGCCCACCTTTGGACTTGACTGTTAACCTGAGCCAGAGTATCCCCTTCTCACCGAACCTGATAGTATATGGGCTGCTAGGCTCACCGTTTATACAGCAATCACCTATTATCTCGGGCATGTTCTCCACTAGCCAACCTGCTCCAAGTCTTCCTCCCGTCTCCTCGTCGCTCACAGCCGTAAGAGTTAGACTGCCGTTGAGCTCATCTGCCAGCTCATTGAGAACAATGTAAGTATAGATAGAGGCAGTGGTCCCCGCCTTCATATCGCATGCACCACGCCCATAGATCTTACCATTTACAAGCTCTCCACCCCACGGCTGATAGCTCCAGCCATCAGGGTTTCCAACCGGGAAGACATCGATATGCCCATTGAGAACCAGATTCTTACCAGATCTACCCGTGTTCAATGTGGATACTATGTTGGGTTTCTCGGAGTCTGGGCCGACTACCTTGTATGGTAGGCCTTTGTTGTTGAGGTACTTGGTGATGTACTCTGTGGCTTCCCGTGTATCACCCGGCGGGTTTGGGCTTGGTGCTTGAAGGAATCCTTGTAGAAAACGGATGATCTCTTCTCGGTCTTTTTCAACTCGCTCTAGTAATCTTCTCTGGGTTGGAGTAGGTTTCATACAATGAGATGCCGTTTTGGTGGCTAAATGAGCATCGGTTATACGAGCAGTAGCCAGAGTACTGGAACCACCAATAATAACAAGGATGTCGTCACGAACCAAGCCGTGTTGGCGAGATCAACATCCAAATCATATAGCGTAGGTGGGACGAGAGCAGTGAAAGCCACCGGCATAGACGCCAAGACCACTGATACCTTCAAGGGTAAACCGCCATTAACAGAGCCTAAACCGAGTAGAGAACCCAGCAGGTAAACACTGCCCGGCACCGCTATGAATTTAATAAATGATACCACGGCGGCTTTCATCCAGTACTCCCTCATCTTACCGAACCTGAGCGCCATACCGATAGAGGATAAGAGCAGCAGTATGCCCAGTGGGATGAGTACACTGTTTAGACCAGAGTAGAAGCCCGGTCTCTCAAACCCGAGCAAGTTTAACCCTAACCCTAGGGCCATACTGGTCATGGCGACCAATACATAACGGTCCGTCAAGACAGCTCTGAGTCTACCCGTTAGAGGTACCTCCCAGTTTTTCTGATTGCCCATGGAGCGTGCGAAGGGAAACCCTACCCCATAGTAGATGAAGGTCTCAAAGAGCTTGTAAAAAGGCATCAAGGCTACAGCTGTCTCCCCCAGCAGGATATAGGTTACCAGAGAACCGATACTGCCTATGTTTGTAAAACCACCACAGACCACGAGGACGCCTGTCTCTTTTCTTGTCAGATTCATTAGCTTGGAGGCTGTGAAGGCAAGTGCGCCTCCGAGTAGTATGGCGAAAGCGCCTAGGAAAGGGAGTGCCATTATCCTGATATCGTTGATGTTGAGCGCCCAGATGGCCCCGCCGAAGGCCACTGGGTTGATGTAGAGTAAGGCTGTAGACTGGAGTCTTCTCCTGAGTCTATTGATCTCGGTCTCTGACTGGGCTACTCCATGGGAGAACTTGTTCCTGTAAACGTATCCCAGTGTAAGCCCAGCTGCGATCAAGCCGAGAGAGTATAATATATCCCCGACACCAGCCATACCGCTATGTAAGCCCTTCAACATATAATTACAACGGGGTTTTCATAAGAACTAAATCCATGGTAACGCAGTCTTCATTATGAGTTTAAGAACAGTTGATGATTTCTCGTTTCTAGAGGATAAGATATATTTTAACTGTGCAGCACAAGGGGTTGTCCCTGAGTCAACCATCAGGGTAATAGAGCAGTATATTGAGGACTACACTTCAACCATAAGGGGAAGACCAAAACCAGACTCCCCAGACTACAAAGAAGTAAGGACAAACAGCAAAAAGTTATTTGCTAAGATCATCGGCGCAGATAAATCTGAGGTAGGGTTTGTGCCTAACGCAACAACAGGAGTAAACACTGCTTTTAGCATGATACCGTTTGAGAAGGGGGACAACATCGTTCTCTCGGACCTCTCATACCCTATGGGAGCCACAATTGTAGCAAGTTATCAACGCAGAGGCGTGGATAGCAAATTCGTCAAAAACAGCAAAGGGGTCATAGAGACAAGCCAGTGGGAGAAGGTGATAGATGATGATACAAAGGCGGTTATGATTGACCAGCCTGGCTGGTTAAACGGCTTTCTCTACGACTTGAAAACTATCTCTGAGATAGCCCATGATCATGGAGCATACTTGGTAGTGGATGGGACTCAATCTGTAGGCCAAAAAACATGGGATATTCATAGAGAGGGAGTAGATTTCCTCGCTACCAGCACCTACAAATGGCTACTGGGTGGAGCCTATAGCAACACAGTGGGTTTCATCTATGTAAGAGAAGAACACATAGAAAAACTCCAGCCAGACTATGTTGGGAGCCAGACACTACCCAGAGAAGAAGAGCTGGCAAACCAAGAAGATGTGTTCAGCATCTATAGCTTTACTCCACGTAGTGATATTGGTAAGATAGAGGTTTACAACCAGAATCAGCTTGGATATGTCTCGGCTGAGAACAGCATGAGGCTACTGCTAAAATATGGTATAGAGAAAGCAGAGAGACAGATCAAGAAAGTTGATAATGTGATAATTGAAGGGTTAACAGAGCTGGGTGTGGAGCTACAAACACCATTAGAAGAGGAAAGACGCCTGTACCTAAACGCCCTTGTCCCAGACTACAAGAGGGTCTGCGCAGAGTTAAAGGAAGAGAAAGTCCATATCAGCCCCCGTGTTGGTGGACTACGTATTTCACCAGCAGCCTATAACGAGGCTTGGGAAGCTGAGAAGTTTGTAGAAAAAATAGGCAAACACATCTAAATTTTCCTACTTTCTTTTTTTTTATCGGGTTTTTCTGGTTTCTTGGGTTTCTTCTCTGGACTCTTGGCTTGACCTCTGATAATACTGATTATCGGGGGCGCGATCAATGAAGAGAAAACGATTGTCCCCAATACGATAGGGAACACAAGATTCGTGTAAAGATATGGGTTAGTAAAGTAGATGGCATCAGGGTCGTAAGGAGCAGGGGGTCGATGTAATAACCAAGACACTTGACTTTATGATGGATTACAGATTTCCATTTCTCAGCCGAGGAAAAACACATGAGGGAACACGAGTGCCCGCGCATCGAATACCATAAAAAGATGCATAAAGAGTTCGTGGACACTCTCCAGAGCATGATAACAGAGTTCAAAGAAGACGGAGAGACTCGCAGAATCAGTGAACATTTTCCTCTTTAACTGACTGATAATCTCTTGTTTGTTCCTCCTGATTGCGTTGATTATCTCGGAGCCGAGCTCGCTTACCTTAGCCCTGTATTCTCTGAGGCTAGATATCTTATCCAGCTCGCTGAAGAGGTAACTACCTTGTTGGAGAGGGGTGCCATGCTTGGTCTGGAGGCAACGAGCCTTATGCCTATACTCCATAGACGCTCGTGCAGTACATCAACAGTATCCGGTTTCTCCCTGAGACTGGCCGTGATAAATACGTCTATAGCCGCGTTGCTGAGCCAGTCCGCGCCGTGGATATTATCTTCCTCGATTATCTGAATTAGCTTCTCAGGGTTGTAGCTGGGTATAATGGAAAAATGGTTCTATTAGTAGAAAAAATGGGGGGTTAGGCACCCGCTGGTTGGCCTGCCTTGGGGTACCATGGTGCCGAGGCGGGTACGCTGAATACCCTAGTGCCCATCTCTCGGTCAACCATCAATAAGCCTCTTCCCTCATCGCCAACTATGCTGAGCTGCTGGACTGCCTCTCCTACGTTTGCTTCTTCCTCGACCTGCTCCTCTACGAACCATTGGAGCATCTGGTAGGAGGCGTGGTCCTTGGTCTCCATTGAGACATCGACCATGTGGTTTATCCTAGCCGTGATATGCTCCTCGTGCTCAAGGGCTGCCTCAAATACATCGGGGGGGCTATCCCATTCATCTGGCGGTGCCTCAATAGCTTGTAGTTTGACATGCCCACCTCGTTCTAAGATATAGTTATAGAATATGTCAGCGTGTATCTTCTCTTCCCGTGCCTGTACACGCATCCAATTAGCCATCCCCTTATAGCCCTCCTCCTCCAGCCACGCTGCCATGGCGAGGTAGATATAGCCACTATAGGTCTCTTCCTGAACCTGTTGATTAAGTTCCTCTAATATCTTCTCGTCTATCACAATTAGTCAATTAAAACCGAGGAACCGTTGCTTTTAATCTTGATTAGTATCGGCAAACTACAAGTGTAATAAGCTCATCGTTACGAACTGGAGCACCATTATGCTCCTCCTTATAGCTCCATAACTCAGCGATGCCCTTCCTTAGCCCCTCATCGGTGATTGATCTGAACATACTCCATAGCTTATTCTCGGCTATCTCTACGAACTCTTCAACGGATTGATAACGCTCCGCACAGTACTCATGAAAATCTATGGAGCTAAAACCGGCGTTGGTGAAATACTCCGTGAACTCTTGGTTACTAGGGTATACATTAAGCTGGTTTCGCTTAATCTCGGGGAAATACTTGAAAACCACTTTCCTGTGTAACTGAGCATGGCCAATCGTTCTAATGACTACGTTTTTACCCGGTTTTATCACGCGTCCGCATTCATCTGCTGTACTCTGCTTATCCTCTATATGGTGCCACACCTGGCTACTGAAGACACAGTCTAGTATCTCTGATCTGAGAGGCAACCATTCACCTATTCCTGTGAACCAGTGAACATCCCGTGACTTCTCCCTAGCCTTAGCCAGCATATCCGATACAGGGTCCATCCCCAGCATCAAACAATCAGCCGCTGAGCCTATACCCACAGTGTAGAGCCCCGTACCGCAACCCAAGTCAAGTACAAGTGAGTCCTCGTCTACATCTGCTAGGCGTTTAGTCTCATTTCCCCATAATTCGATATTCTCGCTCTTCCTACCCTTATCATACTCATCGGCTATATTAGCGAAATCTTCCCCCGACTGCTTATTATAGTCGTAGCTCATATAGAGAAAACAACTCGTTAGAGATATAATAATTAGTCAGCGTAATTGGTTTCTGACGACAAAGTTTATTATAATATATCCTATATTCTGGAAGGCGAGAGCCGCCATAGCTCAGCTCGGTAGAGCGTCTGCCTGTTAAGCAGTTGGTCAACGGTTCGATTCCGTTTGGCGGCGCCACCTAAATTATCTCAAGCAGTGTAACCTGTAAACCATTGATAGCCCCGGTATCAATATCCACAGTAGCCTTGACCTCCATATGCATATTATTCACAGTAACCTTAGCCGGGCGAAACTCCATAGTGAAATAGGTCTCCAGCTTCACCTGATAACTATCCTTACCCACTTCTGTGTTAGCCGTTGGATTCCATACCAGACTACCCGCCATGGCGTCAATCTCCTGCTTTAATAATATCTTGGCGGTGTTCTCCCCGTAGAGATTCACCCACTCCTCAAATTTCTGCTCCTCCTCGATAAGTACATCAAAGACATCCTCTGCTATACTCTGCTCAAAGTCGCTTGAGGGATTAGCTAAGTGAGCCGTCAATAGTCTTACTCCATCATTTTCCCTCACTAGTGTCTGTATTTCCTCAAGCTCATTATTCACCGAGTTATACGCTGTCTCAAGATCTGAGAAACTCTGAGTCATATCACTCCAAGATCCTTCAAGAGAATTCAAATCAGTCTTTAACTGAGCAAGTTCATTCTCAATAGTGTTAAGGTCACTGTTGAGGTTTATCTGCCCATTCTCCAGCGCCGAGACCCGGTCCGATATCCTGTCAACCACATCTGTTAAGACCAGTATACCCTCTAGGTTCTCATCAATCACATTGATGCTCTCATTAACCGAGGAAAGCTTGGAATCAAGAGCAGAAATATTATCCTCTATATCACTTATCCGTTCCTCAACGGTCTTGCTTCTTTCATTAACCATATCAGGATAGAAGACTGCGTAACCCGAGCCAAGCCCAAGACTAACACCGATTATTAACCCAATCACGACCAGCGCCAAGGGTTTTGAGACAGGTATTCGAGACTGCATAATAGTATAGATGAGAGCGAAAAGATAAGCTTTGAAGTCTATTTTCTACGTGAAGTGGTTCCAGCCACCCTTCTTTATGGGTACTAGACCAGTATCCGTCCTGTGGAGTATCTCTTCATCCTCGGTGACTACACCGATCTTAACTAGGCTACATCCAACCGAGTTAAGAGCTTCCCTAACTCTGGACTCATCCTCCGGTTGATAAGTGAACACAAGCTCATACTCCTCACCCCCATTAAAAGCAAGGTCGATGGGATCCAAGTGGTTATTCTCAGCATAGCGCATAGCTAAAGGATGAACTGGTACAGAATCCACCACGAAGCCATAGCCCGAGCTACGTCTAAGATCATACAGGCTAACGGATAATCCGTCACTGCTGTCCATACAGCTGGTGATAGCGCGGGTCTCCGCTAACGCCAGTCCTTCATCCACCCTAGCCTCTGGCATGTAAATGCTCTCCAGTGCGGCTTGTTCAACCTCTTGTGATGGTTTAATGCCATTCAAGAGATATGTGAAACCCACGGAGGTTAAACCAAATAAACCGGTTACAGCCAGAGTGTCACCGGGTTTAACGCCTCCCGCTCGCTTCATTAAATACTTCTCTTCTACTATACCTATGGCTGAACCGGCTATTATTACATCACACGCCTCATTAGTGTCACCCCCCACCACGTAGGCATCATAGGTCCTAGCCCCCGCCTCAAACCCCTTCGACATCTCCACCACATCATTAACTGGGTAATCTGCCGGGACCGCAATATTAGGCATAAAAGCTACAGGTTTCACCCCTTTGGCCCCAAGATCGCTTACGTTCATCACAACGGTCTTTCTACCAGCCTGAAAAGGAGTCATACCCTCTGGGATATCAGTCTCCCATACCAGCATATCCGTGTTAATAACCAATGCTCGTCCATCACCCAGGCTCAGCGCCGAGGCGTCGTCCCAAAAGGGAAGCGGCATACCCGGCATGGGTGTCAGGTGCTTCATCACTCGTTTTATAACTGCGCGTTCCCCCACCTCAGAGACTGTGGTCATAATTATCACTCGAATATCTCCGTGGGAGGTATAAAAATGGGACCCGGGTAAACATCTTATATCGGAAGCCTTGCCTTATTGTTGTGATTAGTTTTGAGTGATATGAAGATGCCTCTTGAAGATATCAGGGTCGTGGATATGACCCATGTCTGGTACGGTCCATGGTGTACCATGATGCTAGGTTACATGGGAGCTGAAGTAATCAGAGTAGAACCACCATGGGGGGCCATAGACAGGCTCAGCAGGAGCGGAGTTTATGGGGGAGTACCGTATACATTCCACCACCTGAACCTTAACAAGAAAGATGTAACCATGAACACAAAGGAACCAGAAGGATTAGAACTACTCAAAGAGCTCATAAAGAAAAGCGACGTACTGGTTCAGAACATGAGCGTGGGCGCCATGGAGAGGATGGGACTAAGTTACGATGTACTCAAAGAGATAAACCCAAAAATTATCTACGCCGCACTCAGCGGATTCGGTCAGACGGGCCCATACAAGGAACGCAAAAGCTACGCCATGATAGCTGAAGCCATGAGCGGCCACACACGGCTCACCGGGGATAGAGCAGACCCAGAGGGGCCACCACTAGAGATGGCTCAAGCATACGGTGACATCGGCCCTGGAACCATGGCCGCCTTCGGAATAGTCTCAGCCTTAAGATACAGGGACTTCACAGGCGAGGGACAGATGCTGGATCTGAGCCAGTTCGAGATAATGACAGCCTTCAACACAGCGATAACATTATGGCAACTAGGCCAAACCACGCCAGCGGAAATGAGAAAAGAGAATCCGGGTGGAGGAATCGGGGGATTATTCCAAACTAAGGATGATGAATGGGTACGTATAGGAGCTTATAGTCCCAAGGCCGTTGATACTGTCCGAGACATATTTGATGACCCAGATTTCGACACAGAGAAATTAGAGAAATGGGTCTCAGAGCACACTCAGAAAGAGGTCGTGGACAAATTCGTTGAAGCTCGTCTACCGGTTGCACCAGTTTACCACACCAAGGATACTGTAGCTGATCCACATCTTCACGCAAGAGGATTATTCCAAGAGATAGAGCACCCCAAAGCAGGGAAATATGAGGCCACAAACTTCCCCTTCAAGATGAGTAAGACACAGCCAGAGTTGAAGAGACACGCACCGTTACTAGGACAGGACAACGAGTACGTTATCTGTGACCTGCTGGGCAAGTCCAAAGAATACCTAGATGAACTCAAGAAGAAGGGCGTAGTCGCCTGGACCTAATTTTTTTCTCCAAATTTCTTTTAAACATGTATCTCGAATAGGGCTTGCAGTGCCTCGGTAGCTCAGTGGTGGAGCGGCAGCCTCGTAAGCTGTAGGCCGCGGGTTCGAATCCCGCTCGAGGCTCCATATAAGCAATTTAGTTAAGGGTATTCTAATAAAATCCCTGTTATTGGAGAGGATTTGTGTTATATAATTATCCAGCGCTGTGTTAAGATGCAAGGCACCCAAAAGAAGATTAAACACCTCCATTGGAATGTAAGCCTCGGTATTTTTCTCATGCTTTGTAAAAGTAAACGCCACCATTAACTACCCAAATACTTGAATCATTCTCACTTAAGATAAAACTCGACTTAGTAATATAGTGAGAAGAATTAGATTTGAGCTAGCGCTTGGTCTAGGTCCTTGATGATGTCTTTCACATCCTCAATCCCAACACTGAGACGCACCAAGCCATCACTTAATCCAGCATTCAACCGCTCCTCACGCGGTACAATACTATGCGTCATGCTAGCTGGGTGACTGATAAGCGTCTCAACAGCACCAAGGCTTACAGCTAAACTGCAGAGCTCTACGCTGTTCATCATTTTACGTCCAGCCTCCAAACCTCCTTTCAACTCAAAGCTCATCATCCCACCGGGACCATCCATCTGGCGCTTAGCTAATTCGTACTGGGGAAAGCTCTCTAATCCAGGGTAGTTAACGTGATCAATCTTGGGATGATCTTCCAAGAACTTTGCTACCTTGACGCTGTTCTCGTTTATCCGGTCCCACCGTACATGGAGTGTCTTTATCCCACGGAGGGTGAGCCATGCATCCCACGCCCCCATGGTGGCACCCATGTTCTTGAAGACCGGATCCATCAGGTCCATGAACTCGTCGCTGGCGATTACTGCACCTCCCACCATGTCGCTGTGTCCGCTGAGACTCTTGGTAAGACTGTGAACAACCACATCAATGCCGTATTCCATGGGGCGCTGATTGTATGGAGACATGAATGTATTATCCATCACAGTTATGATGTCGTGTTTTTCACCTATATCGGCAATAGCCTTCATGTCTGTGAGTTTCATCAGGGGGTTGCTGGGAGACTCGATGTAGATGAGTTTGGTGTTGGGTTTTATGGCTTTCTCGAAGTTCGCTGGATCACTGGTGTTCACTAGGGTGTGCTCGACGCCATATTCTTTCAATATATTAGTGATTAGCTTATGGGTACCTCCATAAAGCGTGTCACCAGCCACGACATGGTCCCCTTTCTTGACTACAGCCATAACTGCGGCAGTAATGGCGCCCATACCTGTGGCTGCTGCACGCGCCGCCTCTCCCCCTTCAAGTAATGCTAGACTGTCCTCCAACGCCTTGACCGTTGGGTTACCCAGCCTCGTGTAGATGAATCCTTTCTCTTTGCCCTCGAAACGGGCGGCTCCTTGTTCAGCGTTCTGAAACACGAATGTCGATGAAGCGTATATTGGAGTGACAACTGAGCCAGTACATGGATCAGGGTGCTGCCCCCCGTGAACCGCCTTCGTAGCGAATTTATCATATTTCAAATGTATTCTCTCCCATGACTATGGGGCATCATTATTCTTATAAGCTTGTGATGAACGCGGCTGTTAAATTCCATGGACGTAATAAAAGGGATAATGAGCCTTAAGATCGTCAACGCCAAGCTCTGGCTAGATACAGGGACCTATGAGGGAGGATTGGTCACCGAGAACGGTGCTGTATCCAAGATAGGTAAAGAGACCAGCCTACCCCAGACAGAAGTCACCATAGACGCAGAGAAAAAACTGGTGATACCAGGCTTGGTTGATCTCCACGTTCACTTCAGGGAACCCGGTTTTACACAGAAAGAGGACTTCTCGACGGGAACAAGGGCTGCGGCTGCTGGAGGAGTAACGACAGTGCTTGATGAACCCAATAATAATCCTGTTACCTCATCGACTGCGGCTTTGAGGGCGAAGAAGGTTTTGGTCAAGGAAAAGGCGTATGTGGATTATCTCTTTGAGATGGCTGTATACGCTGAGGGGGTGGATGAAGTTCAGGCAGCATCCAGTATGGGGATCAATACCTTCGCTTTCTTTGATGAGATAGGAGGAATCTCAACAGGCATGGATGATACAGGCGTGCTCTATGAGGCTTTGAAGAGAGTGAAAATGGTTGATGGCCTGGCATTGCTCAACTGCCGTGAGTCAGACCTTGTCATAGCTACAATGAGAAAGACGAGAGAAAAGGGCTCAGGCAATTTATTGGATTATAATAATCATTTCCCACACGTAGCCGAGTCGGCTGGAGGAGCCAAACGAATACTATTAGCCCATA
>CAZAQI010000042.1:0-16846 GCA_964487465.1 uncultured Candidatus Bathyarchaeia archaeon
TAAATAGTAAGAAGACAGGTTCAATTTATTATCCATGCAGAAGATGTCCATGACTCGGTCACCAATGTATGGGCTACTATGACTATCATGGGGTACAAGCAATACATTGTCCATGTCCCATAACGGGTTATCCCTTGGTAATGGCTCCACCTCAAGGGCGTCCAGATAGGCACCCGCTATCCAGCCCTCTTTGAGAGCCTTTATCAACGCTTTTTCACGGGCAACGGCACCCCTTCCGATGTTAATATAGTAAGTTTTATTCTTCATAGCTTTGAACTCAGGTATATCTAGCATATACTTAGTCTCAGAGGTGAGAGGGGCGGCCACAACCACATAGTCTGCTTTAGCTAAATATTCTCTAAGTTCACCTACTGGGAAAACATGATCCACGTTCTCAACTGGTTCAACTCTTCTCTTAGTTCCAATAACCTTCATATCAAAAGCCTTGCAGAGCTTCGCTGTGCGCTGACCTATGTTACCGAGACCAATAATAAGAGCAGTTCTATGGTATAATTCATCACATTTTAGCTGGTTCCATTCATGCGCTTTCTGATCAATACGCCTCTGTTTCAACCTCTTGGCGTGATCCAGCATAGCAGTAATCACGCTCTCCGCTATAGGAAACGTATGAATACCCGGGGCATTGGTTAATGTAACCGTGCCTTCCAACACCTCTGGTGTAATATTATCACTAAAACCCGTGCTACAGAGTTGTATCCATCGAAGACTTGGAGTAAAGAATTTCTGATAATCCTTCCAGTCAAGCTCCCCATGATAATGGGTCCTATTACCCCCCTCAGCGAGCACCACTTCAAAATTAGGATTATCCGGTACCTTATTCGGTGGGACCTCGAATAACTCGATATCAGAGCTGATGGATTTTATCTGTTTGATATGTCTTTCCTGTAACCAGTTGAGATCAGATCTAGGAAACTGGTAACCCCGGGGAATACCGCTTACAGCCACCTTTATAGTCATAACCATAGCCAGTGATTAATAGTATAAAAGAGTGAAGCTATGGGGCGATTCTGCCGGGTGGGGCAGCCTCAACTCTTGCCTCCTTCCACTCCAAGTAGACCTGAAGGACCTTTAAGAAAATAGTCCCGATGGAGATATAGACAAAGACCCTGAGATCCATTGTGATAGTACTCTGTACCCCTTGCATCGCTACCTTGAACTCTGTGTATCCCAGACTCGCAATATTACCCGCTCCAAGGAAAACGATTATCAATATCAAGGAGAACCCTGCTTGTGCCATCTTCACCAATAAAGCGATAATACTAGTGGGTTCCGCGAATCCTCCCACCAGTGTTAAGGCAGCAGTAGCTACCCCTATAATCATGATCTGACTAGTGAAACTATCAAGGTTGAAGCCGCTTTGCTCTATCTGAGTCATCAAGTCAGGTGGAATATATTCTGGTAGAAGATACGGTATCCCAACGAAGAGAATCAATGTAATAACAGCAGAGATAACTGCTCCCGTCTTACTAGCCATCACTGAGCACCTCCCTCAATAAGCATATGGTTACTAAAACTAATCAAATCGTACAAGCTCGTTACCTTAATATCGGTCTTGAACTGGAGATCACTTCTCTCGAAATAATCTTGAGCGTCTGCTAATGGCATAATTAACTCTAGATCAACTGGGGTAAAAGATCCCGCTGGAATAATTACAGATCTGGAGTCATTAGCAACCTCTGTGCCATTAACAATCATACTCACGCTAACGTCCATAGTAGCCTCAAGGTATCCATTATTTCGAGGGGTCAAGTTGAAAGGAATCACAACAGGGTCAGTGTTTTGGATCTCTATCTCCTGTTCCCCTGATGGTAGGGCGGTTGAAAATACGCCTAACATGCTCTGCATCCCGAGTATCAACGCAATAGCTGACACAATCTGTATTACAGCTATCAGCAAGCCGAGAACCTTTGAAGACTTCAAAATTGATCAAATACAATAACAGCTCGCATTATTTAACTCTCAGCTAAAAAATCTAACCTGAAACTATTATTTAACTAATTTAATCAATAACGGTATGTTCTTTAGTAAAGCTTTAAAAAATGCAACCCGACAGCCTAACTATAATGGGTATTTGTTACCACTGTGGAAAAGAGATAGACCCACCTTTACGGTGTCCCCACTGTAACCTAACCTTCTGCGAGGAACATCTACCACAGAAAACCCACAAATGTATAGCACTTTCAAATAACATAACAGGAGTTAATTCTAAACCCTTACCAAAGACCATACACTATGTAGAACCAGAGGAAGGGGAAAGATCAACTCCACGACCCAGAACCGTCAAGACGAGGAAAACAAATTTCCTAGGGAAGGGAATCACTAGGAAAAAAGTGGTTATCGTAGCACTAACACTTGCCATCAGTCTAGGAAGCATCTTTATTCTTAACCAGTGGCAGCCTGAGGTTGATAAACCACCAGTAGGGCCGGTGTTTCCTATCTCCAAGGAGACGATTAAACATCAGGAATATGTGGTTTTATTGATCAACAAGGAACGAGTTAAGGAAGATCTTCCTGAGTTAACGCTGGATAATAATACCATAGCTCAGCGCTACGCTGAAGAACTGCTCAGAACCGGCGTACTCAAGAACAATCCGGATCTACCTGCAGATATGGGTGAGAATATCATGTACTTTGAGGGAGAAGATTTCAATGTAACTACTGTATTAGATGCCTTACTGTATGATATGGTCTACGATGATGCAGACTATGACTGGGGAAACAGGGATAATATACTATACGAGGAATACACCCAGGTTAGCGTCGGAGTAGCATACGATGAAAACGACCTGTACCTTGTACAGGATTTCAGTTAAGTATCTCTAATTCATAAAACCCTTAAAACAAACACCTATTGAAACAATCATGCAGAAACTAAAACGCGAACATAAATTCTTCATGGGTGGGTTCCTAACCGGATTCGCTTTCTACATATCGTTATTCTTTCTCGGTTTCTATCTAAGAATAAAAGGAATAATGTAGAAAAGGGGAGTTTACTTACGATAGACCTCTACGTTGTGCTGGAGATCAGAGTTGTCCAATGCCTGCACCGTTGCAGCTATTAGTGAACCAAGATTCTCAAGGTCTGATAAGCTGATGACCTCATTGGGACTATGCATGTACCTGTTAGGCATACTAATTAAACCACAGATAGTGCCTCCTCGTTCCACTTGGATAGCCCAGGCATCAGTACCACTACGACTGGGTACACCCTGTCTCTGACAAGGAATCTCATTTTCTTCAGCCACAGACTCCATTATTTCCCATAAGGCACGGGTAAAGTTACCTCCAAGAGCCACTACAGGGCCCTTACCGAGTTCAATCCCTCCAACCTGGTTTGGTTTTACACCTGGAGCTACGGCGTGGGTTACATCAGTGGCTATCGCCGCCCAGGGATTGATGTTATACGCTGATATCGTGGCTCCTCTCAACCCTATCTCTTCTTGAACAGTGGCCACAAAGTGCACCTTAAGGTTCTCCGGGGGGTTCTCTGATAGTATGCTCATGGTTTTCACTAAACCTGCAACACAGCAGATGTCATCAAAGGCTGGGCCAATTATTTTATCGGAGTTTCTGGGTCCCAGACTGGTTACATCAAGATACGGAGTGCATACTACACCGGCCTTGACGCCAAGCTTCTCAGCCTCCTTTTTACTATCCACTCCAAGATCAATCAACATGTCTTTAAGTTCAGGGGACTTGTCTCGTTCCTCTTTATCCGTTAGATGAGCCGCTTTAACCGCTACAGTACCCACGATATAATCCCCTGGCTCGTCTCCGAGCCAGACCTTCAAACGAGTACCGTAAGCTACTCGTTTATCCCAACCTCCCACCTGTTTGAAGCCCACGAAGCCATCTTTATCCACATGGGTTATCATAAAACCCAGCTGATCATAGTGGCCAGCCAGCATCACATTTCGGTCTCCATCTCCGATAACCCCTATGACGTTTCCCATCACATCCACAGATACGGTATCACAGTATTTGCTGAACATCTCTATGATCCTTTTTCTGCGTTGTTCCTCGAAACCAGTTACACTGGGGGCTTCCATGAAGTATTTCAGAGTCTCATATAGTTTGAGAGTCAATTCAGATCAAGTATTATACATGGTTCATTGAATTAAAGATAACCTTACAAGGGGTTAAATCGTCTAAAATACATTGTTAGAATATGATGCCTAAACACGCCTTGGTTAGAGAACCAGGAGACAAGTATACAAGTTGCTTATCAGAACACCCTCTTCATCACACAGTTAGTCTGGATAAGGCTAGGGAACAGCACGCGGAATACTGTAATATCCTAGAGGAGTTGGGATTGGAGGTAATATGGGTGCCTAGAGATGACAAGCATCCCGACAGCTGCTTTGTGGAGGATAATGCAGTTGTTGAGAACGGTAAGGCGTTGATATGCAGGATGGCTAAAGAATCCAGACGCGGAGAACAGCCGGGTGTGGCGGCTGTTCTTGATGAGTATATGCCGATTAAATGGGCTGAAGCGCCGGCTACTATTGAGGGTGGAGACGTGGTGCACGCTGAAGGTAAACTCATCAGCGGCATATCCCAGAGAACAAACTATGAGGGAGTAGCCCAATTGCAGGACTGGTTAGAAGTACCTGTAGCCACTGTTTTTGACCCCACTATAATGCATCTGAAAAGCTACGTCACTTATCTAGGTGGAAACATCATGATCGCTACGGAGAAATACGCTAATCACCCCGCTCTAGAGGGATATAACATACTTATACCTCCACCTGAGGAAGGATATGCTGCAGACACCCTCTCAGTCGGTGATACTGTGTTAATGGCCGAGGGTTATGATACGGCTCAGCTGATGGTACGAGAAGCAGGTTTTGACGTGATAAGCCTTGATGTATCAGAGATACAGAAATGTGATGGAGCATTAACATGTCTGAGCATCCTCTTCTAAGCCCTTAAGCTATTTAAAACACCGAATTCACGTTTTCTTGATAAATATGGTCCAGCCAATAGGTCCCTTGATGTGGGAGCATCGACTAATCGAGAAAATAGTACCTTTGATTAAAATAGAAGTATCTAGGATTGAGGAGGGATCAGAGGTTGATCAACTTTTTATTGAATCAGCCGTGGATTTTTTCAGGGTATACGCTGATAAGACCCATCACGGAAAAGAAGAGGATATACTTTTCAAAGATCTAGAGGAGAAGCAGATAAAAAAAGAGCACAAACGGGTAATGGATGAACTAGTCTTGGAGCATGTAACGGCACGTTCTAAGGTATCTCGACTAGAGGATGCTAACAATCGATGGATTGATGGAGACGAGGAAGCCTTGGATGTCATAGGTCAAATGCTCAGGGAACTGGCTGAATTATACCCTGATCATATTGAGAAGGAGGACAAACACTTCTTCCACCCAATAATGAAATACTTCAGCCAGAGAGAACAATCAGACATCCTCCGGAGGTTCAATGAGTTTGACCAGAATATGATTCACTGGAAATACAGGCAAGTAATGGATAAACTGGGAGGGGAGAACCACCTAACCCAGCAGCGGGAGGCTGACGGAAAAAAGTACAGGTGCAGTGTCTGTGGATATATATATGACCCGGAGAAAGGAGACCCTGAGAATAGCGTAGACCCCGGTACAGGCTTTAAGGAATTACCAGATATTTGGGTCTGTCCAGTCTGCTATGCCGATAAAAATGAATTCTTGAAACTTCCTTAGAATCATTTATTCCTCTATAATGTATCTAATGGTATATGCGTAAAAGATATTATATCCGACCAGGGATGGAGAAATACCCCTTCAGCTCGGCGGTTAAGGCAGGTGACTATATCTTTGTCAGCGGAACAGCTGCGCTGGAAGACGAGCAAGGTAACAAGTTAACCACAGTGGAGGAGCAGACTCACGAGATAATGCGTCAATTCAGGGAGGCATTAGATCAATACGGTGCATCGATGGATGATATAGTGAAGGTAAGTGTCTATATAGCCGAGCAAGATCAGTGGGATGACATGAACACGGTTTACAGGAGTTATTTCAGCGATAACTTGCCGGCTAGGGTAACCTGTGTAGCTGGTCTTGCTATTCCGGGTTTCCTTGTGGAGATGGATTGTATCGCCTATAAGCCTTGATTTTATCCCTAATTATAGACGAAATCCCCGTGTGATAATTATCTCTCCCCTGTTTTGGAAATGTCTATATACAGGGACTATGTATTCTGTCAGGCTTACAGGAGAATAGAGAATGTCGTTAAGAGATCCGGTTAAGATAGAGATCGCTAGGGAACACTTGATTAAGAAATCTGTTTGCAGGGCATGCGGTGCTACTAATCCTTTGAATGCTAAAAAGTGTCGCAAGTGTCATAGTAAAAACCTGAGACCCAAGCGTACTAAGGGTAAAGGTAGATAGTTTTTCTTTATTCTATGTCATAGCTTATTTCTAGTATTTGTTTACTGTTGCGGTATCTGGTTTTGGTTATTTTTACTTTTCCTATTTGGCCTGTTGTCTCTGTGTGTTTGTGGTTGCAGGCGTTGATGTTCCAGTCTGGTAGGTGGAATATTGTTAGTTTCTGGATGTGGTCTGGAACGGGGAATTTGTCATAGATCTGTTCACCCCATCTTTTTTCGGCTTCTTTTCTGTTTAGATGGTGAATCTGTATTTCTGCGTCTTCCTCTATTTTCTCGTCTATTTTGTGTTGTATTTCTTCTAGCTCCTGGTCTGTGGGTTTAGTGGGGTATTCTACTGCTATTCTCCCGTGGTTTCCTTCTGTAGCTACACTTGTGGTCCATTTTGCTTCTGGGCCTAGGGTTTTGACTATGGCGCCTTTAACTATATGCAGTGCTGTGTGAGTTCTGGTCTCGCTTGACATGCAAGTCTATTGGATACAAGTTTTGTTAAATGTATGGGTATAGTGTATATTCTATTTGACTAGATTTTCCTCTTTTCTCTTGTATATAGTTGCATATATTTTTGTGTTTATCATTAATATCTTAATGATTCGGTGGGTGTTGTTTTTTTAAAGATTAATGCGGAGCGACTCTCTTAAGGAGGGTCAGTGTTTCTGTTTACTTTTCCGGCTCTTTTCATATAACTAGTAGGTGGTTATATCTAGAAAATTTTTTATTTCTTTTGAGTTCTTGTTAATTTTCATTAAAATGCAAAGTGCCCAAGTGTTCTCACTTTGAAGATGACGTTTTTTATCGAGCCAAAGCCCGGTAAATCGTTGAAGCCCATCTTCAAGGTTCGGCGGGTTTCGGTTTTTCGCTTCTTGAGCCGGTTTCCGCTTCCACTTGGGCATATGTATGATGTGTTCGTTTGCTTATTATAGTTGGGTTTCGTGTTGGGGTTAACTTGATTTGTTTTTAAGTGTTTTGTCCTTGGTTTTTTGATGCATATATGCTAATAATGTCATATGTTGTTGTGACAATATTTTTGTTGACTTGCTGGAGTTAATGACTTGTATGGTGTGGTGTTGATTTTGTATTGGTCAGGTTCTTTTTTTCTCAAAGGCTGGGTGTAACCGCCATCGATTAAGATGTTGGTAGACGGATGTCTGGGGAGTATTTTTAAATCAGGGAGCACGTAAAAGAGGCGCGCGAGCCCGTAGCTCAGCACGGATAGAGCACAGCCCTCCTAAGGCTGGGGTCGAGGGTTCGAATCCCCCCGGGCTCGCCATCATGATTTTTATTTCGAATAAGACACAACTTGTGCACATCAAGATCAGAAAACAGTCATTTTAATGTTGATTCTATGGTTGTGGTTTGTTATGATCATAGATATTTTCCTCTAAATATAGTTCCATGTAGTGTTTATTCACTTAATCCCTCTGGGAGCTAATCAGGGTCGCAGTATCCTTGAGAGTAGTAGTTATAACGATTAACCCAAGAATCATAACGATCCCGAAATAGAAAGTGTAGATATAACCCTGCGTTCCCCCGACAAACTCAGCGATACTACTCATAACTACTGGGCCAATTAACCCACCCAGATCCATAAACGTCCTGAATGTACCAATACCAATCCCCCGCACCTCATCAGCCACAGCGTCAGCGATATACGCTGGCACCACCCCGTAAACAATACCCCAGAAAACCCCGTTCAGGAACATCATGACCAGCAAGGGATAGAATCCCGTGAATATACTGATCCCCGATAATGAGATCGCTCCTAGACCCAGACCAGCTAATAGAACCCTTTTTCGCCCTATCCTGTCACTAAGATATCCCCCTATAAGGTTACCTGACACGCTTCCAACGGTGCTACCCGAGACTAGGAAAGCATACCGCGTTAACTCGATCCCAATCACCTCAGTAACGTAGATGGGTAACAATGTGCCTCTAATCCCGTTATTATTCATCATACAGACAAGGTTAATGATACAAGCCACTATCACGGTTTTATTCACCACTTTCATAAGATCCTCGCGGCTTGGGAGCAGAGATACACCCTTCAGACTAGTCTCTGTTGAACCGTCCCCCTTTATCAGGGTCACCGACGCCAAGGCTACAATCGCCATCAATGTAGTAGCTAAAAAATTAGCTCTGGTACCATATTGCCCTGCTACATAGCCGCCTATGGTCTGACCCAGAAAACTCCCTATCATCTCAACCGCCTGGAACACCCCAAGGGCTCGTCCCCGTTTCTCGCTGGTGAACAGTTTGCTAACATAGGTCATCCCGATGCAGAAGAAGCTGGCGTCCCCCATCCCCCATATGATTCTGGCGAATATTAGCATCCAGATACTAGTCGTCTTATAACAGATGAAAGCACCGATAACAGCTAGCACTCTTCCCGCTATCAACGGTAGCTTTGGACCAATCTTATCTCCTATCACCCCTATTGGGAACTCGGTGAACATTCTGAGCAGAAAATACCCGGAGACAGCTAATCCTACTAATTGGAGAGGTGCTGTGAACTCTGTTCTAACATACGCCGCGAATATAGGCCAGACGAAGCCACCGGCGAACATAGTGAGGGTTCCGCTTATAATCATAAGATAGTATTCTCTGATATTCCGGTCCATCAGTATCTGCCCCTTTTGCGCCTACAGACTAATATCTGGGATTTAAACCTAAGGCCCTGTCATTACCCCGTCTTTCTTTTCTGATTGATCAACGCGGTGAGAACCACTAACCAATATAAATAATTAGGCAACGTGAGGAACGTGCTAACATAATATCCCTCTTGGATATAGAAGACGATAACGAAAGTTATACCCGTCGCCAGCATCAAAGTACCTACAAAGTTATACCCCGTCAAGACATCCCTGTCTCTGTATGCAGTATAGATCATCAGGAACCCCGAGATAAAGAGGAAAAAGTTACCGACATCAAGCATAGTGAACATAGATCTGCATCCCATCCAACGCCTTATAGATGTAACCACCCGGCTTCAAGAAAAAATATATGCCCTTAGGTGCCTCATGTCCTAGAACAGTGTATCAACATGGTAGAATACTCGCGGATATACTCGGAATACATATCCAGCCTCAAATACAGTGACCTATCCCCGGAAGTAGTGGAAAAAACCCAGATGCATCTACTGGACGCCCTAGGGAACATACTTGGTGCACATGAACTGCCCTGGAGCAGAATGGTCATCAATATAGCTAAACAGATGAAAGGAACACCAGAATCCACAATCCTAGGAGAAGAGAAAAAGTACCCTATGATAATGGCTGCGCTGGCAAACGGCACCATGGCGCATGGAATCGATGCCGATGACTCAGGTGCGCGACCCAGTTGGGCTCACCCCGGAGCCTGTATTATACCCGCAGCACTAGCAGCAGCGGAAGCTACAGGAGCCAGCGGAGAAGAACTAATCACTGGACTAGTAGCAGGCTATGAGGTAAGCTGTCGAGTGGACAGCGCTGTTTACCCCGGGCTAAGGGATCGTGGCTTCCACGCAACCGGCGTGGTCGGAACCATAGGCGCAGCAGCTGCAGCAGGTAAGATACTCGGGTTAAGCGAAGAGCAATTGGTAAATGCCTTTGGGTTGGCGGGTACCCAGGCAGCAGGGTTAGATGAATGGTTATCCGCCGGGGATATGAGCAAGCGTCTACACGCTGGTAAAGCCGCCATGAATGGGTTACTAGCGGCTCTACTAGCCCTTGAAGGCTATACTGGCCCATCCACGGTTTTCGAGGGTAAATACGGGTTACTAGCCACTCACGCTGAAAACTATGCTCTGGCTCGACTTACCGAGGGCTTGGGTTCTGATTATAAGATACTGAAATGCAAGTTCAAACCCTATGCATGCTGCCATGAACTCTGTCCCCCAATCCGTATGGCTCAAGAACTACAGGAAAAACATAGTATAGAAATCGATGAGATAGAGAAGATACGTATCGGGTTAAACCATATCACAGCTGAGAACCAGTTAAAGACAGCGAAAACACCACTGCACGCCCAGAATCACCCGGCTGTAGCTGTAGCTATAGCCCTAGTCGAGGAACAAGTATTCATGAAAGAGTTCTTCGAGTGCTATGATGATCCCCGAGTAGTCGAGCTAGGTAAGAAGACTGAGGTATATACGGATCCCGAGATCGACGTAGTTTTTCCCACCAAGATCGGTACAAGGGTAGAGATATTCACAAAGAACGGTGAACACTATGAACTATATGAAGAGGATAAGCCCCGTATTCCCAATAGCTTCATCAAGGAGAAGTTCACTGTATTCGCCTCAATGCATCTATCCATGGATAAAGTGGAGAAGATAGTATCCATAGTGGAGGATTTGGAGACACTGGATGACGTTAACGAGTTATCCCCTTTCTTCAAATAACTATTTTTTGAAGATTTTACGAGTATTAGTTATAACTGCGTCAGGTAGAACCAGTAGAAACTCGCCCAGCTCCGGTAAAATATATGAGTTAATCAATGAAATAACTATCATTATACCTATCACACCGTAGGCGAAGCTAACCGGGTAATGATAAGTCTCAACCGTGGGATTGGTGAAGAACCAGCTTAACGGAGGAACATCATAACCTGTAAGATAGACTGTAAGCATTATCCTTGTGATGTTCATCAGGAACACCAGTGTTCCACCGAATATTATCGCCTTCGTCTTCCTTCCCCAGTCAGGTAGCTTCAGGGGAACTATCAAACCCATTAATATGCCCCACACGTGAAACGCTGTGCATTCACGGATTATATAAACCTCCACTTCTCTAGCGCCACCTGTTAAAGTCATCCAGACCATCCTTGATCTTAGTCCATATTCAGAGGTAAACCCCAGTAAGTTTAATGTCTCTGAGCTTATCCGTGCTGTTAAGATTTCGATCCATGTACTGGGGATTATCATGAATAACTCATAGAAGAATAGTAACGATGCAAAATAGAATAGGAGATATCTCCCGGTAATCTTCTTCGAGTTCATGGGTGAAAGGATAGATTGGTGATTATTGAAGTATTACCCTCTGGCGATGGGTTCCAGCCCTTGGGCACCGTGCCTCAATGACTGCTTCAATAGGCTCATCTAATTTCGTCTTGATAACCCACTCCACGCTGCTCTTCGTCTTATCAACCACATCAGCCCCAATCACTCGTGGTAATAGGAGTTTAGCGCTCCGTCCCTCAAGGTGTCCCAGATCCACTTTCTTGTGACCTGTAACCAGTTCCGCCCCCTCTTGTAGCTTTATTTCGGCTAGCACCGGTTTTGCCGCCTTGATCTTCACAGCCATCTGGGTTACATTGGTTGACATATAACCTGTGTTTGCTATCTGAGCCGATATCTTGAAGATTTGGTCAGCTATCTTCTCCACCTTAGCGTCTTTTACCCTAAGTAAAGGTAGTAACGCCGCGTGTCTGATGGCGAACATGAGACATTTATCCACTTCGTACTCTAGCCATTCACCGGGTGGGGGGTTCCTGCGGGTATGTTTTCGCTCCACGCCCCCGATCTCCACTGGTCCAAGCTGGGGGTGTTCATAGGGTGTCCAGTCCAAGAACCCCTCAGGATAGTTCTCATCGATCCACTCTAGTTCTTTTAGTTGTTCATCCTCACTGAGTCTTGCCCAGTCAAAATCCACTCCGCCACGTTCCCTGAAATGATCCAACCCGATCATCCACGGCCAGTCCCAGAGCTCTGTGCTAAACACGAAGGCTCCAAGGTGTTCGTAGAAGAAGCTTGTGGCACATCCACGCCTGAATGGTCTATCATCCTCGAAGGTGAATTCATCGTAAATACTGATGCAAGGGTACTCGGTTAGCTCCTCACCGATCTCTCCCAGCACCTTATAGACCTCAAGATCAGCTTCACAGCCCTCTTCTTGAAACCATGTGTCTGGGTGAGCATTGGCTTCCCTGAGTATTAAACCACCACTTGTATGGTAGGTGTGCATCCCACTCAGGTTAGGGTGATCTGCCCAGAAGTCAGCTATCGCCCTTGGTTCACGTTCCCAGAGGGGGAATGGACCTGAACCTCCTAATGGTAACCCACCGGGAGCCCAGTAAGCGGGGAAGTTTCTATTACTTCCACCTAGGAACATTCTGGGCGCCATAGTGATCTCTTTACCTGGTTTCCATTTAAGGAACAAGCCTTCACGTAGCACCTTGTAGAATGGGCCATCCTCTTCCAGTGTATCCTCAGGCTCTCTCTTGATCATCAATCTAGAGTCCTTCCGGGATTTCTTGTAGTCTCCCTCATGGTCCTTCCACCGCATAAATGCAGAGTAACCATTTCCATTAACATCTTCCTCGTAGTGGCCTTCTCCGTCTTCAAACTCGGGGTTCGGTATTCCTCCACTGGTGTAGTGGTATGGCTGTGTTAGAAATATCTCAGCGCCATCAGGGTTTACCCGTGGTAGCACATAGATCACGCGGTTATCCATGATCTCGGTCACCAACTCGTCCTCACCGTAATTTGTTAAAAGATGCCAGATCGTCTTGAGGCAGACATTTGTCCCCGTGGGCTCGCTGCTGTGGGTATTTCCATCTATCCAGAGACCGGGTTTTTTATCTCCCTCCCCCGTCTCCTGATTGGTTAGCTCCATTGTCCACAGGTCTCGTCCCTGAAGTGTTTTCCCAATACTGTATAACTTGGTTAACCACGGATATTCACCATGAATCTGTTGCATTATCTCCACTAACTCCTCGTATAGTGGGTATCTTCCAAAATCAATCTCCATCACTCTAATTCTCACCTAGAATTGGTCTAAACGAGTGGCTGGGGAGATAAAAACTCTCGCAGCTAATTACGTAGATATAGCTATTATGAAGAGTGATCCGCGGAAGGGATAGATGATTAATGAAGCTTATTACTAGTTGTCTATGTCCTCTCTCATCAAACACAGTAACCATCACCGCTGCCGCCGTTACTAGTACATCTAGCTAAGCAAAAGCATTGAGGCGATAAACAGTAATCTTCTGAATAATCAAAGAAACATCATTCAGTCTTCCCTTAGGAACAATATGAATAAACTGTAAAGCTAGAGGAAACCGATAAAAGTTAAACCTATGTAGATTCTATTATCCATAAACATCTAATGTTTACTGTATAAAAACAGTACTAATCATTTGCTGTTCTAGGGTATTACTTGATTAGAGGAATTAAGGTCCAGTATGTCCACAAGCCGGGCACTTGTATTGACGCCCGAATAACCTGCATTTCTCACATCTCCAGAGGGTTACCGCTCCACAGCTTGGGCAATGGAATTTAACAGCTTTCTCCTCTGGTGTGATCTTTCTTCCGCATGATATGCATGTCGCCATTTCTTAAATCACCAACTATCCCTCCGGAGTATTATTTAAACATTGACAAGTTCTCAGGGGGTTGAACGAGTCTAGGTGATTATTTATCCCTCTTTGACTGTGTATCCTTTTTTTCTCTGATTGGTTTAATGCTTTGACTTATTATTGAAACAAGAACCTTTGAATACCCCCCAGTATTCTACCGGCTATGAATAGATTAAGTAAATTTTTAATCACATTACTAGCCCTTTCATCGATCCTAGTAATACCCGTTAACGCCCAGACCAAAGAAGTAGGAATCTACGGCGTCTGGACCGATAAAAATCAGTACAATCCAGGTGAAACCGTTATCCTTACAATTGAATTAACATGGGATCTCCCAGCAAGCTATGATGTAAGTCCCGGTGTCTATGATACCACTCTAGAGGAATACGTGTTAGAAGAACTTCTAACAGTTGAAGGCTCTGGTGTATCAAATGTAACATTATCCTTCACCGCGCCACCAACCAACGGCGTATACGAGTATATCGTCGATGTCTTCTATGAAGAGGATGGTTGGCAGTCCTCAAGCACTGGATTCGAGGAGTATTACCTCTATGTACAGGTTGGCTCCACTGGAAGCAACGCGTACAATGCGTGGGTTACAGATGTTGACTCGCCCTCCTCAGTGAAGCCCGGCGAGTTATTTACAGTGACCGTTGACGTCGATATTAGCTTCCCCACAATGACCACCTTTGCCGTCGGCATCACCAACCGTGAGACCGATGAACTCATCATCGACTATGAGGATCAGGGAGAAGGCGACCTGTCAGGGACATACACCTTCGACATCTACGCCCCTGAGAACGAGAGAGACTACACTCTGGGTGCTGACATTGTTTTCGAGACTCCGCAAGGATGGACCTTTACTGATGGTGGAAGCCAGACCTTTGACGTTAAAGTCTCTGAGGGCGGCGGGATACCCGGGTTCCCAGTAGCAGGCGTTGCACTGGGTTCTCTCATCACCATGGCTCTGCTATCTCGTAGACGAGAGCATTAAACCAATTTTTATCTCATATCTATTATTATAATCCTCATGCTTCCCCTCTGGGTCATTGACCTTATAAAAAAGAATTTCAAGCATAGATTCTTCTATGCAAGGCTCTCACGTCTCCCCCTCCTTGGTAATATAATGGACTGGATGTTCTTCGATAAGGATGACATGATATACCTCCCGAAAGATAATGTAGTATTAGCGATTAACCAGAAAATCTCATACACGAACACGGTACTACCAAGCCAGATAGTTCACCGCTTCATTGATGAAGCAAACACCCACTTCATAATGGATTTCTGCATATGCCGGGACAGCAACCAGTGTAACGACTACCCCATCGACCTAGGCTGTCTATTCATGGGTGAAGCGGCAGCAAAAATAGACTCGAGACTGGGCAGACTTGTGACACCTAGGGAAGCTCATCAACATGTGATGAGAGCACGCGAAGCCGGACTCGTTCACCTCATTGGACGGAATAAGCTTGACGCTGTGTGGCTCGATACAGGGCCAGACGAGAAGTTATTAACTGTCTGCAACTGCTGCCCCTGTTGCTGTCTCTGGAAGATGCTACCCAGCTTAGGGGATCATATCAGCAACAAGATCACAGCCATGCCGGGAATAGAGATCCGGGTCTCGAGTGAATGCACTGGCTGTGGAGCCTGTGTTGAAACTTGTTTCGTGGATTCAATTAAGCTAGTTAATGGATGCGCAATAATATCCGATGTGTGCAGGGGATGTGGAAGATGCGTTGAAGTCTGCCCAAAGAAAGCTATAACCCTGAAAATAGTTCCATCAAGCATCGAGAAAACCATAAACCGAATAGACACCAGTATAGACCTTAAAGAAAAATAAGCTCAACGTTTCACTCGTTTATCTTAACTTGAATACGGAGAACAACTCGGATAAAGCTAGGCGCCCAACTGTCCTCATTAATGCTCCAATAATCAAGGGATCCCTCAAGCCCCTTTTAATGACCCCCGCCTGCATATCCATATCCCCCTCCTCAACCAACTTTGTGAATTTTTTCTCCAGATTCTCTTCTATAGCTATATGGAATAACCGGTTCATCCGTTCATTATTCAAATGGTTAAGGAGTCTACGTAAATAAAGCATGCTCTGGAGTTCTGAGTCGTAGGATTTACGCCACTTGGACTCATATTCTCCAAGATCATGTTCTTCATATCTTACTGCCTTAGCAGCTATTCTGCCAGCCATCTGGGCGCATAACCCCCCTATTACCAATCCTCCCCCCGTTGTTGGTTTCACTTGTCCAGCCACATCCCCGACAAGCATTAACCTAGGGTACACTGTTTTCTTCACAGGTCCCCCCGTGCAAAGGAGTCCGCTATGGATAACGTTATCCGGTTTTTCACCGAATCTTTTCTCAACGAATTTAATGAGCGACCTCGCACCATCTGGTCTAGATGTACCCAGTCCGCATCTAACCTTGTTCTCGCCTAGTGGGATAACCCATGTGAAAAAGTCTTTAGCAACCTCGTTATCAAACCAGACTTCAACCATATCTGATTCAACGTAATCAACATTCATCTCCACATTAAACCCGTTAAGGATACTTTCTTGACAAGTGTCCACTCCGGAACGGGATAAAACTCGACCCTTCGCACCCTCAGCGTCAATAAATATCTCTGCCTGTATCTCTGAGTCATCCATCACTAATTTATGGGCTCTACCCTCCTTGAAATCTATTCTATTCACTCTCTTCCCCGTGTTTATCCTTACCCCCCTTTTTACAGCTCTCTCAGCGAGAAAAGAATCAAATCTGCCTCTGTCAATAATATAGGCTCTTGGCTTCTGATCCCTAATGGTTATAAAGTTTCCATCAGGAGAGAAAACACGTCCACCATACACCGTGTTTTGATGAAACACAGGATCAGGCATAACCCCAAGTCTATCAAAACCCTCTACACTCACCATACCCGCGCAATGAACAGGATAACCTACCCTTCTATGCTCCTCAAAAATATCTACACTAAAACCTTGTCTGGCTATCTCCTCGGCAGCAAGGAGACCGGCTGGGCCGGCTCCTATTACAGCTGCCTCGGTGATCATAGAGGAGTGTTCCCCTTAAAACTAGGAACGCTCGATGGTTTCGAAGAACT
>CAZAQI010000043.1:0-16778 GCA_964487465.1 uncultured Candidatus Bathyarchaeia archaeon
GCCGAGATCCCGTCCGTTTCCACGCGCCCGATGCCATCGACCAAGGCGAATTCATACTATTAACTGGCCCAAGTGGCTGTGGTAAGACAACCTTCTGTAGGACTCTAAATGGATTGATCCCAAACTTTTACAACGGTAAAATTGAGGGTAAAGTTATCATAAACGGTCTGAATACCGCTGATCATACTACTACTGAGCTAGCTCAGCATGTTGGCTTGATCTTCCAGAACCCAGATAATCAAATATTCGCTTTAACCGTCGAGAAGGACTTAGCTTTTGGGCTGGAAAATCTTGGAAAATCTAAACAGGAAATGTACAAGGAGATTAACTGGGCTGCAGATGTAACCGGTATACAGCACCTCCGTCAACGAGCCACACATGAATTATCAGGGGGGCAAAAACAGAGACTCACCATCGCTTCTGTACTGGCTATGCATCCTATGATAGTGGTAATGGATGAACCCACTTCCTTTCTTGACCCTGTTGGAGCAGAACACATATTCACAGTACTGGATCAACTGAACAAGGAATTGAATATAACCGTAATAATCATTGAACATAGGATAGATATCGCATCGAAATACGTTGATAGAATTATTGTTTTTGATGAAGGCGAGATACGTAGTGACGGGGGGCCGATTACCGTTTTGTCGGATGAGGACACACGTCTTCTAGGCGTGGGGATCCCACGAATATTAACACTAGCCTCACGCTTCAAAAACATGAATAACTTTAACCCTCTTCCTGTTACTGCTGAACAGTTCTATCAATCAATACTCAATAAACTACCTCAGAGAAAAACTGTAACAAAAAAACAACAACAAGAATTTTTCGAAATATCAGGAGAACATCATCATAAGCCCTTGATAGAAACAAGTAAACTGAGTTTCACTTACCCTGGTAACGTACAGGCACTAAAAGAAGTGGATCTCACGATAAACGCCGGTGACTACGTGGCAATAATGGGGGAAAACGGGGCAGGAAAAACAACGCTAGTCAAACATTTTAATGGATTGTTGAGACCAGAAGAAGGGGAAGTATTTTTCGATGGAAAAAACATCGCGAATAAGAGCGTAGCTCAACTAGCGAGGAAAATTGGTTTAGTCTTCCAGAACCCAGATGATCAATTATTCGAGGAAACCGTAGAAAAAGAGATCAGTTTTGCATTGCATAACTTTGGAGTTAAAGAGTCTCTTATCGATAAACGTGTAAACTGGGCTCTTAATCTTCTCGATATACAGAAATACAAAGATAAAAGCCCATTCACATTAAGCGGTGGTGAGAGAAAAAGAGTCGCACTTGCATCTGTACTTGCATGGGATCCAGATGTCCTTGTACTTGATGAACCCACTATTGGTCAAGACTATGGACAAAAAGAGAAACTACGTCACTTCCTAATGCAGCTCAGAACCCAAGGAAAAACAGTAGTTATCGTCACACATGATGTGGAATTCGTGGCTGAAAGCCAACCACACATCGTGTTGATGACGGGAGGAAGAGTCGTGACCGAAGGAACCACCAAAGAGATAATGATGAATAAAAAAGCTCTGGAAATCTGTAGTGTCGCTCAGCCTGAGATCACTCGTTTATTTTCAAAACTATGTGAACACGGCTTCCCCGAAGATGTTGTAGATATAGATGAAGCCTATGATATATTGTACAGAAGATTGAGGGAGCCCTCAAAATGAGTCTATTAGAGAGTCTTCGCTTCAGTCGTGGAGATACAGTTATCCACAATATGGATCCCAGGGTAAAGTTTCTTCTAACTCTGATATTTTTCAGCGTCTCAGTAATGTTCCTAGACATTGTTCCCCTGTTTCTAGTTTTCATCGTTCAGATTCCTCTAGTTATTATAGCCAAAGTATTCAACGAGTGGCTAAAGAGCATAAAAGGCGCTGGTTTTATTGCATTATTTATATTTGTCACCAATATGATCAGCTTTTACTATTTTAGAAGTGGAGCGCTAACTTGGGATCTTGTAGAGTACAGCATAGCGTTAACCATGAGATTCATTGTACTAGTAACAAGTTTCAGTCTATTCTTTATTACCACATCCCCCGATAAGCTCAGTTTAGCACTGGAAAAAGCAAGAATACCCTACGAGTTTAACTTCGCATTTATCACTGCTATCCGTTTTGTACCTGTTTTAGCTGATGAAGCCCAGACCATAATGGATGCCCAAAGATCCAGAGGATTAGAGCTGGACAAGGGAAATTTCTTGACCCGGATAAAAAACTATATTCCTATTCTACTACCTTTGATTATTAACAGTATTAGACGTAGTCTTGAACTAGCTGAGGCGATGGAGTCTAGAGCGTTTGGGGCCACGAATGATCGTACTAACCTATACGAGTTGGAAATGAATAATCTAGATTACGTTGTCCTATTTGTATCAATCATATTACTTGTTTTAGCTATATACGCTAGAGTTTATCTTCCAAGTTTCCCTAATTTACTTGGATCAGGGCCTGTTTTTAAATAACTAACCTCAGTAATTACAAAAGACTATGTTTATATGCGAGCAATTAGCATACAGGACGAGTAATGACCATAAATACATTCAATTGTTACTACCCTACTGAAGTGGGGTTGAGAACTGTATTTAGGATAAATTATGATTTAATTGGTGAATTATATGGAGCCTAGAAAAGTCCAAAAAGTTGGATACTCGACTCTATCTGTTTCTCTCCCCATGAACTGGGCAAAGAAAACAGGTGTCAAAAAAGGTGACGTTCTATTTCTATCAGAAGAAAACGATGGAGCACTGAGAGTCACTCCGGAACCCAAGCAGAATGAAGATAAAAGCATATACGTTGTAAATGTCGATAAATGTGATACTGCTAAAGTATTAGCAAGAGTTATTGTCGGAAACTATGTGCTGGGAAGAAATCTAATCCGTGTTGAGTCCGAGCGTCGTTTGATGAGAGAGCAAATAGAATCAATACGAGAGGTAACACAGAAACTTCTTGGTATAGGTATTATAGAGGAAAGTGACAGACACTTATTGCTCCAATGCAGCGTCAACCCAAAGAATTTTCCCATTGAAACAGTCATACGCCGTCTCTATGTAATTACCAGTATTATGTTCAAGGAGAGTATGGACGCCTTAATTGACCGAGATATGGAATTAGCAAAAGACGCCATAGCAAGGGAGCATGAAGCAGACACTATTTTCTGGCTACTAACCAGATTACTCTCTTCCGCACAACAATCAAGGTCAGTCAGTGAAGCGATTGGAATCGTTGAACCCATGGAGGTTGTAGATAATAACCTAGTGGGATGGTATCTTGAAATGATTGGGGATAGGCTATATGCGATTGCAAAGAACGTGTTAGCTATAGAAGAGTTAAGAGAAGATGAAGACGAAGAACTCTTTGAGAGACTAACTCAGATAGGCTTAGTGGTTTTCACCATGTTTGATCAAGCCATGAAGAGCATGTTTGAAAACGATATACAGCTATCCAGTGATGCCGTAGACCTTTATGAAGCAGTTGGACGAGAAGAAGACATGTTGTTAAAAGAGTTTCAGGAACACCATGACTCAGAACTCGCAGCCTATGTCAATGAGATCTCATGGGACCTGAGAATAATCGCCGAATACAGTACCGCTATCGCAACTATAAGCATAGACAATGTGTTATGGAGCGAGAATGAGATCTGTACCGTAATCGAGCCAGAGGAAGAGAAAGAAGACGAAGAATAATCTTCACCTTTTCAAAAACTACAATAACTAGATCCACCTTTTCTTTGCCATGAATTTTAACCGGGTTTATTCAGAGATAGATGAAAAAAGGGACAGATCGATAAAACGTCTAAGAGAACTAGTGAAGCTTTATCCAAAGGGTGAGAAAGAACTACAGGATAAAATAGCTCAATTTTTTGAAAAAATAGGTTGCGAAGTAGAATACTTAGAACTCTTACCAACCACAATACAGTTAAACAAAGAGTTTGCAGTAGAAGAAGCAATCGACATGACTAAACGAATCCATATTATCGGTAAGATTAAGGGAACCGGAGAAGGGAAAAGCATAATGTTAATTACCCATCCTGACGCAGACCCAATAAACCCTGAAGGTTGGAGTATTCCACTCCATGAAGGAGTAATTGATGATAAAAGACTATATGGCTGGGCAGTTGCAGACGATCTAACAGGCATATGTATGATGATTGAAGCAGTACAAGCGTTAAATAATGTGGGGTATAAGCCTCGTGGTGATATTTATCTTTTAAGCGCCTCTGCCAAGAGAAATGCTTGGGGGATAGCAGCTCTATTACGAAAGGGTTACAGTGCTGATGCGGCTTTGTATCTTCACCCGGCGGAATCTGAACTAGGGTTAAAGGAGATAAAGACCATGACCTCGGGTTTATTAAAATTCAGGATAACTATTGAGGGAGTAAAGCCTCCTAAAACAGAGTTTGTTCAAGTAACTTTCAATCATCTCGGTGTTAATCCCATTGATAAGGCGTTATACGTGATAGATGCATTAAAGAGGCTCAACGAGGAACGAGTTAGAACCATTAGATATGAACCACTTAACAAGGAAGTGGGAAGAGGTACAAATTTACTAATCACATATATTAACGCAAGTGAACCAAACAATCTTACTAATATACCCTCAACGTGCACGATAGGCGTTGGATTAACCTTTCCACCACATGAAGATATTGATGAACTTGTGGAGAAGATCGAAGACTTTATCTCAAAAACCTCAGAGGCGGACCCATGGTTAAATGAACATCCGTTGAGACTTGATTGGATTCAGGGAACCCAAGGAGTTGAGATACCGTTAGATCTACCAATTGTTGAGATAGTGAGTGACGCTATAGAGGACGTTACAGGCGAAAGACCATTTAGTAACCCTCTTTATTCTAAGAGCGATCTGAGAACTCCAGTTTTGATTAGCGATATCCCTAACGTGGGTTATGGTCCATTGGCTGGCGATCTATCCACAACAGGTGGTTACGAGGAATGGGTTGACATAGACGACTATATTAGGGGAATTAAGGTTACTGCCCGTATCATAATGGACTGGTGTGGTTAATGTCCGCCTTTACTGTATTTATCTCAACACGGTGTAATTATCTAAGCCTTTACCATATATAGTAACTATGATAAATTGAATCTGAACATACATTTAAGAAAGGGTTTAAAAGACTCCTGCTTCTGTCTATATCAAATTAGAATAAAGGGACTAGATCTTTATGCCACGATTCAAGCAAACCGAAGAAATACTCAAACTAATGCATAACAAGGAGAGGGTCCGTAATATTGGTATCATTGCCCACATTGATCACGGCAAGACTACCATGAGTGACAGCCTCCTTGCAATGGCTGGCTTAATGGCCCCTACAAGAGCTGGAGAAGCCAGAGCCCTCGACTTTTTAGAAGAGGAGCAAAGAAGAGGGATTACAATCAAGACAGCGAACATAAGCCTCCTATACGAGGAAAAAGGAGAACAATATGTTATCAACCTCATAGATACACCTGGCCACGTTGATTTCAGTGGAAAGGTTACACGTGCTATGAGGGCCTTAGATGGCTGTGTACTATTGGTTGACGCAGTCGAAGAGTTCCAGATCATGACAGAGGTCAGACTAAGGGTAGCCCTAGACGAGCATGTTAAACCAGTCTGTTATATCAACAAGTTCGATAGGCTCATCAAAGAGCTGAAGATGGATCCTGATGCCATACAAGAGAAACTTTTAAGGATAATCAGAAAATTCAACGAAATAGTTCAAACTTACGGATCACCGGAGATCCGAAACAAATGGACAGTTAACGCTGGAGATGGCGAAGTAGCTTTCGGCTCAGCCCTAGACCGTTGGGGGTTCACATTACCCATGTTAGCGGAAAGAGGGTTGACGCTCCCCAAGATTATCGAGATGTACAAAAATGATGAGCTCGAGACACTTCAGGAAATGCTACCACTGAGCGAAGCTATTCTAGGTATGGCTGTTCATAAGATACCCAACCCAGATCAGCATCAGCCTGAAAGGATCAAGAAAATATGGAAGGGTGACCCGGATAGCAGGATGGGTAAGAGTATGATGGCTGTTGATCCAGATGGCCCCCTGGTTATCTGCATCAGCAACGTTATCATCGATCCACAAGCAGGAGTGATAAGTACGGGCAGGGTCTTCAGCGGAACCATAAAGAAAGGCGACAACCTGAACTTGGTTGGAGCAGATCTATCCGCTAAGGCTCAGCAGGTAAGCATCTATATGGGTGCATACCGTGAGATCGTAGACGAGATACCCGCAGGTAATATCGTTGCATTGATGGGTTTGACAGACGCACGCTCAGGCGAGACAATTGTCGGAGATGAATTAATAGATGAGGCAATACCTTTTGAGTCGATTAAATATGTCTCAGACCCCGTTTTAACCGTCGCGGTTGAGCCAAAGAGACCTACCGATCTACCCAAATTAATTGATGCCATGCAGAAGATGAGCATCCAGGATCCCAACTTAGTCACAACGATTAACCAAGAGACAGGCGAATACCTGATGGCCGGTATGGGTGAGCTACACCTAGAGATCGCAGTCAAAGACCTCAAGACCCAGTATGGACTAGATATCGTCCAGAGCGAACCAACAGTAGTATACCGAGAGACAATCAGGGCAGAAGTTGGACCTTTCATGGGTAAAAGCCCAAATAAACATAACAGGGTCTTCTTCAAGTTTAGACCCCTTGACCCAGTGATAATTGAACTAATCAAGCAGGGCGAGATCAGCGAGATCACAAGTTCTTCACAGATGGAAGAAGTCCTAAAGGAACAAGCAGGATGGACTACACGTGAAGCCAGACAGGTTTTCGCCATCAACGAGAATGCCAATATGATGATCGACACCACCACTGGTATCCAAGGACTCAGGGAAGTAAAACAGCATATTAGCGGAGGCTTCCACTGGGCGCTAAACGATGGACCGCTGGCTGGTGAAGCAGTCAGAGGCCTAATGGTTGATATGGTTGACATCAAGCTGCACGAGGACCCTGTTCACCGTGGACCAGCCCAAATGATGCCAGCAGTAAGACAAGCACTTTTCGCTGGTATACTAAGCGGTAATCCAACACTACTTGAACCTATCAGCGTAATCCAAGTACGTGTTCCAGCATCCGAGATGGGTAACGTAACCGGTCTACTGAGCAGTAAGCGTGGAAGCATCAGAGACGTAGAGCAGGAAGGACCCATAGTTAACATCAAGGGAACTATTCCCGTTGCCGAGTCATTGGGTATCAGTCAGGAGATGCGTGCAGCTACTAGCGGTACTGCCTTTTGGCAGATGACCTTTGATCATTATGCAGCTGTTCCTGATAACATGTTACCTGATATCGTGCAGAAGGTCCGTGAGAGAAAAGGTATGGATCCTAATCCACCGAGGGCAAATGAGTACATAATTAGGGAGTAACCTCCACAATTTTTATCCAACATTTTCATACCCTATTCTAGGTTAACCGAGGGTTATGTTTGATTAAGAATAGATCTCAGTTAGTTAAGAATGGATTAAATACATATAAATTGCCTCGATATGATGTATGTGATATTTTTGAGGCAGCCCTTAAGGCTGTAGATCCCGAGAAGGGCATCTATAACGCGTTATCTCTTGATGGGAAGCGTTTATCCTTTGAGGGGGGGTCAATTGATCTTCGTGAAGTAAACAAGATCATTGTTGTCGGCGGGGGTAAGGCGGGGGGTTTGATGGCGTTAGCTATTGAAAACCTTCTTGGTGATCGCATAGACTCGGGGATGGTTAATGTATTAGAAGGGTCTGAGAACTCAGTCTCGTTGGAATACATTTCTCTTAATGGATCGACTCACCCTATTCCTTCTGAGTCAGGTGTAATGGGAGTTAGAGAAATGTTACAATTAACCCAAGGACTCAATGAGACTGATTTAGTGATTTCTTTAATATCTGGGGGTGGCTCAGCCCTAATGCCCATGCCTACTGAAAACATAAGTCTAGCTGATCTTCAGAAAATCACGCAGAGACTTCTCAGAGCTGGTGCAACCATTAATGAATTGAACGCTGTTAGGAAACATTTATCCTCGTTCAAAGGTGGCCAACTTGCTCGTCATTGTTATCCTGCTATGGTCATTAGTCTGATCTTATCTGACGTGATCGGTGATCCATTGGATATCATTGCTTCCGGTCCAACCGCTCCTGATACATCAACCTTCAATGATGCTCAGAAGGTACTAAAAAAATATAAGCTAATAGAAGAAAGTCCTGAAAGTATCCAACTAAGAATTAAACAGGGCGTAAACGGGATGCTAAGGGAAACCCCGAAAATAGATGATCCCATTTTTGACAAAGTGCACAATATTTTGATAGCCAACAATAACATTGCAGCCACTGCTTCCAAAAAGAAAGCGGATGAACTCGGATACAACTCAATGATTCTCTCAACCTATTTTCAAGGAGAAGCCAGACAAGTTGGAGAGATATTAACAGACATAGCTAGAGAAGTGGTTAATCGCGAACGTCCTCTTGAAAAACCAGCGGTAATAATCATTGGTGGTGAGACAACAGTAACCGTAACTGGAGATGGTGTAGGGGGTAGAAACCAGGAACTTGCCCTAGCAGCGTCAATGAGACTTAATGGAATGAATTGTATTATCGCAACCCTTGGAACTGATGGAATAGATGGACCAACCGACGCAGCGGGAGCCATAGTTGATGGCAACACTATAAAACGCTCAAATGAATTAGGTTTAGATCCCCTTACATGCTTAGAAAAAAACGACTCATATAGTTTTTTTAGAGAACTTGGGGACGCTATAATCACGGGTCCAACAGGTACCAATGTAAATGATCTATCGTTAATATTAGTTAAATGAGGTTCTTCTGTGAAGATAAATCAAAAACGAAAAAATGCAATGGATGAACTGGCTTCTTTGCTCAAGGAGGTCCACTGTTATGCGGACGTTATAATCGTTGAAGGTGCAAGAGATATCAAAGCGTTAAGAAATTTTGGATGCCAAGCGGAAATAGAGACCCTAGCTCATGTAGGATTAGGTGACTATGAGTTAGCAGAACAAGTTGCATCGAGATACAATCGCGTGTTGATATTGACAGATTATGATGCAGAAGGTATATGTTTGAATCAGAAATTCTCCTCAATCTTTGAACATAAAGACGTTAAAATAGATAAAGGGTTAAGAAACAGAATAAGGCGATTAATGACTACTATAGGTGTTTATGCCATCGAGTCTCTGGATAATATCAAAGAAAATTTGAATATCTAGTACCCCTTTATAGCATTAAATATGACGCTTGAAGTTGCCCCCTATAACCCTGAATGGAAATTATGGTTCAATACGCTCAGAAAACCCATATGGGTTAAGATCAATGAACTTGTTGTGGATATCATCCATATTGGGAGCACATCCATTGAAGGAATGAGCGCCAAACCAATAATAGATATGGATATTGTTATCAATGACTGGTCAAATTTCCCTGAAATCGTTAAGAGATTATCCAAGATAGGTTACAGACATATCGGTGATTTAGGAATAACAGGTAGAGAAGTATTCGATCAAGATCATACACCAGAATATCCCCACCACCTATACCTATGCCACATTAACTCCCTTCCCTACCTAAACCACGTACTGCTTAGAAAGCATCTCCACGAAAACCATGAAGATTTTGAACGCTATAAAAAACTGAAAACAGAGTTAGCCAAAAAATACCAAAATAGAGAGAAATACTGGCGATCAAAGACCGAGTTAATCCTAGAGTTTCTAGAAAAACAGGGGGTATCCAAGAATGAACTTGATACCATAAGAAAACAAAATTCTTGATAAATTATAAATCAATTCCTTTTTAACACTCAATGTATTCTGTCTCTCAATTATGCAGCGACAACCCTTACTCATAGACGGCAAAGAAGCCAGAGCAATAATATGCATGCTCAAAACCAATGTACACGACCACACAATTTATCGTGTAAAACTGGATGAACTACGAAGCCTTGTAGAGTCCCTTGGGATAGAGGTTGTTGGCGAGGTAGTTCAAAGCAGATACAGACCATTCGCAAAATATCATATTGGCAGCGGCAAAGTCAAAGAGGTCAGGAAAAAGAAGAGACGACTAGATGCTAATCTAGTTATCTTCTATAATATTTTACGGAGCAGTCAAAAACTGAACTTGATGATGGCTCTCAGCTGTGAGGTTATAGACCGTTACGAGTTAACATTAGAGATTTTTGATCAGATGGCTTCAGATACATTGAGTAAATTACAGATCCAAGCTGCTAGACTTGAAAAACAGGCGCCTTTTTACAAGTTACAAGCATCCATTAATCTAAGGGAGGATCGTCCCTTCTTCAGAGCTGGCGGGGAGTATGCTTTCCATGGAAAGATGAGGGAAATTACTCGTAATCAGGCTCGAATTAATGAAGAGATAGATAAACTTATGGAGGAGAAGAGTCAGCGTATCTGGAAGAGGAAAAACGAGCTGGGATTTCCAGTTATTTGTATCGCCGGTTTCTATAATGCGGGTAAGACTAGTTTATTCAATACGATTACTGGGGATACTAAGCCCGTAAGTAATAGACCATTTACCACTCTTAGCAGTAAATATCAGAGACGTTTCATCGACTACGAGACGACAGTGTTATTCATTGATACCATCGGTTTTATGCTTGACCTAGATCCGCGGTTAATACAGAGCTTCAAGCTAAACCTATTAGATATAAGGAGTAGCGATATCGTGATCCTTCTTTTTGACCTAACTGACTCGATGCTTATGTTAAACTTGAAGATCAGTGAGGGGATCCGTTTACTCCGTCAAATAGGGGTGGATAGAAGCAGAGTTATCCTAGTTTTTAATAAACTGGATGAAGCTCCAGATAAGGGGGATAGGATTGAAGATGAACTAGAGTTAGAAAGATATGATATCCCATGGATGACTGTGTCTGCTCATGAAAAGACCAACCTCCAAGAACTATTACGACTGATAGCTAAACGTGTGAAATACTTGAAAGAGAATCCCCCCACTGTGGAGGAGTTATCTCCATTTAGACGAGCAGAGAAGAGCGTCAATCGAATACTTGAAGAATACCCGGATATGAGAGCATCACGAAACCTACCTCCCTTCAATAGCTTAGTAAGGACCATCTTAAGCCAAAATACATCTAGTAACAACACAGTAAAGGCGTACACTAGACTATCCGAACAAATTGGGTTAGACCCTTATAGCATATCAGAGGCGTCTAAGGAGGATATTATCAAGGCGATAAAACCGTCTGGCATGTATAATCAGAAAACTCAGTATCTCAAGAAGACTTCAGAGATATTAGTGGAGAAATATGATGGAGATATTGAAACCGTGTTCGAGTATCCATTTAATGAAGCCCGTGATAGGCTTATGGAATTACCTGGTGTTGGCCCCAAGACAGCGGATGTATCTCTTATGTTCTCAGCTAACAGTCGCGTTGTACCTGTTGACCGACACATAGAGAGAATAGCCAAAAGACTTGAGATCGTGGAAGATAATGCAGGGTATGAGGAAATAAGATCCGCTTGGCAGGATGCGGCCACTCCTGATAGATTCAGGGAACTACACTTAGCCTTGATCAAGTTTGGCCGTGAAGTATGCAAAGCACGCAACCCAGATCACGACACATGTATTCTAAGAGATATCTGCCCATACGCCGAGAAAAATATGGAAGAAAAGGAACATGACGAAGGGATTGAATAGGAATCTATCATACCTCTTCATGCTTAACATCGCTTTTGGCGCATCAATGCAGCTGATCAACCCACTGTTCCCATTGTTTCTTGAAGAAATAGGCGCATCTTCTATACAGAATGCAACAGTAATCAGTCTAGGTAGTCTAGTAGCAACATCACTTATGCTACCCAGTGGCTTGTTAATTGACCGTGTAGGGAAAAAGACACTGTTAATTTCAAGTGCAGTTATTAACTCTGTGGCAATATTTTTATTGAGTCTAATGCAAACATGGCAACAAGTAGCCCCCATCTACATCTTATTCAGTGCGGCGGGAGCATTATTTGTACCTGCTAGGATGGCTATGATTACCGATTACTCCCAGTCTGAGAACAGAGGAATGATATTTGGGTTAATGAATATGGCATGGCCTATAGCCGGCATAGTAAGCCCACTTATTAGTGGATATCTGATTGAAACCACTGGCTGGAGACTGGTGTTTATTTTCGGAGCAGCTGTAAACGCGATCAGCATACTTCCAGGTCTAAAACTTAAACGATCTTTCAAATACAAAGAGAAGAAGACCAAGACCGGTTTTAGAGATATGTTCAAGCCAGATGTATTCCCCACTTTGTTATCTTTCTTTGGTTTCCATTTCTTAATGACTACTGCCCTAGGCGGTATCAATTTAATCCTACCTCTATACCTAGGATCGGAGTTCGGGCTAAGCTCATTCAGAATAGGGTGGTTCTTCACTGCACAGAGTATACTGAATCTAATTACACAGATACCAGCGGGAAAGTTAGCCGATAAATATGGGAGAAAAAAATTTGTATTATACTGCGTCTTTCTTATTCCCCTGTTCTATGCTCTCTGGTACTTTGTAAGTGACTGGAGGATTCTCCTTGTAACTAACTCTATAATGTTCGGACTATGGAGCATGACCTGGCCCGGAACCCTAGCGTTACTCAGCGACTCAGTGCCTAGTGATCTACTAGGAGTAGCCTTTGGGGTACGAATGACAGGAGTAAGACTGGGTTTCACAGTTGGCCCAATTATCAGTAGCTACTTTTACTCGAATTATTTCAACACATCCCCCTTTTTAGCCGCAGCAGCAATAGCTACATTCGGGGTACTCTTCGCCTATTTCCTACGAGACCAAGTATACGAACCTATCAAATAATAACAACTAGGATGTTGGATAAACTTTCCACCTAAATAACGCCTTTTTTTAACAAAAAACCCTCGAAATTACCCGGACCAGCAGAGAAATAAGGCAAAAACGCTATCAATGCTATATAGAAACGTATAGCATTCAATACAGAAATGCAACACAACCAGAAAAGAGTAACCCGATCCAGAACGTCTCTAAAAATTAAGCACACCTAACTAAGATAATAAAAATCAGTATTGTAACGAAAAAACTACAAGCCATCACACCAGAAAAAAACCTATTCACCCCATTACTTCTCATAAACAGACACCAGAGAATCCTTTAAAAGTGAGCCATGTTGATTCCTTGTAGCTCTAAACAAGGAGTGTCACATAAATGCCAAGAACAAGATCACCAAAGCGAGGCTCACTAAGCTACTCACCACGCAAAAGAGCGAAAAATCCAAAGGGTAGAGTGAGTTATTGGCCAAAACTAGAGGGAGAACCCCAGCTAGCTGGCTTCGCTGGTTACAAGGCAGGCATGACTCACCTGTTCTACATAGAAGACAGAAGAAGAGTTCCTGAATACGGTCAAGAGGTAAAATCAGCCGCTACCGTAATCGACACTCCCCCCCTGCTGGTAGTTGCAGTAAGGGCATACAGAAAAACTCAGGACGGCCTACAAGCCATAACTGAGGCCTGGATGCAAAACCAGCCAAGAGACTTGCACAGGAAAATCACCTTCGCAACAGACCCTAGGCCAGATGAAAAGTTCGAGCAAATCGAAGAAAATATGGACAAGATAGCCGAATTAAGAATAATAGCGGCGACACAGCCAAAAATGGCTAGTATACCACAGAAAGCACCTGACCTCATGGAGATCCCAATATCTGGAGGAAACATCGAGGACCAGATCATATATGCAAAAGAACTTTTCGGAAAAGAAGTAACGATAAACGATGTCTTCAACCCTGGAGAAGGAATAGATATCATAAGCGTTACAAAAGGCAAAGGATTCCAAGGTGAAGTAAAACGATGGGGAATAAGAATACGCCATCACAAATCAAGGAAAACAAAAAGAGGCGTAGCCTCAATAGGCCCATGGGTACCTAGAAGGGTGATGCCCCAAGTACCTAGGGCTGGACAAATGGGTTTCCATAACAGAACCGAATATAATAAACGAATCATGCTAATGGGAAATGACAACGAACGCATCAACCCAAAAAGCGGGTTCAAAAACTATGGATTCGTAAACGGAGATTACCTTCTTCTGAAGGGAAGCATACCTGGAGCAGCGAAACGATTGATCAAAATAAGGAAACCAGTAAGAGATCCATCCTATCCAGAAGAGGCACCTCAGATAACATATCTACACACTGAATGGATGAAAGGAGGAGACACCCAGTGAAAATACCAGTAATAAATCTCCAAAACGAGAACACAGACGAAGTAGATATTCCCCAAGTATTCGATACACCTGTCAGGCACGATGTAATCAGAAGAGCGGTAATCGCCCTCCAAAGCACAAAGTTCCAGCCACAAGGCAGAGACCCTATGGCAGGAAAGAGGACGACAGCAGAGTCCCGCGGAACAGGCCACGGCATAGCCCGAGTCCCAAGGCTCAAAGGAAGCAACAGAGCAGCCTTCGGTGTAAGCATCGTTGGCGGCCATCAAGCCTTCCCTCCCCTCTCTGAGAAAGACATCGTAAAGCGAATCAACAAGAAAGAAAAAAGACTCGCGATAAGGTCGGGAATCGCAGCAACAGCTGTAAAGGAACTCGTAGAAAAACGTGGACACAAGGTCCAACAGGTGGAACAACTGCCGATTGTAGTCAGCGATGAACTAGAATCCTTAGAAAAAACACGGGACGTACAAGACTTCTTAAAAGCACTGAAAATCTGGAGCGATGTTGAACGCGCAGACCGGAGAACCGTAAGAGCTGGAAAAGGAAAAATGAGGGGTCGAAAACACAGGAAAGGAAAAGGCCCCCTCATAGTCATCGCAGAAGATAAAGGAATCAAACTAGCCGCAAGAAACATCCCCGGTGTAGAAGTAACAGAACTACACACTTTAAACGCGGAGATGCTTGCACCCGGAGCACATCCAGGAAGACTGATCATATGGACTCAGTCAGCTATAGAACAACTAGACGAGGTGTGGATGAAGTAATGGATGCACATAAGGTTATTAAATTCCCAATGATGACAGAGCGTAGCGTCAACATGATAGAAGACGAAAATAAACTCGTATTCATAGTTGACCTCCGAGCAACTAAGGACGACATCAAAGCAGCTGTACAAGAACTCTACGAAGTAGAAGCCACAACCGTAAACACGTTAATCACAAGTCAAGGCGAAAAGAAAGCCTTCGTAAGACTCAAAGACGAATTCGATGCATCAGATGTTGCTATTCGTCTAGGAATCCTGTAGGTGAAATAAATGGGAAAGAAAATAAGAGTACAACGACGAGGACGCGGCGGACACCAATTCAAAGCCGCAAAAATGAACAAGATAGCCCCAGCTAAATACCCTGCAAAAACAGGAGAACTCAAAGAAGGATGCATAAAAGAACTAACACATGAGCCAGGACGAGGCGCACCATTAGCTTACATAGAATTCAAATCAGGTAAAGGATACTATACAACAGCCATCGAAGGAACCTCAGTAAACCAAGAAATACAAGTAGGACCAGATGCACCACTAAAACTAGGAAACGTACTACCCGTAGGAGATATACCAGAAGGAACCATGGTCTGCAATATAGAAATGAGGCCAGGAGACGGCGGGAAAATAGCAAAAGCAAGCGGAGCATTCGGAACAGTAATCGCACACACCGGAGACAAAACAACAGTAAGGCTTCCAAGTAAAAGAACAATCAGAATAAAAAACGAAGCAAGAGCAAGCATAGGAATCATTAGCGGTGGAGGGCGAAAAGAAAAACCCTTTATGACTGCGGGTGAAAAACACCATGCAAAAAAAGCTAAAGGACACAAGTTCCCAACTGCACACGGTGTTAAAATGCCAGCAGCTATGCACCCGCATGGTGGAGGACGACACAGAAGACCAGGTAAATCAACCACGGTTGGGAGAAATGCCCCTCCAGGAGCAAAAGTTGGATTAATCGCATCTCGTAACAGTGGAAAGAGACAAAGGAGGAGAGGCTAAGGGTTTAAAACCCGTGTCTCCATTAAGGTGATAATAATGCCTAAAGATTTTAAATACCGGGGAAAGACCGTTGAAGAGCTAAAATCCATGTCGATGGATGAATTCATAGAGTTACTCCCATCAAGAATGAGGAGAAGTCTAAGAAGAGGACTTAGCGAAGAACAGAGAATAGTACTAGAGAAACTCAGGAGAAACGATGATAAACCCGTCAGAACTCATGCAAGGGATCTGGTTATTATGCCAGAGATGCTTGGAAAGACAATTCATTGCTACACTGGTCAAGAGTTCAGGGAGATTTCAATTAACGAGAAAATGCTAGGTCACTATCTAGGAGAATATGCCATTAGCATGACACCTGTTCGTCACGGAAGACCAGGAATCGGTGCATCCCGAAGTAGCATGTATATTCCTCTAAAGTAGCTTTTCAAATATCTTCATATTTTTATATCAAATCAATAGTCATAAAATCTTGTTGCTTATGTATAGCAATATGTATCTATTTTTAATAAGACCAGTTTATATAATTCACTAATAAAAAAGACAATAATGACGTCATTAACCTAGTCATTATCAAACTTCATCGAGTACTTATCTAAACATATACCTTTTTATATTAAGACGCGATTCAAGGTAGGCGAACGGTGCGTATATGCCATCTTGGAAATATTCAGTAGAAGGGCTGGACCCTGAAACAACCGCAATAGCCAGCGGCAGGGATCTCAGAATAAAGCCTAAAGCAGCAAGAGAAATCTGTAATAAACTAAAAGGAATGAGGCTCGAAAAAGC
>CAZAQI010000044.1:0-16490 GCA_964487465.1 uncultured Candidatus Bathyarchaeia archaeon
TTATATTTCCTCTTATATTATTTGTTTGGTTTTTTATAAAGTGAAAAAAACTTGGGTTTAGTTGACTTGGATGTCTACGCTGCCGTCTTTTTGGGGCTCCAGTAGATCTATGGTTATGTCTAGTATTCCGTTCTTGTAGGTTGCTTTCGCTGATTTGGGGTCTATCCTTGCGTCGATGGGTATCTCTGTGTCGATTTGTTTAGCTTCGTTACTGGCTGATAATGTGAGTTCGTCTTCTTTCCCGGTTATATTGATTTGCTCTCGGGTGAATCCAGGCATCTCTACGATGACACGTACTTTCATGTTTTCTATGTCTACGTCTACTTGTGATAGTGGTTCTGGTGTGTCTGGTTCGTATGGTTGTGGTTTCAGTAGGTTGTCTGGGTCTGGTTTGTTTCCCCATTCACGGATTACTGGTTTTCCGTCTGGTCCAGTGGTCATGCTGTAGCCGTAGCTCCATGATTTGGTGTTGTTTGTGTTCATTTGTTTGAGTAGGTGTTCGAATATCTTGTTTATGTCTTCGTCTCTTATCCATGTCATTTATTTTATCGTGGTTTTCTCTAGTTGCCCAATATTTAAAGATTATGTCAAAATGTTATATTTCTGACATTTTATGAGTGTTTTTAACAAGGTGCGGCTTGTTTGAATGAATTATAACTACATGTCATAAATTTTTATATGCCGCAGGGACAACAAAGATACGATGTCAAGCAGACGGAGCTCGGTACAGGAAGCGGTACGGGTTATCATAACCCAGAATCCTTACCTCTACAGGGGTCTCCGAATGCAAGTAATCAACTATAGTGCTGTAGCCCGGTATATCCGGGATGAGGTCCAGGATATGGCGGGTGACGAGGTGGATCCTAACACTATAGTTACAGCTATTATGCGTTTTAGCAGGGAGGCGAGCAAGGATGAGCTGCGTCCTCCTGAGAGCGCTTTATCTGGGGCCCGGTTTAACTTGGTTACTGATATCGTGGATGTTACTATAGGGACAGATCAACGTGAGCAGGTCGCGATACTGGAGTTATTGCATGATCTTCAGAAGCGGGGGGCTAATATTAAGGTACATCAGTATCAAGGGAGCTTGAAGATTATTACTACTAGTCAGGAGATGCATGGGTTTATGCAGGATTTGTGGCAGTATGATCCTGTTATCCGGGAGGGTTTTGCTGAGTTGAATATCCAGTTGGGGAAGGAGTCTTCTCGTTATGACAGGATCGCTATGCTTACCGATCTCTTGTTTAGGCATGGTGTGCATCTGGTTAACGCTTTCTTTAGTCAGGGTGAGATCAGTTTGATTATTCATGAGGAGGATGCCTCGACGGCGTTTGAGATCTTGTTGAGTCAGAATCGTTAGCTTTGTTTAGTGGGATCGTGGTGCCTCGGTGGGTTTCTGCGGGTTCTGAGTTGATGGTGTGTTAGTTTTTTATCCTTTGTAAATGGTTGGTTTTTTTAGTGTGAACCGAGGGGTAATCTGGTATGAATGAGAGGTGGGAGAGGCGGTTGCCCTTCTATTATGGGTGGGTTATATTTGCTATTACGTTCTTGATTTACATGTTTATGTATGGGCTTCGTTACAGTGTGGGTATCTTCTTTGAGCCCATCCGGAACGAGTTTGGTTGGACTAACGCTATGACGGCTAGTGGGGTAACTATCTTTTTCTGGGTTTATGCTTTTAGTGCGCCTCTTGTGGGTCAGTTGGCTCGAAGGATTGGTGTTAGGAAGACTGTGTTGTTTGGTGGTTTGCTTCTGGGTGGGGGTGGTGTGGTTCTCAGTCAGATTACTGCCTTGTGGCAGTTGTACGTTTCCTGGGGGTTAATAGCGGCTATGGGTAGTGCTGCTTTGTATGTGGTTCCCACCATGGTGTTGAGTAAGTTCTTTCACCGGCGTCGTGGGAGTACTGTGGGTTGGAGTAGTGTGGGTGTAGCGGCTGGGCAGGCGGTGATTATTCCTCAGATTGCGCGTGTTATACCTGTGTGGGGGTGGCGGCCGAGTATGTTATTCTTGGGTGTTATGGTGATCTGTACTACGAGTCTTTTGGGGTACGTGTTCTTGAGGGAGGATCCGGAGGAACTGGGGCTCTACCCTGATGGGGCTGATTCTCCTCCGGAGGGGATGAGTGATAACCCGGTGAAGGAGGACTGGGAGATGAGCGATGCCGCGGGTAGCTGGAGTTTCCGTTTGGTGGCTTTGAGTTATTTCTTCTGTCTCGGTGGCGTGATTAGTATAATGACTTTTGTGGTGCCTCACATGATTAATATCGGGATCTCGTCTGTTCAGGCCAGTGGGGCCTTTGGGATCATAGGTGTGATGAGCGCTGTCGGGAGTTTTCTCTTTGGGTTGTTTTCTGATCGTTTTGGGCGGAAGTGGACTATTGTTTCTACCACTTGTTTGTTGGCGGTTGCTTTTGGTGTGGCTACTTTGATACCGGCTGATATTACGCTTCTATATGCTTGGGCGGTTCTCTATGGGTTGAGTTACGGTGGGGCTCCTGAGCAGTATGCGGCTATCGTGACTGATTATTTTGGGAGGACTCATAGTACTGTCTTGTTTGGTTTTATTACTCTGGCTGGTGGTCTGGGTGGGGGCTTGTTCCCGTTGATTGGTGGCTGGTTTGTGGACTTGACGGGGAGTTATTACGCGACGTTGTTATTTCTGTCGGTTGGGATGGGTCTGGCGTCTGTGCTGGCTTTCATATCTAGGGATCCTAATACGTCTGATGAGGAGTTACAAAGGGTCACTGCTACTCATGATGATTAGTGGAGCTCGTTGATCATCTTCTCCAGTTTATCGGGGTCTACTTGATGTTTCTCGGCTGCTTTCTTTATCTTGCTGTATGGGATGGTGGGTGGTTCTGTGAATGGCTGGTTTGGTGTTCCTCGTATGTCCAGTCTGAGGATATCCCATCTAGCGTAGTGGCCTAGGGTGTCTATGTATGCTTTGGTGTGACGCCGGTCATCCTGGTCGAGTTCGGCGTAGAGTATGGTCTCCTTGTTGAAGACTGGTTTCTCTATGTATACGCCGGCTGGGTTGATGATGCTTGATCCGCCGGATGCGATGTTAAAGTCCTGTGTGTCCTCGGGCATCTCCTGGTCTGGTATATACTGACACGCGGATAGGACATAGGTCTGGGTCTCTATGGCGTATTCCTTGCTGGCGTACTCGATGTCGCATAGATGATAATCATCTCCCTGCTTGTAGCGGCGTTTCTCTCCTGGGTGCCAGTCCATCACCCAGTAGCCGTCCCAGAGGGCGCAGTGGATCTCTTCTCCTAGGTAGGCGTTGGCTGCTTTGAGGAGGGTCATGTGGTGCTCGTAGCAGATGCTTGCGCCTATGGTGCCTATGCTTGTGTCGAATACTTTGATGTCTTCTCGGTCTCCTTGTCCCCAGACTGTGCGTTCTCCGTGGGTGGGCATGAGTTTTCTGCGGCGGCCTAGTAGGGCTCCGTCTTTGTCTATGATTGCTATGCTGTTGTAGAGAGTGTTGCTGCCTTTGATGTCGCTTTGTTCTGTGGCTCCTATTACTGCGATGGCGTTGGCTGAGTTGCAGGCGTCGCCCAATGTCTCGGTTTCTGGTCCTGGGATCTTGATGGCGTTTTTCATGTATTCTACCTGGTTTTGGCTCCATTTACTGATGGGGTTTGTGCCTCTCCAGTAGGGATAGCCTGGTATGTGGGTCTCGCTAAAGACTATTAGCTCGGCGTTGTTTCTGCCTGCTTCCTCGATTGCTTTACAGGTCTTGTCTATGGTTGCTTCTTTGTTCATGTAGACTGGGCTGATCTGGGCTACGGCTACTTTGACCTTGTCGCGCATATTTATCAGTCTCATGAAGGCGTCTAGAATATTTATCATCAATGTTTCCTAGGGCTGCGTCTTTACCTAGAATGGGGGCCTTTATTGGGTTGAATAGGTGCCCGTTTTGGGTAGAATCTTTTCTGAACAGGGCTGTTTCAGGGGTTTCCTTCTACTTCCTAGGGGGTTCTGTGTAGCCGGGTCTTTTTACTGAAGAATACAATTAACCTGGGGTTTATTTCAGTCACGACTAAAGGTATGGGTTGGCTCGTTTATATAGAAATTCCACAATATCCATAGAATTCAGGGCATAGAATGGGTTTCATAAGTTGGCGTGGCTGTCTATGGGTAGTTTTTTCTCTTATCTCTCTATCTATTTGGTATGTTGGCTGAGTTGGTTGCTCTTGTTGCGTCTGTTTGTACGGCTCTTAGTAGTGTGATGGCTACTCGGGGTATGAGGGATAGTAACCCGGATACCGCGAACCTGGTTTTAACCGGTATCCAGGCCTTTGTGTTGACGGGTTTATTACTCTGGGATGTGCCGGAGTTGAATATGATTGCTTTGGGTTGGTTTGCTTTGGCCGGTGTATTGGGGTCCTTTGTGGGGCGTCTCTTTACCATGATTTCGTATAAGAGGATAGGTGTTTCCGGTGCTAGTGCTCTTATCGGTACGAGTCCGGTGGTTACTATTTTTCTGGCCGTGGTTTTCTTGGGTGAGCCGTTGAGGTTCATGATTGTTTTGTGTGGTTTACTGGTGTTCGGTGGGGTAGCTTTGATTAATTTACGGGGTGGTGAGTTCTCGCTGGATTGGGGGTTGGTTTATCTCCCGCTGGTTGCTTCTTTTTTCTATGCTTTGTCTAATATTATCCGTAAGCTGGGTACTAATCTCCTGCCTCACGCCGTGTTGGGGGCTCAGGTTAGTACCGTCGCGGGTTTGGTGGCTTGTGGCGTGTATGTGTTTGCCCGGGGTGGGTTTCGGTTGTTGCAGGTGAATAAACAGAATATTCGGTGGCTTGCCGGTGCGGGTGTGGTTAATGCATTGGCCTGGGTTATGGTGACTATGGCGATTAATCTCGGCAGGGTATCGGTGGCTTCCAGTATTATCTATAGTTATCCATTGTTCAGCATGTTATTATCTTGGTATTTGCTGGGGGATGAGGAGTTAAGCGGAAGCATGGTGTTTGGAAGCATACTCATAGTTCTAGGAGTAACAGTGGTGTCTTTGTTTGGCTAATTCATGTTTTTGTAGATGATTGCCGCCAGGATGGTTAATGCTGATAACGCTGATAGTATAAGTACGATATTGTTTGTAGGCGGCGCTGGGTCAAGGTGTGTTATTACTAGTCCTGTGAAGGCCCATGCCCCGACACCGGCGAAAACCGTGTCCTCGCGTTTAAACAAAAACCCCAGATAAACAACAAGCGCGACAAGAATCATGGTAATGGTCCACTGTAGCTCTGTGAAGGGAAGTTTATCAAACCCATAATAAACAAGCCCTGTCGTCGTATTGACCACGGTAGCAACAGTAATCCACCCCGTATACATGCTCCAGCCGCCGGTTACAAGCACCTTCATCCATCTATCCGGGGGAGCCAAATTAATTCTGAGACGGAAATACCCTAGCAACACGGAGACATAGTAGAGCATCATCAAAGCTATTGAGGTCCAGATCAAGCTGCGGCTCCACGCAACATACCAGAGACCAGAAAAAACACTGGATAAAAAGAAAAACACGCTAAAAGTACGAACAATAGTTGTCTCAACTTTTTCCCGCCCAGGTAACAAGTCAAGACTCTGGTACACTAAGGCCCCGGCGATTAGAACAAAGATAGGCCCCCAAATCGCAAACGTAACAGGCGCAGGGGATAACAGCTTCGGTAAACTCGGTTCAACAAAAGTATCCCTCACCGATCCTGACTTACCCAGCAACCAAACCAGCGAACCCACAAAAAACGGAGTAACCAGATTCAAAACCTGATAAAACCGCTTACCAAGACCCAAACCTGTGCCCTATTAAAGGAAAGATTCACCCAATTTAAACCAGACTCAAAAATAATAAAAAATGAGAACAAACAATAACCACAATACTTTTCCTCCTTAATACTCACCTCAATAGACACTAAAGTGGTGGATGAGGGTAGCTTCTACCTTGTTCACATCCTTGATCTTTTTGTAGCTGAAAGAACAGCACTGATACGTCATATCAGTAAAGTTGACCAGAGCCTTCGCCCATACCATACGTAAAATGGTATTGTCGATAGCAGAGGCATCGAATTAACCGATGATGCATTGAGGCCCCACGAGGCGTGTTTTAATAAATTTCTATAAGATTTAAATTAATTAAGCGATGCCTCTAACGAGGTGTAAACTATAACTCCACAGGAGCTCTTCATATTCATATCAATAATAATATTGATCAGCTATTTCAGCAGCCTAATCTATAGATACACACAGATACCGGATATAATCTGGTTGCTATTATTCGGCGCCTTACTTGGTCCAGTAACAGGAATAGTCGACCACACCATATTCAGAGGAGCAGCGCCTGTAATCAGTACACTAAGCATCATGTTGATCACCTTTGAAGCCGGGATGGAGGTAAGATACAAGACACTGCAGGCAATCCTCCCCAACACCCTCAAGGTCTCATTGTTAACCTTCTTCCTAATAGTATCAGGCACAACTCTCATCGGTCCATTTCTCCATCCTGGACTCTCACTGCTTAAATCTATGGTGCTGGGAACTGTACTTGGTGGACTCAGCACTGTTGCCGTGGTTAGCATCAGGGATCAGATTGGGTTGGATGGGTTGGCTGATGCTTGGAAAATCATGGCGCTGGAATCTACCATCGTTGACCCCATCAGGGTTATGATAGCTATCAGCGTTATTAAGGTAGCACTAGCTGGGCAGGTCGATCCAGTTGAAACCTTTAGAAACATATTTTTCATTCTGCAAATGGGTTCCGCTACCGGGTTAGTAGCCGGCGCTCTATGGATTGTTATCCTGCACAGGTTGAGGGGTAGAGGAAGTTTTTACATGATCACCATAGCTGTTTTATTCATTGTATACTTCCTAGCTGAGAACTTAGCGGGTAATGGGGGTGGCACTATGGCTTGCTTCTTTTTCGGGTTCACTATCTCAAACCTCAAGATGCTGAGTGGGTGGTTAGGTTTCTCACCTCGGATCGATGTGAAGCTGCTCGCAGATATGAATAGGGAGATTAGTTTTGCTTTGAAATCGTATTATTTTGTTTACACGGGGTTGATAGTCTCTATTAGCATGGATTATGTATTGTCTGGTCTCGGCTTCACATTAATGATTATAATATTGAGGGTTATTGCTGGTATGATGCTGGAGTGGATCTCTGACCTTGATTCACTAGAGATGGGGGTAATCAAGTTAACTTACCCCCTGGGTACATCGGCTCTTGTTTTCGCTCAACTCCCGCTCCTGTATGATTCTGAAGGTGTAGTGTTTACTGATCCGCACTTGTTCACGAACCTAGTTTTCCCCGTTGTTCTGGGAACTATATTGTTCTCAGCATTGGCTGGACCCATCTATGTCAGGAGAAAGATGAGATCTGAGTAGGTACAATTTCTCTTTATATGCGGTAACCGTATTGCGTATGGATTGATACCAATGATTTTAGTGTCTGAGAACACCTCTACTTGAAACAATATCCGTCATGATGTTATGCGAAGTCCTCATGCGATAAAACAATTTACGAAGTAGACTACAGAGTAGCAGACCTAGCCTTGGAGTTGCCCGTATAATAATGTGTCACTAAGAATTCAAATATTTAAAACCCAAAAATGATTATCTGTATAATATATTTTTATATAATTTATAAAAAATGTAGTCTCTATGAATAGCGATGATTGTATAAAATGGGGAACCTGTTGAGGTATGCAGTGATATCTTTGAACTGATGATGAAGGTATTTCCAAATAGTTGAAGAATATTAATAGGTTTCAAAGTGAAGGCGATGTTCCTAACGATGTGGAAGACTGCGCCAAGGATCCGGAGAAGAGTGGTTCTGATCAAATAATTTAAGTAGCCTGATCATTTTTCATCATCTTTTTTTATTCTTTTTTGAGCAATAGATGAACATGTTATTGCATTAAGAATAACTGTACTAAGAACTATGGGCAATACTAGATCTGGATATATACCCGGATTCGAGAAATACTCCGCGTTCGGATCATATATCAAAGGGAGTTGAGACATTACAAAGGCAGGTAACCCGGGGGAATATACAACTTTTGATAAAATTTCTTCCTTCACAGAAAATGAAATGGTCTTATTAACAATAGAAATAATGATGTAACGAATAATTGTTTTGAGTAAAAGTATGCCGATACCTATTATTGCATATCTAATTGATAAAGTAACTATAATACCTATATAGACGAAGAAAAAGGATTCAATAAAAAACGTTATTTCATCATGAAAATCTTTTATGTAGTTAATGGGAACTAAAACCCCTTGCTCATATTCTATAAGATCTGCGAGGTAATTAAAATTTGATAGAGTTAAACCAAAAGTTATAGCCACTATGGGGCCACCTCCTTTACCTATTATTTTCTCTGCAAAAGAGTAAAGAGATAACATAACGGCAAGTGTTACCATATAATTATGAGGTTTAGATCTTAGTCTAGTTAATATATAAACCAATATCGTACCTGAGATTATCCCTAAAAGAGTTGAGGAAACTATTACGAGCACCAGTTTTAATAAACTCTTGAATAATAGAACATGGGGCTCCATTATCATTCTTATAATCATTACCGATAATATGATGCGGATAGGGTCACTGAGAACGCTTTCAACCACCAACATAGTTCGAGCGTCCTCAATATTCATATTATCAGATAACGGGGATAGAATACCTAAAACCACTACAGTACTCGATCCTGAAATTATCGCCCCAAGCAGCGTACCTTGAAGAATAGAAAAGCTCTCAGGCAATAATTGTGAAATAAAAATTCCGACTATAACGGTAACGGATACTATCGTTGAGATTGAGAGCACAGATGCTTTTCCCATCTCTTTCAATAGTGTTTTTAAGTTAATATCCAAACCTGCTTCAAAGAGAATTACTGACAAAGCAATTATACTCATAAAATGGGCTAGAGAGACAAAGACATTCTTTGGAAAAATCTCTAATACAGGGCCAACTATTATCCCCAAAATTATTAACCATACAAGATCAGGGATCTTGGTTTTCTCATGTATCAGGGAACTGACATAACTTAATATCAAGGTTATAGAAAGCAGTATAACTAATTCGTATGGATCCATATTCATTCTATAAAATAAAAATAATCATTTTTAAGCTGAACAAATGTTTGGTTTGTGTTATGCTGTAAATATATATTGAATTAGTATCTTTCATCAGTATTAGAGAGTTCAGAGAAACGAATATGATTAAAACTAGATTAAAAAGCATAACCCCCTGAAGATGTATTATCTAAGTCATCTGAATGTGGAGACCTAAGTGGCGTAGAAAGAATTGATTCAGATAAAAATATAAAAGCCACAAATAGGTGGCGCTATATGGGTCTTTTTCATATTAAGGTGAATATGGATTAATCTCTAATACATCTATTTTACGTTCAGAATCAACTTTTACATCAATCGTAGCCACATGGGCCTCACCACTCGTAAAGGTTATTGTCGCTTCACCCTCCGCAAGCGCGAATACATAATAAATACCAAACATATCCAAATCAAGAGGTACAAACATTATTACATCCGGGCTATCAATATCATGAGATACTATATCTGTCAATCCAAGTTCATCTTTTGTGAAACCTTTTGTTGAACCTTCGACATATGGATAAATATTAGCAATGTTAGCCTCGTTGTCTATTACTTTTACCTCTATAGCAGCTAATTCGCCTGCCTTATCCAGTTCAAAGGTAAAGTAATTGATATAGATGGTTACAGTCCCATCTTTTATTGGTTCGATATTAACTCCTGCATCTGGTCCCTGAGAATCGTTTGCGCTAGCTATATCAGGTTCAGAATAAAAAATCATCCCGGGGCCAGAAAGATTGAGTTCATCATATGACACAAAAACAGATCCCCCAATTGGAGAGTACATTCCAAGTTCTTCCTCAAGTTGACTTATTCTCTCCTCTAACGATTGAATCTGACTAGTCATTTCTTCTAAATCTTGTTCAAATTCTGAGATATCTCCTGGTGGCCCTTGAGGCCCTTGAATATTCCAGGAAATAGGCACCTCGTTAGGCCTTATTTTATCATTAGTTATTATACGTAGATTACCGGTTACCCGGTTATATACAGCATAAATAACATTATCTCCATTATCATTTTGATTTGCAACTGCACCTACAGCCGCGATTCCCATAAACAATATGCTAGTCACCGTAGCAACTGTTATCAATAATTTTCGAGATCGCATCTCAACTATCACTCTAATTGATATATATAAGAGAATTTGGATTACCGGATATAATGCCACTATGAAGCAGCGGAAATTATCTTCTCAGAATACTGGATCAGTTAAGCATTTCTTGAATGCCTGTTCTATTCTGTAGTATTTTAGGTTAAATCCTCTTATTTGGGGGTGATATTGATGAGCACGATAGGATTAGTACTTGAAACCGCTTTCGGGAGTAACCATTACAACCTTGATACCTATGGTCAGGTTCTTGATTCAGTCGAGGGAACTGGAGCAGGCTACTGATTAGAAGCAGGAATTAGCTCGATCTCGAATAAGTTGGGCCAGAGCTTACCGGTGACAAAGATACGCTGCGATTCATGATCATAGGCGATGCCATTCAATACATCTATTCCCTCCCGGTAATCTAGTTGATCTTCTAAACCCTTGAGATCAATCCATGAACCTACTTTACCTGTTTCAGGTTCGATCACTGCGATCCTGTTGGTCTGCCAGATATTAGCATAAATAGCATCCTCTATGTACTCTAATTCATTAATTTGGTCTATTTTCTGCGCTCTATCAGTCACCTCAACGGTGTCTGTGATCTTCATGGTCTGGGGATCAATGAAGCTGATGACAGAGGTACCGTTACTCATTATGAGATGAGTGCCATTATTTGTCAGTCCCCATCCCTCACCATGTATGGTCCAGTTACCAATCTGGTTTAAATCAAGATCATATATGAACCCGATACCATTCTTCCAGGTTAACTGGTAAACCAATTCATCCAGTATGGTTACACCCTCCCCGAAGTAACCAGGTTCCAGATCAATACCCTGGGTTATCTCCCCCGTCTCTAGTTCAATTACCCTGATACTGGATTCACCGTAGAGGCCTGTTCCCTCGTATAACCTGTCCTCATAATAGAGCAGTCCCTGTGTGAATGTACTCGGGTCATGCGGATACTTCTTTACTACCCTATAAGTGTAATGAAGGTCGACGGATTGCTGGTCCAATAGGTTTCTGGAACCATAGATCACGAGGAATCCGATGAGTAGTATGATCACCTCTTTCTTACGGTTCATTTATACAATCAGGGTGTTCTCCGCTTAATTAAAATGAGCCCTGATGTTTTGAATCACTACAAAATCCGCCGTGTACGATGTGTTAGAGTTGTAGTGATAGAGACTCATAGGTATTCGGTTATCAGTGTCCTGCCGATGGATGTAATCCGTTCAATTAGAATATCTAGATCCATGTAACTGCACTGATTCAGGTTTTGAGCGTGTAATGTGTATCCGTTCTCTATCCTGTCTTCCTCTATATTGAGCGTCTCTGTTTTCCATAGCTCATAGAGTATCATCCTGTTCACTCCCTCCATGTCAAGATCGTTAACCCCAGTATGCGTGTAGCGAAACCATAATTCTCCAGACCGGGGTGGCTTCGTAATCTCTAGATGTGGTTCTCTCATGATTAGTTCGGCTAGGTAAACGGCTGGGTCTAGTTTCTTGAGAAAATCAGCCACTATACCCTTTGGTTCACTAGCCATAACAAATGGTATAGGGCTAGTATGATAAGATATTCGGAGGAACAACTGGATAGTTTAACTCCGGAAGATAAGTGGATACCCAAAGGTTAAGCATACTCCACTGGTTTAAGAAAACAAATGAGCTTTTAGCCCCGATATTATGTTATGTTGGATACTAGTATAACGAGAAATCCTACTATCAAAGAGAAGATGGTTGTAAAGATCTGAACATGTATCGTGTCCTTCACGGAGTGAGATAGGAGTGGAAGCAATCCATGTCCATCCTGTGATAAGGTGCTAACTAGTAGAACAGAGAAGGGAATCAATCCCTTGGAGTATAGAACAAGGAAAATCATGTGGGGACCTGATTCAGGGATTATTCCCACCAATGCGGCGAAGATTATCAGTGAGGATGTTGGCATATTTGAGATTATGGAGGCTAAATCAAATCTCTGCATCATGAGCTCTATGATGGTTAATGTTAGAAATATCCAGGTAAATAGTCTAGGTATATGTTGCTTGATTATGTGATTGTAAACATGTTCCTTGAAGTAGTCAACAATTTCTGTATGTTCTTCTATATCTATGGAGACTTTTCTCCTTTCAACCTGGAAATGCTCTATTACTCTATCTGCTAGAAATCCTCCGATAATACCAAGTGGTATCAGTAATGCAAATATCTTGTACGCTGCCTCCGGCACCATAGCCAGCATGACGAAAGCCTCGTCCCCAGCTGTGGAAATCATTACCGCAGCAAGGCCCCCGAATCCAACTACCCCGTGGAGGTAGAGGGATACTACTAGGAATGCGTCTATGCATCCCGGTATCGAGCCTAGGAGCGATGATAAAACGTATTGGTTAAGGGGCCTTCCTGTTAGTATCTGATTTATTTTCTCCTTGTGTCGTATCTCCAAGAAATCGATTATAGTCATGAAGAAACCGACGAATAGGATTATTTTCAGGGTTATCTGAAGATTATCTAGAACTATATCCCGCAAAGCTTTATCTCCTCTTTTTGAAGCTGTCTTGTTTGTTTCACAGATATTGAAACGAAAGATGTTACTTAAAGTGAATCCGATGTCGGATCCTCTAGGTGTGACCGTACGCTGTTTTTCTTGAAAAACAGTTATAGGAAGAGTGATTCCTAAGGATGGGGTCACTAATGCCTATCTTCTTGTAATATATTCGCATTCATTTTAATGCTTAGTCAGTGTTGACCCTAAGGAAGGAGAGTCAGAGTAGGTTCTCGATGAAGGGCAAGCGATTGATGCAAAAAATCTTGTTTATGTTCTTTAGGGCATAATATGAGATTTGTGGAGATGTTTTTGGAGTTGATTTGTGTCTGAATTGGGTATTGATTACCTCTGAATGATATAGGTAATGAAATATCGTGTCTTGAGAACGCTAAATCGGTTGCAGACTCCAAATCGATATGTTCGCCTGAACATAACTCCTGTTTATAAACTGTCTTGGTTTATTTTTCATGGAAGAAAATACTATGAGCAAGATACTTAGAGTTGATATGGCGACTCAGAAGGTCAAAAAACTCGACCTACCTGAGAAGTATAAGGATAGAGCTGGAAGATGGTTAACTGACAGCTTCATAATTGACGAGGTGGATCCAGAGTGCCATCCTCTAGGGCCCAATAACAAGCTGATATTCGCACCGGGCATTGTAACCGGTACACGGGCACCCAGCTCAGGCAGGATATCAGTGGGAGCCAAATCCCCTTTGACCGGTGGAATTAAGGAGGCAAACGCTGGAACACCTTTCGCTGAACACTTGGCGCGACTCGGGTATAGAGCATTGGTGTTTGAGAATCGTCCAGAGAATAAAGGCGATTTTTACCAGCTAAAGATAGACAAGAATGGGGCTACCCTCTCACAGGTCAGTGATGGAGTTCACGATAAGTTATCTGTCTCATATAACAAGCTCCGGAAAGAGCATGGTGAAGACATTAGTATAGCCTCAATCGGTACAGCCGGTGTACAGGGACTGGCAGCGTCTGGAATATGTTACAGCGACGCTGAGGGCAGAGCGAGCAGATATGCTGGACGAGGAGGACTCGGCGCCGTTATGGGTAGCAAGGGCTTGAAATACATTATATTGGATGAGACGGATGCACCTGGCGTAGATATCAAAGACAAAGAACTATTCGATGAAGGAAGAAAGAAACTTGCCAAAGCCCTAGGAGAGCACGATGTTACTAAGAAAGGGGGCACATTGAACTCTTACGGAACAAGCGCATTGATCAATGTACTGAACGAGGCGGGTGGATTACCTACTAATAACTTTAGGTATGGTCGTTTTGAGGGTGCTGAGAAGATAAGCGGCGAGACCATTGCCAAGGTCTGCGAGGAACGAGGCGGAGCAGGGGCCATGGGTCATCACTGTCATCCCTCCTGCGTCGTGGGGTGCAGTAACATATACCCTAGAGAGGATGGAAGCGAGTTTGTTTCATGCATCGAGTATGAATCCGACTGGGCTCTAGGCGCTAACTGTGGAATAGATGATCTTGACAAGATAGCTGAGATGGTCCTTCTCTGTAACGAGTATGGATTAGATACCATCGAGATGGGTGGAACCATAGCCGTAGCCATGGAGGGTGGCTTAGCCGAGTTCGGTGACGGTGACAAAGCAATAGAGTTACTGAAAGAAGTTGGCGAGGGCTCTGCTCTCGGCAAACTACTGGGATCAGGAGCAACTGTTACAGGTAAAGCACTGGGGGTCGAACGAGTACCAGCAGTCAAAGGTCAAAATATGCCCGCGTATGAGCCAAGAGCCGTGAAAGGCATCGGCTACGTGTACGCCACCAGCACCATGGGCGCCGATCACACAGCGGGATATACTATTGCACCGGAAATACTGGGTGTAGGTGGGGAAGCTGATCCCCTTGAAACCGATAAAGCTGAACTAGCCCGAGGATTCCAGGACACCACCGCTTTCATTGATACCTCAGGATATTGTCTGTTCATCGCTTTCGCGATACTGGATATAGCCGAGGGGTTTGAGGGCGTGGTTGATACAGTTAACGCTGTACTTGGAACCGATTGGGACAATGATCGAGTTGCTGAGATAGGCTCAGAGATCATGAAGATGGAGAGGGAGTTCAACAAGAAAGCTGGATTCACCAAGGCCGATGACCGTTTACCCGAGTTCATGAAATACGAGAAACTACCACCCCATGACGAGGTCTGGAACGTATCAGACGAGCAACTGGACAAGGTCTTCAAGTAATCCTCTTCCTTTTTATTTGAAAATGATAACTGTACGTGTTCACCTATACGGGAAACTGAGAAAATACACTGATAATCAGGATCCTAGAGCGTCGTCGACTGTAGAGGTTCAGGTGGAAGAGGGGTCTACTATTAGGAATGTTTTAGAGAGCTTTGGGGTTCCCACAGATGATGTCGGTACGAATATCTTCTTGAATGGTGAGTACTCCTCTATAGATAGATCTATTGAGAGTGATAGTAGGCTGGGGGTCTTCCCGGATGATATGAATCTACTCTATAAGTGGCATTTCAGGAAACATGAGAAATGAAGATAACTGTGAAGACGTATGCGAGTCTCCGCGAGTATACTGACGGGGAGGGTACGGTGAGCATGGAGCTGGATGAGGGTGCCCGTGTGGAGGATGTTCTTCAAAAACTGGGTGTTCCTAGGGATGAAGTTAAGATCCTTATGTTGAATGGTAGAAGAGTTAATCCCGGTGCCCAGATAAGTGACGGTGACCGATTAGCTGTTTTTCCACCCATCGCAGGAGGCTAGCATAGGTAAGACTTATTCCTATGATCGTGTACTCCTACAGGAGTTCCAATTGGCTCAAGGAGTAGTTTAAGATACCTGAACCTGTTACAAGGACGTTTAGAATAGAGAAGGAGTATGATGAGGTTCTCCGCGAGGACGCGGATGAGCTTGGGACAAGTGTGAATAGCCTAGCGAATCAGATATTTAGAAAGTATACTATATCTGATCGTTACCTTGAGGAAGGTCAGTCTCTGTCCTTGTCGCCTAGATCTCTTGAGGAATTGTTATCTTATCTTGATGAGGATCGAGTTTATGCTATAGGTAAGAAAACCGGGTCTCTAACTCCCCGGGATCAGTTACTAATGAGGGGAAAACCATCTAACCGAGATAACTGCATATGGTTTATCGCGGAGATTCTTGATGAGTGTTATGAGTGGTTTGACTGTGAGATACATTACGAGGAGGCGAGTGATCTAATATTTCTGAGGCATATGTATGGTGAGAAATGGAGTGCTTTTCTTGCAGGTTATCTTGAATCCATGTTTAAAGATTTGCTGGATATAGAGGTTGATGTTGAATACACAAGCCGGTCTCTGAATTTCAGGTTAAATAAATAGAGGATTATTTACTTACCCAGATAGTATCACTTTTCTTGCCTATATACTTGGTTCCCTCGTAGAGGTAGGCGATTATCTTATGCATCCCTGATTCCTGTGGCGTGACTTCAACGGATCTTTTTATCACTTCGCCTGGTTCAAGAGACTCTATATCTGCTTTACCGATCTTTTTATGACTTGAAGGCGCATCCATCCAGAATGTTAGGTTCAAGTCTTCTCCTCCCTCGACACCTTCCACTATTGCCTCCGCTTCAACAGCGTCCTCCACCCCCACGTGGGGGTGCGTGAGAGCGAATACGTTTCTTAACCGTGCAGAAGTGACCCCTACATCTATTTCGACTGTTGGTGAGTCCCAGAAAAAGTCCTCCCCCGATCTTATTCCATCTATGGT
>CAZAQI010000045.1:0-16025 GCA_964487465.1 uncultured Candidatus Bathyarchaeia archaeon
TTTGTTCTCGTTCCACTTCATATGAATCATCTGCTATGTTTTCTTCATAGCCGCATTTAGGGCAAGTGTATATACCTTCATCTACTATGAGCATAGCTCCACAGTCTTCGCAAAACTTCATTCTTGATCTTCCTCATTTAATTCTTCTTGTTTCATGGACCTCGCTCTCGAAACAAATACACCATAATTACTTGGGCGTGTGTGATAAAGCTTTTTTATTATCTCATGTCGTGTATGTGTCTGAATATACAAAATAACTTATAAAATGTATACGATACGATTAATTGTATTACTATGGTTCAATATATAACACGAGAAACAGTGATAGAATTTCTATTAGGGTTTATAATCGGGAAACTGATCGGCTCCGTAGTCTCATCTATTCCCTATTTTGAGTTCATCTCTGATCCCGCGTTATCGGATGTCTTTTACGTGGAGTTTGTGAATAATATCCTGTCTTTTAACGGTTATCATTATGCTTTGGCTATTATCGGTGGCTTGATACTGATTATCTGGCGCAGTGATGAATTATTTGACTAATTATTAGATAGGAAGGAGGAGCTTTGAAGGATACTCCTCTCCATGGTATACCATGTTCTCTGCTACCCTGATCTGTGTATCAGTTTCCACCGGATTTCCCGTGTTATTGTTACGCGCATATCTTGGGAACTCGCTACTGGTTATGCTTAACCTTATCCTGTGACCTATTTTAAACTCCACACCGGTGCTATCCATGGGTATGGTGATCTTGTAGATCTCCCCGGGCTCCATGAATACTTGTTTCTCTAATCCTTTCCTGTATCTGGCTCTCATCATGCCCCGTGAGACCAGTATGCTACGTCCATCTGGATATACATCCATCAATGAGACGAAGAAATCAGTATCAGGGCAGTCACTACTCACGTATAACTTAGCTATGGGTTGACCGGCTATAGTTACTGAGGCTCTCAGCTCCTTGGTTGTGTATACTAGGTAGTCGTCTCTTCTCAATAGGTAGCGTTTATCCAGTGGTATCTCCTCTGCTGAACCATAATAATCAAAGGACTTGGTGGGCATCGCTGGGTGCTCCGGATTGTATGTGTAGAGGTCATGTTTGTTTTCTCTAGGATTCTTAACTAGTTTTCCGTTTCCAAAATGGGTGTTAGCTCGTTCCCCGCTGTTGAGGTAGTATGGTTTTCGCTCTGGGTTCCTGGCCCAGTGAAGATTTGACTCCACCCACTGGTTGCGGTTCATAAGATAATATCTGGTTAGAGGCCAATCCTTAACCCTGTTATCCCTTTTTTTGAGCCAATGGTCGAACCACTCAAGGTGGATCCTCTTCATCTCCATGAGGCTCTCATTGGTAAAGTCTACGCCTCCGAGGACTTTTTTAGGGAACCTGGTGCCCGGATGATCCCATGGCCCAATGATCATATGTTGTTGATCGGGTCTGGGACCATATTCTATTGATCCTTTATAGTAATGGAGGGCTCCCGGCTGATCACCATCATAGTACCCTGTGATATGAAGAGCAGGTATATCGATGCCTTTGAAGTCTTCTTCGGTGAACTTGATTTTTCTCCAGAACTCATCGAGGTCCGGGTGACTCATCCACTCTTTCCATACAGGTAGTTTACGACCCAATACCTCGGGAAGCTCTCTGAGAGGTAACGTGTTGTATATTTTCTCCCAGTTCGCTGTTGTGCCAGCTATGTTCTGGTTAGTGCGGGCTCCCACGAAGTTGAGCCAGCCAAACATCCATAGACAAGGTATGCCGTTGAAGAAGGGGAATTCTTGGAGCCAGTTTCCACCGGTAGCAGTGGGTATCATAGTAACTAGGTGTGGTGGCTGTTCACGGGCTGTAGCCCATTGTATCCAGCCACGGTAGCTGCCGCCCATCATGCCCAGTTTACCATTACACCATGGCTGTTCAGCCGCCCACTCGATAAGATCATAGCCGTCTGGACCCTCGTTGAAGAAGGGATAGAAATCGCCTTCACTATCATATCTACCTCTTACATCGTATATCATGAAGGCGTAATCATGTTCTACGAAGTACCGTGCCATGTCTACGTGACTCTTCATGGTGTTATCATAGGGGGTTCCTATGACTACTGTCGGATATTCCGCTTTTTTCTCGGGTAAGTATATGTCCGCTGATAAGTGTACCTCATCACGCATGGGTACACGTGCATCCCAGATGTGTCTCATATGTGGGATGATACGTTTCTATACTTAATACAGTGATGGTTGAGAACGGAGAATGGTTTAAACGGGGAGCGGTTTGATTTACTGTGATAATATTGGATTCAGAGAAAATATTACCCCTCATCGTTATTGTTCTACTTATTGGTTTATCTGGCAGCATCTATCTCTACGTTGATTCTCAGAATGACCTGACCACTGCACTAAGCTATTCAGAGAACATTGAATCCGAGTTAGACGCGATAAGCGAGAGTTTTGTCGAGTTATCAATTAGATTGGAGAACTTATCTGATGCTAACTCTGAGCTGGAGACCCGGATCGCTGAGCTGGAATCCATCGAGCCGATAACCTTGGTAGAGAAACGGGAAGTATTATTGAACATAACTGAGTCGGGGGAGGTTCGTAATATTATCCTATTGATCGGTGACGGTATGGGTGTGGGGCATTTATCGGCGGCAGAGTTTGAGAACGGGGAAGACGCGTTAACCATATCTGGTCTTCCCTACAAGTCTCTGGTCTCAACTTATAGCGGAAGCGCCTATGTAACTGACTCAGCTGCTGCTGGCACCGCATTGGCAACAGGTACAAGACTAATAATGGGCGTATATCCATGTCTACTGGTGGCAAGAATTACACTACAGTAATCGAAGTGGCAGAGGCTAGTGGATTATCCACTGGTGTGGTTTCTACTACTAGGATCACCCACGCGACTCCAGCATGTTTTATGACTCATGTAAGTAATAGAAACATGGAGTCGATTATTGCTTCACAGATATTGGTAAGTGGAGTGGAAGTATTACTTGGTGGTGGAGGCACATATTTTGAGCCCTCAACGGTATCAGGCGCTGGTTATAGTCTGGTATCCTCCACCAGCGAGTTATTATCGCACTCATCTGGGAATATTCTCGGTTTATTCAATGAAGGACACCTGAGCTATACTGGTAGCAGGGACCCATACCTTGAACCCAGTATAGCCCAGATGACCGAGAAATCAATAGAGTTACTCATGGAGGATCCTGACGGGTTCTTCCTCATGGTGGAGGGAGGAAGGATCGATCACGCTTCCCATAACAATGACTATGCCTCAACCATGGAGGAGGTTTTTGCCTTTGATGAAGCTGTGTTTGAGGCACTGGAGTTCGCTTCTAGTAGAAATGATACTCTGGTCTTGGTGACTGCTGATCATGATACTGGTGGCTTGATGGTGGTAGGTGGTTATGATTACGCTGGAGTCAGTATTGACTGGATATCAGATGATCACACCGGTAGCATGGTGCCCTTATACGGTTATGGACCACGTGCAGAAGAGATAATCGCCTTCAAGGATAACACGGATATTGGCGAATTCATCCTAGAACTAGTGGATAGAAAAAATTAGTAGAGGTCTCTCTTGACCTCTCGGGCTAGCCAACCATCGCCGTCCAGGAATCCTTGGGCTGCGTCATCGGCTATTTCTCGTGCTACTCGCTGGGCGTCTTTGATGATCTCTGGCTCATCCATTGTGTGAACCATTTTGTTTTCCACGATATGATCCCCGTTAATGATTACATCTGTAACCTCGTCACCCCGAGCACTGTAGACGATGTTGGGGGCGATGTTATTCATGGGGTTATGTATTATGGGCGTCATATGAGGTACCTTCAGGTCCAATAGTATGATGTCCGCTTTCTTACCTGGCTCAAGACTTCCCACCTTATCACCTAAACCAATGGCGTGAGCGCCCTCAATGGTGGCTAGGCGCAGTGTCTTCCACGCTGGTAGGACCGTTGGGTCGCGATGACGTGTCTTGTTGAGTAGGGCCGCTACTTTCATCTCCACAAGCATGTTATGATGACCATTACCCGGAGCCTGGTCGCTGCCTATGGTGGCGTATTTCCCTCCGCTTTCTATGAATAATCCCAGTGGTGGCGTGATACCGTCTATTCCACCGATGCTGGCTGGGCATGAGGCATATCGTACACCGCGTTGAGCTAGTAATGCTACCTCGTCGTCAGTGGTCTGGTGGCAGTGGGCTGCGATAATGTTATCGTCCAAGTAGTCAATGCTATCGAGGAATTTGATGGTGGTCATTCCGTATCGTTTCTTCATCTGGCGTTCTTCCCTTCCTCCCTGGGCAACATGTATGTGGGCTAGTTTTCCTAGTTCTTCTGCCTTCTTTTTGACTCTTAGTAATAGTTCTTTATCCATCATGTCCGCGCCGTGTGGAGCCAGTATGCCTGTGATCCTATCCTCACCTGCTCCATCATATTTTTCTATGAGTTCAACTGCTTCCTTGAACTTTTTGTCCCCGATGTCTTTGAAGAATATGTATAACTCATTGGGGTCAGACCTGCTCTCCGGGCCGATCTGGTTGATGGTATTAGCCAGATTAGCTCTTACTCCAGCAGGTATGAATACCTTGTCTGCTACAGGCCCCATGTTGGATCCGATCTCACCGAAGGTTGTGGTACCGGCCTTCAATGCCTCCAGTACTCCAAGCCTTGAACCAGTAATGCTATGCTTAGGAGTATAGTTACGTGCATATGGTGCCATAGTTTTTAGCATCCACTCTATCTCGGGTACATCTTGGGCTAGTCCCCTTGCTAGGCTGAGTCCTGTATGAATGTGTCCATCTATGAACCCAGGTAGCACTGCCTTGCCCTTAGCATCAATTATATGCTCTGCGTCCCCATATTCTTTAACTATTTCATCTGTTTTATCTACGGCTACGATGTCCTGTCCTTTTATGGCGACTGCTCCGTCGATTATGGAGCCTACGCCTTCCCCTGTCATTGTTAGTAGGAAACCGTTCTTGATGAGTGTGGTCTCATATTTCTCCAATATATTTCAGGGAGAAGTGTTGTTTTTCGGATAAAAAGTATTGGATGGAAAAATAGTTTATTTGGGTACGGGGAACCGTTCTTATTATCCATGTAATTATTGTATTGATGAAAATTTGTGTTTTTGATTATCTAGCTGCTTTAACTGGGGTAGGGTTTAGTATTCTAACTAGTGTCCCCGGTTTCATCCCAAGTATGAATCCTCGTCGCCCCCCATTAATATACAGGTAAGGGAGCTCAAGTATGGTTTCCTCCACATAGACTGGGAGTTCATGTCTGGTTCCAAATGGGCTTATACCTCCCACCATGTAACCAGTGTAACGTTGAGCCTTTTTGATACTGACAGTCCTGACATTCTTGGTTTCAAGTTGTCTTGCTAGGTCTTTGAGACTTGTCTCTTTCTCTCCGTGCATCAAGATAATGAAAGGATTATGGTCTCCGTCCTCCATGACAAGTGTTTTGATCATGGCGTGTTCAGATACATCCATGATCTTGGCCGCTGCCACTGCCCCGGATCTATGGTAATCATAGAGGTGCTTGGTGTATTCGGCGTCTTCCTCTTCTAGTTGTATGGTAGCTGGTGTGGTTGGGTACCTTGGCATCATGGATCACTTGATGTGTCTGACGCCTTTTTTCTCTGCTTTCTTGATCCATGTGGGTACCGGTGGGACTAGCCGGTCCTCGGGCTGGAGCACTAGCTCCGTGAAGCTGGGTTCATCTCTCTTGAACAGGGTTTCCAAGCTGGTTAGTTCTTCTGGCTTGGTGATCCTGTTAGCCTCTAATCCGAATCCCTCAGCGATCTTGATGTAATTTACATCCTGGAAATTGGTGGAGAAATCTACGTATTCCTGTCCGTAGCTGAGACGCCACTCTGCTCGGATCCAGCCGAATGAACCATTGTTAACCACTATGATGTTATTGTTTTTCCCCAGTCGGGCTATGGTCTCCAGTTCTGCCGCTGCTAATCCGAAGCTCCCATCACCCACTAAGCCTGTTATGCAGCTATCGGGTCGTGCAATACTCGCACCAATAGAGGTGGGTATGGCGTAACCAAGACTACCCATTGCGAAGTTATACGCCATGGTTCTCCCCGATTCAGGTACCTTGTAGAATGTAGAAGTGTAGATGGCGCTCGTTCCAACATCCATAACTAGGCATCTTTTTCTTGGTAATGCTTTTTCCAGCTCCTTGATAAAACGTACCGGGTGGATGGGGGTCTCGTTGCTCTCAGCCATAGACGCCACGTATTCATTATGCCTCTTTTTCTCTTCAACTAGTTTCTGGATCCTTGGTAGCTTCATTATTTCCCTCGGGTTTTCCTCTACTAGCTCCAACATCCACTCCAGTGTTTCTTTAGCATCTCCTATGAGTATCACATCAACAGGGTAGTTGTTTCCAGCCTCATGTTCACTGATGTCCAACTGGATGATCGTGGCACCCGTATCCCGAGGGGGCACAGTCCATTTGTCCGTACCCGCGCTATCAGTACTGCTGCCAATGAAGAACACTAGGTCTGCTTCGCATAGCACACGGTTGCTGAGACTGGTTCCGCCTCGTGCACCTATTACCCCTATACTGAGAGGGTGTTTCTCGGGCATAATTCCTTTACCGTTTATGGTGGTGCCTACCGGCGCCGCGAATAACTCGGCTAAGGCCACCACCTCGTCCCATGACTGGCTGTAAAGGGCTCCCTGCCCACAAACGATAACCGGGTTCTCCGCTTCACCCAGCAGTTTTAACGCCTGTATTATTTTACCAGTCTCCGCCACTGGTCTATGCCCCGGATACTTTCTGAAGTCGCTCTGTGTGTACAGCATGGGTTCACTTGTATCCATGCCCAGCACGTCGTAGGGTAGTCTGATATGCACTGGCCCGGGTTTACCGGTGGTTGCGACTCTGAAGGCGCGTCTAATGGTGTGAGGAATCTGATCTGGGTTAGTGACCGTGATTGACTCCTTGGTTATTCCCTGAAACATGCTAGTCTGGTCTAAACCTGTTAGCATGTTCTGGGTCTCAAGATGCAGAGGTATATCTGATGTGAAGAAGATGACTGGCAATGATCCCTTGTATGCTTCAGCCACACCGGGTAGTATATGTGTGCTACCTACACTGGGGGCCTCGCATATTCCTGGTTTATAACTGAATCGGGCATATCCATCGGCCATGAAGGCTGCTGAGCGTTCGTCTCGGGCCATGATGTGTTTTATCTCGGGGTAGTCATGCCATTCTTTGTACCATGGAAGTGTTGTTTCCCCGGGTAAGCCGAATACGTGTTCTACGTCATATTTTTTCAGCATCTCTAGGAGAGTTTTTGAAGCGTTCAATATATCACCAATACGAGAACTCATCCACTGGAAATATAATAAGGCCTTCGCAGACACGCAATGAAACTCACCTTTTTTCGGGTTAATGTTTAAATGTAATTTGTTGGAGATATTGTTTCGATCTGATATGAGTTACTGTCCCTTGTTGGATGATAAGTGTAGAGAGATGGGTTGTAAATGGTATTTCCCCGTTGACAAGATGTGCGCCATATTCAAAATAGCCAAGACCTTAGAAGATATCGAATTCGAGTCCAAACAATAAACTATCTCCTTATTACTAAACTACAAGTATCATAACAATGGAACTAGTAACTAGAATCATAGAGCCGAAGCGTAATCCTCTACTTCTTTCTATGATTACTCTTCCTTACTAAGGACTACTGAAGTACTCTCTGTTATAGAGTAATAATTCTAATTACGATTCAGTAATTTCCTTAATTTACCTTTAATATCACCATTTCAGAGCCCTATATCCCTAGAGGAAAAGAAATGGAGTTCCATCAAGACATCGTAGTAATAATAGGCCACAACGGCGCATCAGTCACAGACGAAGGAGAATACTACCTATTCTTCGGCGGTTACGAGTACGCAGAAGAGTACAACGGCACCATCGTAACCGAGAATGAAGTAGAGATGGCCATAAACCACGAGGTACTTCACTGCTTAATTGACTACTTGGGCGAAGACGCCAGTAAACTGGATAACATTTGGTGCAAATACGATGGCAAATGCCATAAAATACTTAAAAAATGCAGCGAGATGGGACTAGGCTTCTAATCTTCTAGATGGATGTCATATTAAAGAAAACTTCATCCCCTTTCTTCAAACAGAGCCCTAGAACAGCTTCTTTTCCATAAAATCACATGCAAACTAGTACATAACGAAACGGCATACACAAAAAAAGAGTTGAGTGACTATACCCAGACCGTCTCTAGGAGCCGCATAGCGTTTCCACCTACGACCTTACCTATTTCATCATCACTATACCCGTGTTTAATCATCCACCTCAACACATTCACATATTCATTCGGGTTCTCAAGACCCCTCACATACCCTAGATCCTCCCTCTCACTAGGCACCGGATAAGGCTCCACGCCTCCACTTTCCTCACGGTTATAATGTCCCATCCTGCGGGGGAACCAGACCTTATACAATTCTTGATGAGCCCCGTACAGAGTATCAGGACCACAACCCACATGATCAATACCCATGAGATCAATACAGTACTCCACGCATTCCATGTAACTATCAATAGAACCAACGGGATGGGTTTTAGTGCGTAACCCCCTACCCGCGCCTCCCACACCTAGGACTCCACCGTTTTCCGCTAATGCCTGTAACACCTCATCTCCCTTAGTATGACCCTGAGCAATCGCAGCCGGACCACTATGACTATCATAAACCGGGTAATCACTAACCTCAATGGTCTCTAAGGCTGTATGATCATTTGTGTGTCCTAGATCAATCAACAATCCCAGTTTATTCATCCGTTTAACCGCGTCAAAACCAAAATCAGTTAAACCGGAATATGCAATGGTTTCCCCCATGCCACCACCCAGCATGTTAGACTCACTGTAGCATATCCCCATGCTCCTGATCCCCAAACCGTACAATACATCTATACGATCTAGTTCATTCTCAATAGGTGAAGCAGACTCAAGACAAAAAACTAGCGCAATCTTACCCCTCTTCTTAGCCTCTAGGATATCATCCAAAGATTTACAGTGAATCACCATATCCTGATGAGCGAGATCACTCAATCTTACTCCCAGATCATGGATAACATCCGTCCACTTCCAACCACTATAACTCGTGGCATACGCCATCCCATTCATCATGTTATCAAATACACAATCCAGCCCACTACGACTCAAAGCCTCATAAGCCGTAAACTGTCGTCCTAATCGATGCAACTCGGGAACATCTTCCATGTCTTCCGGCCAGAGAACAGGGTGTTCATGAAGATCCACCACAGTCAACTCCTCCAGTAATGATTCAAAACGCTCCTCCTCCCGCTTACTCAACGATACATAATATGGCTCCAGCCTTGGATGCTTCACTAAATCAAACTCTTTGTAATCAAAACCCGGTTCAAGATACTCGTAAGCCCTATAACCCTCATACTTCTTCCCCTTCATATATATCAGAAAAAAGTTCACATATAGAAATAAAAATTGATGGCACCTTTAAAAAGCGCAAAAACATAAACCAGTTAAGGAGTTTAAATTAATGGAAACATTCAAAGTTGAAGGATCAAATAAGGAAAATAAGGTATTCTTATACACCCTGAGCACCTGTGGATGGTGCAAAAAAACAAAGGAACTACTAAATGAGAAAGACATAGCATACGAATTCATAGACTTAGACACATGTAGTAAGGAAGATCAAAAACATGCAATAAAAGAACTCAAAGAACAAGACATACCCGTAGCATTCCCTGTAATTGTAATCAACGACGACACCGTAATCCAAGGATTCAAAAGAGATACAATCTTAGAGGCCCTAGACCTATGAGTACTATTGAAGAGGCGCGGAAACGAGCGGAGCGCGACGCCACACGAAACAGGATGCACCTTTGCCCCGACCCCAATATGCTACAGGATTTACTGGAAGGTTTGGTGGAGAACGAGGAAAGATACGGCTACCCTAGCTGCCCATGCAGGATGGCTACCGGAGACTTTGAGAAAGATAAGGACATCATCTGCCCGTGCTACTACCGCGATCCAGATGTCGAGGAATACGGTCAATGTTACTGCTCACTATATGTTAACGACGCTGTGTACAATGGTGACGCGGCTATAAGATCAATACCTGAGAGACGCCCAAAAGAAAAACAGATGGCTCCTCTCCGTCATGAAGAACCAGAAACCAGTGAAAAAAGAACACAAAGCACTGACAGAAAACTACTCTACTGCAAACAATGCGGCTACACAATCTTCAGAGAAGAACCACCTTACAGGTGCCCTATCTGTCAAGCTAAACAAGAAATGTTCGCAGAAATAATAGTCACAGGTGAAGCAAAAACAAGAGAAATATGGGGTTAACACACAAGGGCGTTGAAGAAAAGCTTAAACGTGGCATCTGTTAACGCCCTGTTCTGGGGCTGGAACCCGTACATTATTACTTTTCCATCCTTCTTCTCGGCCTCAATTAACGCAGCCTTACGTGCCAAGTGCTCCTCACCAATGAGCCACCCGCTTTGCATCATATTCTCCTCGGGATATGAGATTACTACCTTGTAATCATCGTTGTTATGTGTGCCCTTCACTGCGTATGCGTGATTTCCCCTCAAGAGGATTAATCCTTTCTCAGGCATCCCATAGCCTAGTGGATGTTTGTTATCGATATTCACCCAGATAGTGCTTCCAGGGCAATGAAATTTTTCGGGATCCATATCTTTCAAGGTATTCTTTACGGGTACATTGAGTTTCTCAATGGCGAAATCACATGACTCGTAGAGAGCTATTACTGTTCCACCGTTCTCGACAAACTCATTCACCTTCTCTACTCCCTCCTCACCGATCCCCGATTTGTACTTCTCAGGGAGAACCGGTGCTGTGAAGGCACCTTTGTATTTCTCCTCATAGTACTCCTCGACGTCCTCACCGGTTATCAAGGCAGTCGCATCACTGGGTAAGATCAGGACATCGAAGTCATCTAATCCTTCATTGATATCCTCATCCATAACAGAAGTGTACTCGAAATCGAACTGCTCTAGAAGCCACCTAGTCCACCCCTCATCCATGTTTCCACCCCAGTATCTCTGATACATGGCCACCCTCAAAGGCTTAACTTCAACAGAATCCGCGTCCACAGGTCCAGATAGTGGGATAAACTCTAGATTTGTCTCCTCAGCTACTTTATCCAACTTCTTATCCTCACCTATAACATGGAACATCCCAGCTGGGTACTCTCCAAAAGGCTCAGTGAACCTTTTAACAGAAACTCCCAGTTTATGCAGCTTATTAACTACTTTGAAGCAGTCATTGATTCTGCAGTCAATCAGATACCCATAATCAGATTCACCCATCAATCCTCCCTCGGGTAGCATAGGGTCAACTAAGCTAAACTCGCCACTGGGAACAAAATCCGCCTCCACCACATCCACACCCTTGAATTCGGCCATTGTCTGAGTTGCGAAATCATAATTCATCATAGGCTTACCTTCGGGGGTTCTCACCCAGATATTATCACGGTAGAAGGTCCTGCTCATCATCATCAAGAGGAAAGGACGCGCTACCTGATCAGCAAAGATCACATAGCTACCCTCAGGGTAGACTACATCCCCCAGCTTGAATTCCTTCTCAGCAATGTGAATCTCCACGGTCATTTCCCTTAGTGTCTGGAGGAATCTATACGTGGTATTAGGATCACTCTGATCTGGGGTAATAATGAACGCATACGGTGCTTCATCCCTTCCTTTTTCTATAGATCTCATGGCCTTGTTGTACATATTACGTAAAATCATACCCCTATTATTTGCAGCAACCTCCAACGTAGCCATAGCCGCTGCGGTCTGACCTTCAAGAATATCCCTTAGATGCCACCATCCCCCCTTCCAAGGATGTGGGAAATTAACTGACGCCCGGTACTCTGGACGACCTCGTGGATGAGGTTGCAATTGGTGATAATGTACATAAACCGGAGTAGCCACCTTGACGCTAGCAGACTCCGTGAACATACCACAGATATTTAACCAGGGCCAGACCAAGCTGAAACCCGGCATAAAATCAGCGGGGAATACCGCCGCCTGCTCAACACCTTCAATACCCTGGGACTCCATCCTGATAGCCATCTGGGAACCGTAATGCTTCTGCTCGACCCACACCAGTGGATCAGCCACCTCATTCAAAGGATTACTATTAGGTGGTATGAAAAACCTTGAACCATAGAACCCCATCTGGTGGTGATCCACATACGCCTGAGGGAACCACTCCTTCAAAATAACCCGGTTCATAATCTGTGTCTCAACCTGAGTAAGAGTCAATGCATCCCGGTTATTATCATGACCAACATATTCGTGGTAAAGCCAAGGCATAGTACCCCCCTCATACTCTGTTCCCTTATACTCCCTGTACCAGTCAACGGTCATAATTTGTCCATCAGGATTAGCGGATGGGAATAATACCAGCACCACGTTCTCCCTGATCTTCTCCACAAGTGACTCATCACTGGTCAATAATTTATACGCGAAATCACTGACCATTTGAGTACCTCCCACTTCGCTGGCGTGAATACTCATAGTCATAGCCACAACAGATTTGCCTTCACTAATGATCCTCTCAACCTCTTCCACGTCAAGATCCTCAGGATGACTAATCTTCCAAGAATCCTCCTTGATCTGATCCAGATTCATAAGGTTCTCCGGTGAGGAAATATAAGCCACAATCATGGGGTTTTCATTCGTGGATTCACCTACCTCAACGACTTTGATCCTATCAGATGCTTCATCAAGGAGCAAGAAGTACTCCACAACCTTATCCCAACGGACAAGCTTTCTATCGGTACCCGGTTTGAAACCATAAAACTCTTCAGGAATTACTAATTCTGTCATTAAGCACCATTATACCGACTTATTATATAAGACCCAGCGCCCTTATCCTTTCGTGTAAGTACAAATAACGAGATAACCTGATGGTCTTTTATTTAAATAGTTTAAATACTCGGATACATAAATAATATGGGAAAGACATGAAGTTTGTCCAGTTAAAGACCATTAAGGATTTAGTAATTTTAGTAGCCAGCTCCCCATCCACCAACGTAATACAACACCTAGAGAATAATGGACACATATACTTCGTAATAGGCGGAACCCTGAGTGAGGTTTTCATGTACCTAGTGAAACAAGATGAACCCATGGATGGAAACTTTATCACATATAATAGCTATAGTGGCGAGATAGCGACAAGCGAGAAAATATCCACTGAGCCAAATATGAACAGCTTTCCAGTACTGGAGATCAAGAAACAAGACCTGATAACGTCTGAAACCCTCGAGAAACTGTCGAACCTCTAACTGGATCCAAGATAGGTGAAACAAGATATGGACTCTGAAGAAGAATTTGGTGATGGCCTCGATCTAGATGAGGACCTCCAACGTAACGAGATCGATAAAGACCTTAGCATTAGCATCGAAAACGTAGTAGCCTCAGCAAGTCTGGACCAGAAAATAGATTTACTAGCAATAATGAAGATATTCAGGAACGTCGAATACCGACCAAAACAATTCCCAGGTCTCGTATTCAGACTCAAACGACCAAAAACAGCTACACTGATCTTCGGATCAGGTAAAATGGTATGTACTGGAGCAAAATCCGAGAAAATGGCTATACAAGCAGTCAACAAGGTGGTCCGCGAGCTAAAAGATAACGGTATAATAATACAGGGAAAACCCACGATAACAATACAGAACATAGTTGCCTCCGGAAATCTTCATGGAAAAATCGATCTGGAAACCGCTGCCGATATAATGGAAAACGTTATGTATGAACCAGAACAATTCCCCGGATTAATCTATAGAATGAGTGAACCAAAAGTAGTGATGCTCCTATTCGCTTCAGGGAAACTAGTATGCACAGGAGCTAAATACGAGGGAATGGTAAAAGAAGCAGTGGTAAAACTACACGAAATACTCTTAGATTATGACCTAATCTATTATGACTAAGAGGCACAAATATGCCCTCAGAAAAAACAGAAAAAGAAGCCCTAAAACTCATCTTTGAGGCCGGAGACGAAGGTCTATTACAATCCGAATTATGGAAACAATTAGACATAAGCAGCCGAGAAGGCAGCCGACTAGCCAAAAAATTCGAGGAAAAAGGAAAAATCACCCGAGAAAAAGTACTGAACGAGGGGCGATGGACATACAAACTAATCTATAAGAAGGAACCAGTTACACTGGACTCTGTAGCAGGTTGTCCATGCCTAATTTGTCCAGAACTAGATAAATGCTTCAGTGGCGGAACAAAAGACCCCAATACATGTATCCAATTAACTGCGTGGATAGACCCAAGAATAGAACCTCCACCGACGCCCGAAGAAGAGTGATACTCCGCCTTGGATGAAAACATAAAAGAGCTACTAAGATACGGAGCCACTTTCGCTGTCCTCATCGCCTTTTTTTACGGTGGAACTTTATTATTAAGAAATACCCTCGGCACGTCTAACCCTATGATGGTGGTGATAAGTCAAAGCATGGTGCCCACCCTAGGCGTTGGCGACTTTATTTTTATAGAAGCGATAGATGACTTTGATTCCCTCGCAATAGGAGACCCCCCCGTTGGAGAAATTCTAGTTTTTATACGACCCGGGTTCTCTGACGAGTTCATTGTCCACAGAGCAATTGATGGACATAAGACAGAAGAAGGATGGGTCTATCAGACAAAGGGAGACAATAACGTGTTCCCCGACGGTTTTCAGGTTACAGATGAACTAGTAGTCGGAAGAGTGGTGAACAGACTACCCGTAATAGGTTACTTCAGTTTATTCATAAAAACAATGAAAGGATTCGGTATGGTTATAGCGTTAATGGTGGTCTCCTTCTTCTACGATAATATTTTACCAAATAAACCCAGTAAAATGCAGGACAGCGGCTTTAACTACCTATCATTGATACCCTTCGCGATTGGGCCACTTGTTTTACTAAAAATATGGATCCAGCCATCTAATCATCAATCACTAGAGTTCATAGCACTAGTATCATGGTATCTTGGGTGCCTTATCCTACCCCTAACTGTAAATGATGATGATATGGGATTAATGTTCTGGCTATACCATCTAGTATTGATAGTGATCCCTATCACATGCGATCTTGTCTGGTGGACAACAGGAATAACACCCAGTGAATGGTGGAGAATACAGGGGAGCACAGTACCTATTTCATGGCTGTTAATGGAAGAAACTCAGAGTTTTCACACGGCATTCAACCAGATACTCTTCTGGTTGGTCCCCGGAATAATTATCTTTCTGGGGTTAATCTACGCGAAAAGAAGCGAAATAGCTCCTGTGATCAATATAAGTGATAAGCTTAGAAATCTCTAATCTTTTTAAAATATAGGAAAAAAGGAGATGATGTTTGTTTTTATTCTAGTGTCATTATGGTGCTGTAGACTGCTGGTAACTGGCGCTCTATCGTAAGCACTGCTCCCGCTGATGGCCTTAACTCAACCCGGAACTCTTCATACGGATGCGCATACACATCATCCTGTGATGCTGGCGCTGGGTCAACCATTGAATCATATAGTAATTCACTAAAGTCTATGGATACCTTGAATTTCTCACCGGTCTCACAGAGACTATCCCCGTCATCATTAACCCCGATAATAGTCATGATAGTACCGTTCTCGTTATAGAGTTCACCGTGACACCTAGCGTTAGTATAGGTGGCTACTAGTTTACTGTCATCCAGGTCTATGGGTTCATGTCCCTGACTGAGCTTTATGTAGAAGGTCAGTTTGGTTAAGTCAATATCCGCCTGGTCTCCACCGGTCTGGTTAAACTCCCCGATTACTCCGCTGTCAACCAATAGGGCGCTGCTTGCCTCACTCATACCGGATGAGATTACTGACTGGGTTTTCTCGGCTGTGAGGAAACCCATGTTCAAGACTACGAAGGCGAACGCTGCCGCCGTGATTACGAAAGCCACTAGGATTATGGCTGTCTCTATGCCGGTCATACCAGCTCTTTTACTTAATTTCATT
>CAZAQI010000046.1:0-15671 GCA_964487465.1 uncultured Candidatus Bathyarchaeia archaeon
TCGTCTTGAAGCTATGTAAGCGACTCTACATGCAAGACCTGATCACAGAACAGCAGTACAGGGAAATGAAGCGTAAACACGAGGAGAAAAACAAAAATGAATAACATAAGGACACAAGCACAGAGCATAACAGCGAAACAAGCCCTAGGGGTATTCTTCATAGCGTTAAGCCTATTCACGTATTTTGGTGGACTCAACTTTGTGTTCACCACCTCTACATTAGGTTGCAGTCTCTACGTCAGGGTTAAGGACAGTGAGACAAACCAGCCAGTACAGGGTGCCTGCGTGAATCTGGATGGCATGGATTACCAGAACCTACAGTATGTCACGTTGAATATGGAGATAGGACCCACAGATAGCGATGGGAAAGCCAATGCCGGTACAAGTATGTGGGGGACCTTCTATATCACGGTCTCCAAGACCGGGTATGAGACTAAATCAGCTACGTTAAGCGGAGGTGAAGGCGCTACAGCCGGAACCACAATGTATCTAACCCCCGTAACAGAGGAGACACCAGAAGAACCAGAACCTACAGAACCAGAGGACCCGGAGGAGCCCACCGATCCAGAGGACCCTAGCACCCCAGAGGAACCCACTGATCCAGAGGATGAGACCCCCAGCGATGATATACCTGATGATGAGGGCCTCACGGTTATACCTGAAACCCAGATGAACGCATGGCGTAACATGCTCTCCGGAGCATTCGCTACCATTGGCTTAGGTCTCCTAGCCATAGACCTGGGAGAGAGACACAGACAATGAAGCACAGTAAAAAACTCCTATTCTCCCTATTTTTCTTAACCTTAATCACCGTAACCGGATTCACCATCAACATAGCAGCTGAGAACCAGCAAAGAAAAGCACCTGAACCAAGAGTAGAGGTAATCACCCGACCCGAATGGATCAGCGGCCAAGTAGCCGTACATATATTCAACCACCCAATGGATGGGGCTACCCTGGAAAGCGACACCGTTACTATCCAGGTAGCAGTATGGGGCACCGAACGAACCCGCCCAGTCTACATAGTACTCGATGGGGATATAGCCGCCCGAATAGAAACCCCAGGCTACTACCGCTACGAATGGGATCTACGAGGCAGCCACCACCTCACCATCAGAGACGACTATACGTTATTCAAGACAGCAGAATTCACTATAGCGCCTCCACCCCCACCGATACCCACTGTAGCCAAATCCTTCATGGAGGAACAACTAGCAGAACAGAAAATCCAAGTATTCGCCTTAATGCTGGTAGCCAGCATAGTAGGCACCTCCACCGGAGGCACCCTAAAACGCAGAACCAAAATATTCACAGCATGGGCCCTGGTTCCCTACGGGCTCCTACTGGCCATGGGCACAGCGAGACTTGAAACCCTCTACTCATTGATCCCCCTAGCCCTCAGCGGAGTGATCAGCTACGTGCTAGCAGGCGGATACGCTGATGAAACCATGGCACTAGTAGCAACAGAAGGCCAAATCATAGCTAAAACCTACACCATGGATGATGAAGACCACGCCGTAATAGGGTTCGGACCCAAACACTGGCGCACCGGATTCATACACAAAACACCCATAGAACTCCAAGACCACAACCACCCCATAGAATTCCAAGGATTCAACGTCAAACTAACCTGCGCCGTAGTACAAGGCCTAGAAAACATCAAAGAAACCAAAGAAGGAATCAAAATACAGTGCAGCCCAGCACTAGCCAGAGCACTCACAGAAGCCGGAGTAATCGAAGAACTAGAAGAAAAACTAGCAGACACCCACTACCGAACAATATTCATGGAACAAGCCCTCAACGGCGTCATCAGCAGCGTAATCATGGAAATGGAAACCCTAATGAGCGAACTGAAAATCGACCAAGTCTCAACCATAAGCGAAGCCCGAGAAAAAGTAGAAGAAGCCAGCAACAAACTCAAAAAACAAATACAAAACATCACCCCCGAACAACCCCCCGAAGAGGAGGTCAACCAAGTTGACTAAACAACAGGCCGCAACCGACTCAGCGGACAAACTCACAAACCGCCAAGGAGAACTAGCCCTCAAACTCCTAGAAGGATACAACAACGGCGGACTCTGTGAAGGCGAATGGATGAAAATCCGATACGCCACACTCAGAAAAAGCAGCCAAGGATTCCTATCACCCCAAGCCATCCAGACAATAAAAAACATGACCCTATACAAAGCATACAGACACCCACGAAAACTACTACAACTCCTAGACCTAATGGAACCAGACTTTGAAAAAATCCTAAGAATCTACACCAACAAAGGCCTCCTCACACTCAACACGGATACAACCCACCAACCTCAGAGCACTATAGCCGACCCACAACCCCTAGAAGTAGCAACAGGCGCAGCAGAAAAAGAGGAGACACAAAAATGACACGAAGAAGAATAAAACACAAACGAACACGACCCAAAAGAGAAAAAAGAGAAACCGGAGGCAGCATACCAACCCGCACCCAGAGCCAAAATAAAACACCCCAAAACAAACCCCAATCAAACAAAAACCTATCACAAGTAATCAGAAAAGTAGACAACATCCTCAACGAACCAAAATACGAGGACTTCGTGCAAACCCTAGGCACCGCAACCCAAGACCCAAAACTCAGAGGCGTCCTCATCGGAGGACTCCTAGACGGAGAACTCACAGACGACATAGTACAATACGACGACGGAATACTACGAATGGGTAGAAACCTAAAACCAATACAACACGAGATAGACCTAGCAAAAAGCCTACAATATATCGGACAACACCCCGAAAACGTACCCCTCCTACTCCGAGGCGGAACCCTCGGCCCCGAACACTTCGGAGACAACCCCATAATCATCAGCTACGGCCAATACCTCATAGACGGCCACCACCGGTGGAGCCAAGCCTACATGATCAACCCAGAGGCACGGCTAAAAACCATCAACCTCCACATACAGGACCCTAAGAGAGCTCTACGTAAAAGCCAAACCGCCATCGCCGCACTCACCGGAAAAGTCCCCGTAGCCAAAGTAGAACCAGGTAAGAACATATACACCATGAACCCGGAGACAATCAAAACAACCATACCCCGATACCTCAGCCAAGAATTCTACCAAGCCTTCTATGATACACACCCGAACCGCTTCCAGAACCGGGAAGATGTACACAGCCACATCTATCACAACATTATGACGATGAGACGAATCAGCCAACCACATACAGACATAAGCCGAGAACTCATGCCCCAATACACAAAGATAGGGGCAAGAAAAGGCGTAAAAGCCCTAGAAGAAGGCATGGTGAACATCAAACCACCCTACATCAAGACTAAAGAAAACCTAATGGAGACACAGAAATGACTCGGAGAAGAGTAAAACACAGACGAACACGGCCCAAGCGAGAGAAAGGAGAAAGCGGAGGCAGCATGCCCAGCCGCAGCCTAAGCCGAGAAGACTTGGATAAAGCCGCAGAGACCCACAGCAAACGCACCCTCCAAGCCCAGCGCGTGGACGAAGCCATGAAAGCACGAATAGCCGAGTCCCTGGACCAGTGGCTAGCTGATCCAGCAAGACACGATATACCCGGCGTAGACTACCCAGGGATAAGCCTCCAGAAAGCCCTAGACAAGATGAAGGAGAAAAACCCCAGCCAAGTTAACCCCTTCAAGAACTCAAGCACCACTAAGGAGTATATTAAACCCATAATGGAGGAATACCTAAAGGTCTTCGAGGTCCAGCCACCCAAACTCAGCGCTGTAAACCGAGGACACCCGGCAAAGATCCAGCACTATGAAGATACAAGAGACCCTGTCATGCAGTTCAACTATAAACATTTCCAGCAAGTCTACGAGGAACTGGATGACCCTGACCTCGTTGACAAGTACCTACACTATGCAGTAGCCCACGAGTTAGCGCATAGACAGCAAGAGCAAGAGATGGGATATCAAACCTTCAAACAGTTTAAAGAGATGAGCCTCCAGGACTTTGAACTCGACGCCGATCAGAGAGCAGCCACGGCAATGAACACAGACGTCAAAGACATACAAGCCATGATAGAGGAAATGGAGGAACAACTCATCGAGAAAGACCCAGACCGGTTAATGAGACCCAAAGATAAACCCCCCGTGACAAAGGCACAGAAACCACTAGAACCTCACCCAGACAGCCTCAAATACCGAGAGATACCGGTAGACGCCCTCGAAAAACTACCCGGAATAGGCCCCGTCACCATAAAAAACCTAGAAAAATTCGGTTACCACAACCTAGGTAAGATATACAGTGACTCAGCCCAACTCCACGGATTACTCGCACAGACACCCGGCATAGGAGAACACACAGCCCAAGAACTCCACAAACGCATAGACCAACACTTCCACCCAAAACCCAGACCCAAACCTAAACCAGAGTCCTACACCGTCTACAATGACCCCGGCCACGGATGGCTAAGAGTACCAGTCAAAAAACTTGAAGAACTAGGCATAGCCAACGAAATCTCACACCTCAGCTACAGGAAGGGACAATACGCCTACCTTGAGGAAGATAAAGACGCCAGAATCTTCACCGATACACTAGCAAGTAAGGACGTTGAAATAGAATACAATGAACACCATTCCGAAAACAGAAGCAGCATACGAAACTATGACCCCTACCACGGGCCAAGACTCCTTGAAGAGATTAACACCCTCACAAGAATAGACTCCGTGGATGAATTGGAACAACTAAAAGAAAACATACCCACCTATACAGAATTCAACGAATATGAGAAAAACACCCTACAGAAATACGCGGACACCCACCTAGCAAAGCTCCAACGTAAAACCCCAGACCACAAAACGATACATAAAGCAGAGCCCCCACCTCAACTAGACCCAGAAATAAAACAACTAGAAAACAAACTCATACAACTCAAAGAGAAGCATGACCACCTAGAGAAGCAGTGGGAGAAAGATGTAAACTATGCAGGCCCAGCCGCCCCCCGAACCAGATTGACCGAGACAGAAAAAGAGATAAAAAAAGTTGAAACTGAGCTAAAATCCCTAAAAGATGCAATAAAACCAACGGATATCCCAACTGAGTGGAATAAATGGCTAGAGAAAGCAACAGACACACGAGACCTAGATACCTTGATGATAATGCTAGACCGCCAACAAGACCTCACAGAACCCCAAAAAACCCGGATAACCAGCCTCATAGAGCAAAAACGCAGCAACCTCAAAAAAACAGTCCAAGACATAAACGAATATGAAACCTACCTAGAACTAGTGGATAACATGTACCCAAGGGGGAACATCCCCCAGACAAAAGAAACGCTCAAAGAAAACATACTACACCACTTCGCAGAGAAAAAGAGTATAGACATCGATGACCCCAAAACACAATACGCTATGCACACCCTGGAGAACATTAAGCAATTATCCAGCCAAATGCTGGACACATTGATCGAATCCGGGTACCTAGAAGAACATGACACGAAATACTACATATCGGAACTACCCCGAATCAAACGAAGCATAGACCCAGAACAAGTCGAAGAAACCATGCGTTCTCTCATAGCGAATAACCCAGATACAAGCGACGAAGAAATACTTAACCAAGTAGTAGAAACCTATAATATTGAACCCGAAGCAGTTGATAGCTTCAAAACCCTAGCACAGAATAAACTAGACAACATAAAACAACCCCCACAAGACCAATTAAACCAACTACGGAGAGCCTTCAAAAAAGGCTACCGGGAATCACTAGAAGCCTCCATAGACCACCAGATCGCTAACACGCGGAATGAATTATACGACTCACTCATAGACAAAAAACTAGAACAGGATCAAGTCAATACAATAATGGCAGAGTTCAACGAAGAAACAATACTAAAAAAACACCGGGAGCTACTCAACGAGTTACAGGATGAATACCTAGATCAATGTCATCACTACTTATCAAAAGCAAGCACAGACCCAATAACTGACTGGAAACGAGCCGTTGAACTTGACAGATGGCGTGACGCTGCATATCAACACGCAGCAGAAGTGGTGAAAAAAGAATACCATAACCTCCAGACAAAAGCTAAACCAAGAACCACGAAACACACTAAGACCCCTCTTATACGACCAACAGGCACCAAAAAGCGAAAAGAGTACTACGCCAAGACCCAGCCACTCACATACCTAGCGAGCATAGACTGCATCAGCAAAGTCAAAGTGGAGAATGACACAATACACATCATCGGCATGGACCCCCGGCATATCTGCCTAAACATATCCCGAATACCCAACCACCTAGGCATACCGGACGGAGAATACGGCGGACACCTCCTGACTGGAACTGAGATGACTAAGAGCTTAATCCAGTACCCGGATAAAATAGAGTGGAAACAGCAAGGCGACTCAGGCGAGATACACTTCACCAAGGAATCCAGCAAAGGCCACCAACACGCGGCTGTAAAACTTGACCGCGGAGAATACCATAAAGAAGAGATCCCCGAACCCAGAATAATCTACAAGGCTAAAGCCAAGTCAGTAGACCTGAAAAAATTCAAGGAACTCGTGGATACCTCAATGAATGACGTCATCCACCTAAAAACCCTAGAAACCGATGAAGCCACAGAACTCATTGCCTATTGGAACGAAGAAAGAGCAGAAGGCACCCTAGACCCTGTAAGCCACACCATGACCCTCAGCAAAGACATCAAATTGGAGAACCCCGTAGAAACATCATATAGCAAAAACTATTTGGCGTATCTACTGGAAGCATTACTGCACCAAGGAACCAAGAAAGGCAGCCTCGAACTCAGCACAGATATGCCGCTAAAGCTAACAACACACAGCCCAGACTTTAGTAACGAACACCACCTAGCACCATTACTAGACCATAATAAATCCCCAGAGAAATATTATCCCGATGACCCCAGACAAGTCAAGGCAAGAAAAGACTATCCCTCCAAGGAAGCATGGCGAAACCAAGCCATACCCTACACAGCAGCCATACACGTAGCCACGAGCCACGGAAGAGGAGAACCAGTCATCAACGCCACACAGGACCACCTATCCATTAAGGTTATGAACGGCGAACACACCGCTATGCTAGAAATAGACACACCAAACCTCATGGGCATAGAACCAGGTGAATACAAACACGACTACGATACCATGGAGCCTAACAAGACCACCCTCCGATACCCGGATAAACTCATATGGGACCCTGAAACACATCAACTACAAGCAGTCAAGAAAAACGACCGCGGATACATAGACCTAGAGCCAGGAGACGCCACCCCGCCACCACCATTACCAGAAGCAGAGGAAGCAGCCATACTATACGGGGAAAACTTAGAGAAACTACGAAAAGCAGTCAACCAGGCATGGAAAGCAACGAAAACCGATTTCCCGTCAATCCACCTAGAGTCCACCAGAGAAGACATAGTAATAAGATACATACAAGACGGAACAGAGAAAGAAGAAAAAATAACACCCACCCAAATCACCCCAGGAAAACTGGACACCAGTATCGACCCAGAGCTACTACGAGACTACCTGTACCTACTAGAAAACATGAACCCAGAACACATAACCATCAAACAACATGCAACCGGAGTACTGGTAATAGAAACCATCGACCAAGACACCATTCTCCGATACGGTGTAGCACCCCAAATAGGAGCCTAATCAACAATGAAAAACCCAGAGATACCTGGAAACCAACTGGAGAACCCTACCACCCCGCTAAGAAAACTACTAACAAAGATACCCACACCAAGAAGACAAAACAAGAAAAAACCCCAAGCGAGATGAAACCCAGTGACCATGCCCTACAAGCCACCCCCCTTCAACCCCAACCCAATAGACACCACCCAGCTCAAAGAACACCTCCAACCAAAACCCAGCGCCGAGACCAAGATATACGGGAGTCTACACAAATTCCTCCAAGGAGGCTACCACACCCTCCTACACGGCATGACCGGAGCAGGCAAAACCACCCTCGTACTAACCCTACTCAAATGGCTACACCAACACGGACACAGAATACTATACCGCGACGACGGAGGCCTAGAGTTCCTACACCTAGCAGGCACCATCCCCATGCAAGTATGGATACCCAAAGACTGCACCCTAGACGTCACCTACCAACAGAAAATAGAAGACCCACCAATCCACCAACCCCAAATAGACACCCTACCCAACACCCCAGGCGAACTACTGGACAAGGCCTACCACCAACCCCCACGATTCCACGTCATCGTCTACGACGCCTACTGCCTAGACCCAGCCCTATCCGCCACATTCTACAGCAACCTATTCAAAGAACTCATCTACCGCTCCATGCAAACCAGCAAACGGAAGAAAAAATCCCTAGTCTTCAGCTTCGACGAACTCAACGACCTAATCCAACCCAAAGGCCACAGCCTCACCAAGACCCATGGAAACCTCATCCAAATACTCAGCTACAACATAAGAAAACTAAGAAAACACAGAGTCACCCTCCTAGCCTCATCACACAGATTCAACCAGCTAAACATCAACGTCAGATCACAGTTCAGCTACATCATGATCAAACGAAGCTACGGTAAAGACGTCATCGACTTTATGAGCAATAACCTAGTAAGTGTCAGCAACGATGTCTTCTGGCACATGGTAAATGACATCCAGAAAATGCACCCAAAATACGTCTACGTCTTCGACCCAGTGAACAACTATGATAAACTAATCTTCCCGGATATACCACGCCTAGACTATGATGACAAGAAAACCGGTTTACTGGAAACGAAGGACCTTAAAGCCAAACAGTGGGACGACCAAGACCTCTACATAGCCCTCGCTAGAAGCCGAAACCCACCTAAAAGTTATCGAAACATAGCAGAGGAACTAGATATCTCCCCCAGCACCGTTCACTACAGAGTCCAGAAACTCAAGAAACTAACCCACATAAAAGAAAAGCTACAGTAACGACTGAAATAGGTGCTATAAACACAAACCATCCTGGAAGACCACCTTCTTTAGTAACATAGCACAGATGCAACAAACTACTCCAATAGTAAAAGAACAAAAGAACCATCTACTTTCTCCTCTTTATAGGTACATTACTCTGGCCTCTGTCTCGCGTTATACGAGGTATCCCTCTCCGGGCTTCATAATCGTTGTCTCAGTGTATCCTCCATCTAGCCAAGTCAAGACTGTACAACCAGAGGGAAAACCATGCTCTAAACAAGTTCCAAGTTTCGATATAGTATACAACATGTCTCTTCCATGCATTGCCATGGTCATATGTCAAAAGCGATAATACTAGTTGAGAACGGGTTTGAGGATCTTGAACCCCTATAACAGCCCACGCAGATGGAATAATCTTATTGCACTCTTCGTTCTACAACACCTTAAGAATACAAAATTTGAATTGTTCTTTATTCCCTGTTTTTGTGACATGCTGATGGCTAACCAAACATTTTAACTGGGAAAACCGTACCCAATAGACTTGTTACATGTGAATATAAGTAAATAAAATGAGTCTACTTTGTGCATAATTGTAACCTAAACACAAATAGAAGCCTCACTTATTTCTTGACCTGTTCCAGAGAAATAACAAAGAACCAGCCAAACCAAGTACAATCAATAACACAAATAAAGCAACCTCAGTTAAAGGCCTCAACCTGAGAAAAAACCAAGTAATCGCTAACAAAAACAACCAGAAAATGATGAGATAATTCCTTAAATTCATCTTATACCTACTTTGTTAACTCATCCCACGCATCCTCAAGCCTCTTACCCACATCACTAAGACGGGCACCAAATTCATCCATACGCTTCTCAAGCTCCTTGCTTGTCTCACCAGATTTCTCCTCAAGCTCTTCCCTCAACTTTTCACCACGTTTCTCAAGATCCTCTACACGCTTCTCTAACTCTTTTGATGCGTCTTTACCCTTCTCATTCATCTCAGAAATGGCGTCCTTTGCCTCTTTCTCCCACTCATCCAGTCTATCTTCAATATCCTTAGACAATGTTAATCAAAGTTTACAAATGAAACATACCATATAAACAGAAAGAACTATTCCTGGAAGAATAGAAATAACAGTGTTATAAATAGATAAAAAAAGAGACCTTAAACGTAATAATAAGAGAAGACATAGAATATGACTCGCTCAAAAACAGAATGACTATCCACGTTACTAAACTAAAAAACAGAGAGTACAAAACACCCTGAAAACCTCATATAATAGACTCCAAAAGGTAACCAAACAAAAAGGCAATAATACCAAAAAAAGCCATACGCAGACCCTTCAGCAATGCACTACCCTCAGTATCCTTTCCCATATAAGCCCCCACAAGGGTCAGAGTCCCAAGAGATAACAATATACTCAAACCACCCGCCACCCTATTCCCAATAACTCCAATACTCGCCAAGAGAAATGGTACAATAGCAATAACCATCGCAAACAGAGGAGTAGAAAAATTCACAAGAGAAGACAATAGCGCATTAAGTTTCAGCGACTCACTGTGATAAGTACCATCCAAATTAACAAGCATCGCACTCTCAAGCTCCTCCACTTCTTTCTCCCCTTCAATTATCTCCGCCTCGTAGACGCTCACACCAGAAGATATTCCCAAAGCTACGCTGCTACTAATTAGGGTTAAGATAATCATCCTTGTATCCGGGTTAGTTATGAAAGCAGACCCCGATACGACACCAAGTAATGTAAAAGTTGCGTCAAATAATGTATTAATAAAGAATTTACGAATACTGGGGCCGATCTGAACTTTCTCTAACCAGTCCAATCTACTCTTTCACGGAGAAATAGCCAAGGTAATGTGATATAAATTTTATCTAGAAAAAAGTGTCTTAATCTCTTAGCTACGTTTGAGCCGACCCGTGGTCACGGTCCTTCCCTCTGATACTCCGATGCGCCAAGTTAATGAAGAGAAAGACATCGAGAGCCTGGTTGTTGCCTGGGACGATCAAGGCGTAGGTATCGTTACGGAGAAGGATGTTGTCAGACGGGTTGTAGCAGAGAAGTTGTGTTATGAAACACAGGTATTGGAGATCATGAAGCCCTTATTACCTATCCACGGTGACTAAACTATGGAGACGGCGCTGGATAAGAGAAGGGTTTCAATGGGATCAAGAGGCTTCCCGTGATGAGAAGGGGAAGATATGTAGTATCGTCGTGCAGTCAGATCTTGTATTATAGGCGGTAAAAGGCTGGGAATCACTCAAATACGTGACCCGAGCCTCCCTTATTTCATCTCACCATCTTTATGAAGGTTAAACATAATGCATTACGCAAACCCCTGAAAAGACCACTCAAACCTGTTCAGAGACGACTGTATCACCACATACGTAGAGTTTTTATACGTATAAATAGGTGATAGAGGCGCGGAAATCATCAACAAATGGCATAGACCATCTACATGGTACGTCCGTCAAGGAACCATTTGGAGGTGAATAATCGTTGAGTGAAAAACAATACAAATGTCCTTTATGTGAATCCATAATAGACCACTTTAAGGTAAATGTCCTTGAAGAGTCTACCTACAAGGTCTGGCATCATGGCGATGGCTCCCTTGAATGGAAACATATAGGCTGGAAACCTGATTCACAACAGAATTATGACGTCATATGCCCGGAATGCGGCGAGGTAATCGATAAAGCCATCACAGAGTTCCAGGTATCTGAAGTCATTATGATTCAGGTCATAGAAGACCCAGAAGAGGAGTAAAACAAATATAACAGAGCTCCCGGTTCTGAGACTCTAAATAAACATTCTTTTGGGCAAAAAATCTGCTCTTATTTTAATACATTTTATTTGGGGTTGAATATGACTAGTTTTATGCATAAAATTAGGTAGATAACGCTCTAAGCCTTTTCACTATGTTAGGATGCGTCGAGAACAACTCACCCAGCTTCTCCCTCATGGAGAGTCTTCGCATCATTATACCACGCACAAGGTCATCTTCCCCCATCAACCCTGACTGATAAAGCTCCGCAGCGTCCCGGCTAGCCCTATCCGGATCCGAGATGAAGAGAGACTTGTAGCCGCTGAAAGATGACGCACCCCCTCTATTACTCATAGACTTAGTTGATGCAGTGATCTTTGCCAAGCCACTGGAAAGATGACTCGCCCCGTCCTGCACTATTTTAGAGCTATGTTGATCTGCGTAATACTCCCGGAGACGACTAAGCCTCAGACTGAATAGGAGGAGTACAAAGTATATGAGCATGGATGCGCCTCCCAGTAAGGCGGATGAGCCACTGTTTCTATTATTTCTCCCTCCATATAATCCTCTAAACATTGTAGAGCGGGCTATAAGATAGAATATGCTTGGTAGGAAGGACACGAACATCATTACCTGGACGTCCCGGTGTTTAATGTGTCCTATTTCGTGACCGATTATCGCCTTCACCTCATCAGCGTTAAGATTATTTAAAAGCCCCTTAGTTACGGCTACAAAGTTCCCTGTTAGAGGTGAGCCATACGCAAAGGCGTTAGGGATAGATAGATTTGATATCATCAACTGAGGCCTCTTGATACCTGACTTTTTTGACAAGTCTTCTACTACTTGGTTGAGTCGTGGTGCTTCCTCAGGGCTTAGTTTCTCGGTCTTGTACATAGCGTTAACAAGTTTGGGGGCTAGGAGCCACTGCGCTAGGTTGAAGACGGTCATAAGCAGGACCATGTTTAGTACGTTGAAATTGCCGCTCATGGAAAGTAATACCCCTAGGCCCAGCGTGGAGACCATTATTATCACAGACACCGTAGCCAGCATGGATAAACGTAGTTTTAGCATATTCAACCCATTCACACTAACACATCCTATTCCATGATTTATTAACCATACGTGTACCTGGAATATCATTAATCGATGTACACCACACCCAGCTTCAAGGATACCTCAGATTATCTAAACCTTTACTGTTTCCCAGTCTTATCTGCGATGTGAGTAACTAAAACCAAAACTTGACAGATACATACGTAAAACAAAGTTTAATCATACAAGTCAGGATTTTCTGAGCTTTCAGTACTATTCACTGCATTAACTTGATTAGGATTTAAAAATAGATTATTTTTCATGGAATCGTAAGCCATTAGGACGCATAATAGATTTAGAGGATAAAATGTTTAGAAACTTCACTTTATAAAGTATTATTTATTGAATATAAATGACGCGAAATGGTTAAAGTATCTATAAAAAGAGACGAATGCATCAATTGCGGAACATGTGAAGATGTATGTAGTGACGTGTTTGAACTAGATGAGGACGATGTTTCTCAAATAGTTGAGGAATACCAGGATGGTTCTAAGGGTAAAGGGGATGTTCCTGATGATTTGAAAGATTGCGCTAGGAAAGCAGCAGATAGCTGCCCAGAGCAAATCATACAAGTCGAATAGCTTTCCATTTGGATAAATAGCTAAAGGGTATTTTATTGGATAAACAGAGCTTGTTAGAGAAATACAAGGAGTCTCTTAGTGAGGAAAAGCAGCCTGATTTCGTAGAACCTATGTTGGCTACACTGACAAAAGATTACTTCGATGATCCTGACTGGATCTACGAGAGAAAAATGGATGGTGAAAGATGCCTTGCTACCAAGAATGGAAGCCAAGTTGATCTGTTTTCCCGTAATGAAGAGCCGTTGAATGAAACCTACCCAGAGATCTTGAAGACACTATCCAACCTGGAGGGCGATTTCATAGTGGACGGTGAGATTGTGGCCTTTGTGGATGAGGTATCTAGTTTCTCCAAGCTTCAGGAAAGAATGCATAAAGAAAAAGATGAAGATACAGAAATCGATGTTTACTATTACCTTTTCGATATATTGTATCTGGATGAATACAATACGACAGATCTTGAGTTGAAACATAGAAAACAGCTCCTCAAAAACGCCTTGGATTTTAGTGATCCCTTAAGATATTTGACTCATAGAACGGGAAACGGACTAGATTATCATGAAGAAGCCTGTGAAAAGGGATGGGAGGGAATAATCGCTAAGGACGGGAAAAGCAAGTATAAACATACCCGATCAAAGAAGTGGCTCAAATTCAAATGTAGAAACCAGCAAGAGTTCATTATAGGTGGTTATACTGATCCGGAGGGCGATAGGAAACACTTTGGTGCACTGCTACTGGGGTACTATGAAGATGAAGAACTCGTCTACGCTGGAAAAGTTGGCACAGGTTTCTCGGATAAAGATCTAAAGAATATAGGAGAAAAACTCGAAAACCTAGAATGGGATGAATCTCCATACGATGACTCAGTGGATGATTCGGACGTTCACTGGGTCAAACCGGAACTAGTCTGCGAAGTCAAATTCACAGAATGGACAGACGAAAGTAAACTAAGGCACCCAGCTTTCCTTGGCCTAAGAAGGGACAAGGATCCAGAAAAAGTTGTGAAGGAAACCCCGGGAGCTAGATCATGATGAAAGTAGAGGAATATGAGGTAAAAGTTTCAAACCTTGACAAGATCTTTTATGAAAAAGCTGGGGTAACAAAGGGGGACATAATAGAGTACTATATGAAAATTTTCAGTACCATGGAGACCCATATCGCTGAGCGCCCACTTACCCTCCACCGGTACCCAGACGGGATTAAAGGGGAAGATTTCTATCAGAAGGAGACACCCGAGGATATTCCCGACTATGTTGAAACAGTGGAGATAGAGAAGAAGGAAAACGGTTCACAGCAACAGCTAGTCTGCAGTAATAAGGCTACTCTTATCTATCTGGCTGACCTCGGGACAATCGAGTTCCACATCTGGCTTAGCCGCAGAGATAAACGCCATCACCCGGATAAGCTAGTGTTTGATCTGGACCCTCCCGGTGATGACTTTGAGCCTGTCCGGGATGCGGCCTTCGATCTTAGGGATGTAATGGAGGAGATTGAAATTAAGCCGTATGTTATGACCACTGGCTCCGACGGATTACACGTGGCAGCTTACTTTGATAGAGAGCATGAGTTTGATAAGATGAGGGACTTTGCGAAGAAGATCGCGGCCCAGCTCGCAGATGATTACCCAGAAAAGTATACTACTGAGGTTCGTAAAAACAAGAGGCGGGGAAGGTTATTCCTTAACGTTGCTAGAAACGCCTACGGTCAGACCTCGGTAGCACCGTATTCGTTGAGGGCGAGAGAAGAATGCTCAGTGGCAACCCCCTTAGACTGGGATGAGCTCCACGACTCAGATATTTACTCTAGAAGCTACACAATCGAGAACATCTTCCAGAGACTAGGGCAGAAAGACGACCCCTGGGTAGACTTCTATGATAACCAAAGCTCGTTAGACGAGGTACAGGAGAAAATAGAGGACATGGAATAATAGGAGTAAAGCCATAGTTAGTTTAAGAGTCGATCAATCTTAAAGACATGGGACAAAACGATAACAGTTAACGTATCAATTAACTTTTCATTTCGTTAAGTTATTCTCACCTAGTCTAAAACTAAGGCGTTCTTCCTTTGATCCATTTATGCCTTCACGGGAATATGCTTTGATTCACGATTGATCAACAGGTTAAAACCGTAGCTTTTTACAGACCAGAAGAAAATATGGCATTACCGTATGTCAAGGCACTAGAAGGATCATCTTGCACTTGCATGACCAAAAAAAACCTGGAAAACTTGTTACTAAGCTATATATAAAATGCTTTTTTTGTAATATCTGGTAAATATGCCTTATGATGAAATATCCGAGTTACCCGATGACGTTAAAGAGAATC
>CAZAQI010000047.1:0-14849 GCA_964487465.1 uncultured Candidatus Bathyarchaeia archaeon
AAAACAGTCGCCAGACTACAGAACAGAGTCGGCCCACTACACACAGGTTGGCAGGGAGTATTACAGCCCTTAGCCGACTTTATCAAATTATTAGTAAAAGAAGACATCACACCAGCAGCAGCTGAAAAAATTGTGTTCAATATAGTACCAGTCTTCATATTTGCAATCCCGTTAGCAGCAACATTCCTTATCCCAATACAGAGCATAACTAACCTCTGGGGATACGAACCAGTGGCAGCTTTTGAAGGGGACTTAATCATGGTTTTGTTCCTCATGAGTATAACTGTGCTTGCAGTATTTCTAGCAGGATGGAGTAGCGGCAACATATTCGGAGCGGTAGGGGCAACCAGAGTCGCCTTCATGATGCTGGCATACGAAATCCCACTCAGCTTAGTAGCAATAAGCCCAGCAATAATGGCCAAGAGCTTGAGCATAATAAATATAGTAAACTGGCAAGTTTCCAGTGTACAATCATTCATAGCCAACCCGACGTTACCCGGGTTCCTACTTGGCATCGTGTTATTAATCGGATTTGCCATCTACACCATCTGTCTGTTGGCGGAACTGGAGATGCGCCCGTTCGATATGAGTGAAGCCGAGACCGAGATCGTCCACGGATGGCAGGTAGAGTACAGTGGAGTTAAACTAGGCTTACTGAGAAGTGGACACCATGTAAAGATGGTACTGGCAGCCGGATTATTAACCAGCATATATTTAGGTGGGCCAGCTGGACCTGTACTACCACCAGTAATATGGTTTATACTAAAAACAAGCTTCTGTATAATCATCCTGAGTAATCTAAGTGCATTATTCGCTAGGTTCAGGATAGACCAGATGGTTAGCGGAGCATGGAAATACCTAGTACCACTAGCAGTATTACAGGTGATGGCAACAATAGCCCTATCAGGAGTGATCTAATATGGCAATGGAAAGAGAACTAGTCAAAAACGCATTCAAGAAACCAGCAACATTGATCTACCCCTTTGAGAAACTGGACCCACCGGAAGGACTCAGAGGAAAACACGAATATGAACAAGAGAAATGTATCGGCTGTGGACTATGCGCAAGAGTTTGCCCAAGCTTCGCTATAGAGATATTGGGTGGTCCAGGACCTAAGATGACTGGGCTCAAGATAGATCTAGGGAAATGTCTATTCTGTGGTCAATGTGAGGAAGTTTGTCCCAGGGATTGTCTGAGACTTACGACTGAGTATGAGTTGGCGGTCTTGAAAAAGGAGAGTAGTATCCTGGATCTGGAGAGGGAACCTCCTCAGCCTAAGAAGACAACGAAAGAGGAAGAATAAATCATCCTTTTTTAAGTAGTTTTTAATTAAAATAACCTAATTTTAGTATAATAAATTCTAGGTAGCTATTCTGAGAGTATTTGGTATAGGGTATTTGATATAGAAATAGCCGCAGCCTCAAGAGGTTCACTCATAGGCTCACCAAGTCGAATGGAATAAGGCTGAATACCAAGCAATAACACAGAAACGTCGAGAGACTTTTCTATATACGAGATAAAGATATTCAAGGGTAGACTATGAGTCGATATAGCCTGACCCCCAATCTGTTCACCCGTAATAAGCTTGGTATCCCCTGGCTCGCCTCTGAAATTAGCTGCGTCAATCAAAAGTACGTGAGTAGGCTTAAATTCTTCCACTTTCCCCGTAAACGCCTCAGGAACAGACTCTGTATTTAGCAATAATACATCATCAAGAGGTTTAGATTCAAGAAGCTCTATGATGGTTGGACCAACGGCGTCATCACCACGTATGGGATTACCTACACCAACCAAGACCACCCGTCTCTTATCCACTCCAAAATATTCTCTGAGCTCTTGTTCAAGAGTCATATCGGAAAATCAGATAAGCCATGTTAAAAAGAGTTTGAAAAACGTTTAGAGCTGGGAAGCAACTTGGTCTTTGAATAATGCCAGCATCTCTTTGTTCTCCTCAAGAGTTTCGAATGGCTTTACGTTGATGATACTCATATTCATTCCCATGTCCATGGCGCGTCTCCACTTCTCAACTAGGGCCTCTGGGGTACCAATGAAATCATACTCACGGACAGCTTCTATATCAGTAGCACGCGCCTTCCATTTTCGAAGGGTCGCCTCATACTCGGCTTCATTCTTCATTAGGTATACGCTGGGGGCGAATCCACTGATGAAAACATCGTTCACTGTTTTATCCAGTTTCTCTAGGTTCTTGTGGTACTCCGTTAAGATTCTTTTAACGTTCTTGAGATTACCTGAAGCGTTTATTCCGTCAGCATACGTAGCTGTTATCCGTATCATCCTGGGCTGTCTAGCGCCCACGCTTATCCTGAATGGTTGCTGAACAGGCTGAGGTACATTCACAGCATCTTTAAGCGTCCAGAATCTCCCATCATAGCTAAAGACCTCGTTATGAAGCATCCCATTAACTATTTCCACTGATTCTTTTAGCCGGCTCACACGTTCTCCGGCGGAAGGCATACCTCGTCCTTTCTCCATAAGATCATAACCCTCATACTCAGGTTCATTCCACCCTGCCCCCAAGATAAACTCGTATCTCCCTCCAATCATCTGATCAAGAGTAGCCACAGATTTCGCCAGATAAGCTGGGTTTCTGAGACTATTGAACAAAGTAATGTGACCAACCCGAATCTTATCTGTCTCTACACCGATACCGGTGATAGTGGTCCATGCCTCCCAGTAAGGCTCCTTTCGGTCCCCGGAAAGCCCCTCAACATGATCATTCAAGAATACTCCGAAATAATCCAACTCCTCTGCCGCCCTAGCTAATTCAAGCATCCTCTCATAGGTCTCTGCACCCCTTAGATATACCCCAAATTTCATAAGTTTACACCGGGGGTTATCTAATTTAAACAATGGGTCTAAGAACTGGAAAATATGTATTCTTCAGTCTCATACTATCTTGATGCGGGAAAAAGCGATACATCATTTTCTATATCGAGTTAATGAGCTCAACACAAGAGTTCCTGTCATTTCTGTTCTTTAAAGATATTATTTACATCGATGGTATTTCCCCTCGCAGGAGTATTCCCCAGTTACTGGCCCGATAAACCCATTAAACAGATGAGTCCAATCGATTAAGACCAGAATATACATTAAAACGTTGATCCCTAGCGAAGCCTATGAGGGTCATTCCAGACGCCTCAGCTATCCTAACACCTGTACTCATTGGGGCAGAAACACTACACATCACCGGCAATCCTGCCAAGGCTGCTTTCAACACCATCCTACCTGCTAACCTACCGCTAGTTACTAGTATCGAGCTACCCAGATCAAAGCCCCTCATTTGTGACAAACCCACCACCTTGTCAACGGTGTTAAATCGCCCCACATCTTCCGCGAATACGATCCCCATTGATTCATTATAGATTAATGCTGAGTGGGTTCCACCAGTAGAAGCGAATATTTCTCCTCTTTGATTTAATTCATCCATTAAGGAGTATATAGTTTCAGGTTCAACCACGGGCACCCCGTCATTTGCTTTTAAAAAAGGGATATCACCTCCAGTTGATGCCTTTTCAAGTACCATGTTTTTTTGAGCGTGAACTAAGTCCATGTTGAGATCGTTTTCTATTTCAATCACAGCCGATTTCTCATTAATCCGTATTTCATTGATCTCATCTATTGATCCAATGATATTACATGTGAAAAGTTGACCGATAGCCAGCTCCTTCAGGTACTGATCATATACCATTAGCTGGATGAGAAGAGCATTATTAACGAAGATCTTGAAGAAAATATCTTTTACGACCCTATCTTCGACGAAACGAGAAACTCCAGCATCAACTTTGAGAATACGCATATGTCTAGATAGATACTTTCAAGATAAAAGGATAAATACCGCCCAGACATGTTGAGCCGCCATGGAACGCGCTCTTCAAGCACTACTTGTATCAATATTCGTTGCCATGCTGGGACTGGGTGTAGTTAGCCCAATTATGCCCTTATACGCCGAATCACTAGGTGCAACATTCACACAGATAGGACTACTTAGCAGCTCATGGAGCATCTCCCGATTCCTATTCTCCGCTCCAGCTGGCAGGCTGAGCGATATGACAAGTAAGAAAAAAGTCATAATGGCTGGACTTGGAGCATACGCAATAGTCTCACTTCTGTACATCATTGCTTGGGACTTTACATCACTATTATCATTCAGATTCCTGCATGGAATAGGATCAGCCATGGCCATACCGGTAGCCATGGCTTATGCCGCAGATCTCGCACCAGATGGACAGGAGGGAAAATACATGGGCACCATGAATCTAGCTCTTTTCGGCGGGATGGGGCTGGGCCCACTACTAGGAGGAACACTGAGTGATATGTTCAGTTTGAGCGCTCCATTCTATCTTATGTGTGGGGGAACGGCTCTTAGCCTGTTACTAATCCTGGTATTCCTCCCGGATACAGGAAAATCTATAGAAATGGAGGGCGAAGCCAAACAAGGATTCAGGAAGATATTGACGAACAGGAAACTCCTTGCTAATTTTGTCTTCCGTACTGTGAACAGTATTGGAAGAGGAGCTATCTTCGGTTTTCTCACAATGTATATATCAAGTTCAATAGCGGATGGCGGATTAGGCTTATCAGTGACAATAGCAGGTACCGTTCTCTCAGTCGGACAACTAGCCAGCGCAGCACTACAAAGACCATGTGGCATACTAGCTGATAAATATAACAAGAAAAAACTCATCATCTTAGGCGGCTTATTGAGTGCGGCAGGTATGGCTGGATTCCCGTTCTCGTCAACCTTCCTGCATTTAATGATATCAAGACTAACATTCTCAGCAGGTAGCGCGCTTATGACTCCAGCGATGAGCGCGATAGAGGCAATTGAGGGACGAAAATATGGCGTGGGGACTACTATGAGTGTTATGCAGAGCAGCATGAGCCTAGGAAACATGGCTGGGCCACTAGTATCAGGGATAATAGCGGATATGTTTAGCCTCAAACCCATATTCTACGTAGGTACAGCCATTAGCTTCACTGGGATGATACTATTCATTTTTCTACAACCCAAAGAAGCGGACATTATCTCAGATCTCTTTTAATAATTATATCCAGCCAACCTAACCTATAGAATAGTATGAGTCCATAAAAATGAGAGAGAAAGAATATTTTACAAAACAAATAACCATGAAAAACTTGGGGAAGAGACTCAAACAAGGTTAGTGAAGAGCAAGGTATGAGTCATAGGATTTTGAGGTCTAAGGTCCCCGATATCCACTCAGTTAGCTGTGATGGGTGTTAGATATCTCAGAATCATTAACTATGAATAAGTGGAGTCTTCTAATCCTCATAAACAACACCTGTATGATTCTAGAGATTGAAGAACTTAAAACAAGTATCGCAGACTTAATCACAACATAACGGTAGAGACAATAAACGAGGAGATACCATAAGATAATACAACTGAACTTGTCAGGAGAATGAACCTGATAATAGATGCACTGGACTCCATGAAGACAAGACATGCGTGGAAAAAATGTTTCTTTCATTTATGGTACCGTTATTAGGGAAAATGGCAACATTACAACGGCATCCCAGGTGAAAACCCTTGTCTTGAGCATTTCAAGGGGGGCATCGAGGATAATAAGCTTGAGAGCAAAGAAAGCCAGGGGCTTCAGCCATCATAATCAATATAATCGCTAACATACAGACAGGAGAAACAGTGAAAAGATTAACTGGAAAAAACCAACTCGATCAGGGAGATAATTATCTTTGATTTAAGGGATCTTTCTATGGATTTTATCAAGTTATCAAGACTTGAGAAGTATAAGGTTTGTAGATAAAAAAAAGGGTTAAAGCCCCGATATGGGTATCTGTGGTTTAACAGGTAAAGATTTTATGACGTCCTCAATTCCTTCAACCACAATTTTTGCAGATATATCACTGGTCTGTAGTTGATGAGTCTCACCGTTGTGAGTTATCTCAAATTTATATCGACTAACCAGTTTCACTTCATCTATCTCAGAATATGGTGCATCTAAAAGGACTTTATAGCTTTTTCTCAGGAAGCCTTTCACATTAACGAACACCATTTTTTTTCTCCCAAGACATAGATACCCATATTGTTTGTTGAAGTTACATGAATAAGTTCGTTCTACTGTATCGTCGGGACCAAGTGTCTCCTCAGCTAAGTCTAGCCATGGTTTTGACATATTTTTTTCCTCAAGAGGGCAATACACATGGACTACAATAAATATTACTCCTATATTGTATATACACATATATGTTGTATTGGGGGATTATTTTGGTTTGTAAGCCTTATCTATAGTCAACTCGGCTATATCAGAAGCATAATCACCAATACGCATCACGCTATCACGGATGACAAACAAGGGATAGAAAAAGGGCATATTTACAGTAATATTTGGGAAAGGTGTAATAGATCTAGCTAACTTGGAGAGCTTGTACTGCTCATCAATAATCATATCACATGATTCAACAGAACGCTGCCTATATACCTCAATAGCATCCTCATAAGCACGCATACTCGCCTCAGTTGTCTGTACGAGTTTCTCCCAGAGAACAACTGGAATAGAATCCTTATGCTCCTCGATCTGTACAACGCTATAAGCCACGTTATGCACGTTATCAGCTACTCGTTCAATTAAATCCACTAAGGTCTGATAATCAAGGCAATCCACCATATCTATTTGAAGACGATTAGCTAAAGCAGGATCAATAGCAGAAGTTCGAAGTAAACGCAGAAGATAAAACATAAATTGATCAACATCTTCTTCCAAAGATACAACCGAACGAGCCAAATCAAGATCCCAGTTCTTCATAGCCTTCAATACATCATTACACATTGAAAGCGTTATCAAATGCATTCGTTCGACACCATCGAACAGATTAGCCATGGACTCATTCATAAGCGTCTGTAAAGAGACACGGCTTGCATTACTCTCCAATATCCGGAGATAAAGGGATTTTACAACGTTCCTAATAGCTTGCTGTTGCTTGACGGAGAAGATATCTGTAGACTTTAAAATAATGTCATTATAACCGTTAAGATAACAGCCAGTTACTATACGAAAAATTGAATCTGAACTCACATCCTCAGATATATCAACCACGATACGTCTTCCCTCATTCTGATCTTGAAGCGAGGGCTTGACAAGTAGAGAGAAATCTCTCTGGACCTGAAGATTCAGTTCATCACCTTTTTCTAGTCCATTAGAATCAACCCAGTCTTTGGGTAAGGAGACCACTAAACTGGATTTACCCAGAGCCATTATCTTACGGGTTTCCATAGTTTATCATGATAATCAAGACGTAGGAAGTATATACATCTGTTGAATAATATAGGCTAATTTTTTGGTTTTATCATGAGCCTAACATCATTGAGGTTATCCTCTGTATCAATATCAATAAAAGAGTTCAGATTAGGATCAAGCTTCTCTAACTTTTCCAGAGAGATAGGTATTGTATCTTGGAAGGTCTCCAATACCTTTCTGATACGCATCTCACCTAGTTTTCTTAAAATTTCAGCGTATTCAAGACAATTAGAAACCCGGTAAACAGAGGGTATTGACTCTATCCAACCATTCTGTTTCACAATATAGGCCCCATTTAAGCCATACGAGACGCAGAACATCATTTCTAGGATCTTTGGATTCATAAATGGCATATCACATGCACAAACAGCAGCGTATTCACCTTTAGCTTCTTTTAACCCAGATATCAACCCGATTAATGGGGAATCCTCGGGGTAACAATCTGAAATAACTCTAACATCACTTGGTACTATATTCCAGTATCTTGGAACCATTTTATCAGATCCAACGACAATAATAATCTCATCAGTAACAGAATTAAGTTGATCAATGACCCAGCAGACTAATGGCTTGTCCTCCAATTCAACCAAACCCTTATCAAAACCAAGTCTTGAAGACCGCCCACCGCTAAGAATTACACCTGTTCTACCGAAATCAACCATGCGAATCCCATATTACTCCAGTAAATTATTATTTATGAAATATGGTAAAAACGCTTTTTCACTCAGCTATATTTGATAAGAATATCTATTAGCCATCTGACCATGGGAGACAGAGGTCCGAAACTATCACTGATCTGTTTTAGATAACCGAAATCGTTTACGTTAAGAGCCTTCAATGCAAGCAATCCAATTAAATAAATAAGTACTGATAAAAATCCACCTAGTAACAACTTAAACCAGGGATGCAATACAAAAACTGTAACTACTTGATAGACTACGAAATAAGATAAAATAGATAATGTGAATATCTTGTAGAAGAATATCCAGTTAATGCTGAAATTGAACACACGTTTTACGTTATAATAATCTATCAATGTATTAATTCCCGTACTGACAAAATAGGTAGTCAACAAACCTACAACTCCAAAACGTGATATCGCAAATAAGCTCAGGGGAAGAGATACAATAAACCGAGCCAAAGTGCTCCGAAAAATCAGATCCGTGCGCTTCTGACTATTAAGCAAAGAACCGTTACAAACAGATCCTACTCCTATGAAAATAAATGTTAGCATGTAAATTCTGAGATAATGTGAGGCGTATATGAACCTGTCCTGAAATAAGATATTGATTATCGGATCTGCCAAGGACATGATTGTGAAGATTATAGGATACCCAAATAAGGTAGAGTATTTGACAGCGTTTCTATAGAGAAAAGACAAATCTTTAAGGTTCTTCTCCAGCTTACTGAATAGGGGAAAGATGGTTGTGCTTATGGGAATTGTGACGAAAGACAATAGTACGCTAAAATTTAGGACAACGGAGTAGTTTCCAATCTGAGAATCCGTCTCCCACATACCAAGGAGAGTAGTGTAAACATGGGGAAGTATTCCCCCCAATAATATGGATAGGTATAGGGGAAAACCATATACCAGAATCATTTTGATCGCCTCTAAATGGGATATTGGAATCTCAGCTGTCCGTTCTTTTCTATACAAAATTATGATGAAGATAGTCCCTACTAATCCGCTTAATAGAATTGGAGCAGTATGACCAAGAACGGCACCCAGGACACCGAAGCCTAGATAAACTAGAACGGGGGAAATCACGCTCTTTACAAATGAATAACATAACTGTATCGTGCTTTTAAGCTCCATACGTTCATATCCGATGGTTATACCATTAGCTAGATTCACAAAGGCTTGACCAATAATACCTATTGAGAGATATTTGATGAAAATTTCCTGTGATGGATCATGGTATATATTATTGGCCACATAGCCAGAAATCAAGTAAACAATCAGAGTTAACAGAACAGATACAGTCATAGTAAGTATAACACCGGCCTCAATCAAAACACGCAGATAGCCTTGCTTTTCCTCATGGCGATATTGTGCCAAATATTTTACCAAGGCATTGTTTATTCCAAGATTCATAATCAGGAAGCCTATCTGTACAACAGATTGAGCTTTACTAAATGACCCATAACCAGAGTCACCTAAAAACCTAGCAACCAGTAGCATACCAAAAGCCAAGATAAATGTCGATGATACCTGTCCAGCTAATAAGATCAGGCTACCGCGTGTCGTTGTTTTAACTAGATCTTCTATATTTTGATCCATGCTGGTCGCCTGATTAGGAAGTTCATATGGTGTTGTAGCTTCTATTATTTGTAGTGTTTCATATGGAACACTAAGATGCCACCATATTCCCTCTAATTATAAATCATTTTGGACCAATATCTAATAATTATAATAAACCTTCGGTTCACATCAAGTCTATTATAGAGGGTAATTGAGTCCTAGCGGCTTTTCTTTTCACGGTTAATTATACTATTTAGGGATCAACAACATTAGACTCGATCTATCTTAATATTTGGTTTACCGTGTTTTTAGTCTCTTCTGGCCAGGTCATCATTAGTTTATCGTAGACAACTCTTGCCAAGTACTCAATGAGTTGGGATCCAGAGTACTTGGGCTGGTATAACCTGTAGTGTCCACCTTTTCCCGTTGTAATCTCGTATTCCAGTAGACCCTGTTCAACCGCTTGATTCAAGAAATTAATTATCGAGGCTCTACTAACGGTTCCAGGGATTTTCTCCAAGACTTCTTCATGTACTTCTCTGCTGCTTTTGGGCTCTTCTACATCATTTAGGCAGTTTAACGCTGCAATTTGCCATGGTTTGAAGAACATCTCTAATCCTTTTTTCTCTAAATCAATTTGGTAACTCATGCAATCGGAGAATATCCTGATTTGTCATATAAAATTCTTCATGTATTTTTCCCTAGTTGATGACCATACGGGCAATGTGTTTTAAGAGATTTATTCAATTATATTTCAAAAACAGTTCGTCAAGTGTGGGTTTTCTCTGTAAGTGAAATCAATTTATTTATGTCTATGGTTATTGTCATATATTGAGGATAACCTAGGGGAGAACCATGAGCAATCAAACATCAGAAGTAATTCACTGCCCAAACTGCAAAGAAGACGTACCAAAAACACTGTACTGTCTGAACTGCGGTTACCCACTTTACAAGTTGGAGAAGCAGCAGAAAAAAGAAGCGGAACAGATAGACGAAACAAAAGAAGAAGTGGATATGAGTGTCGAGATAGAACAACCAGCACCAGTCCCAGAGCCAGAAACTGAACCGGAACCAGAAATAACAGAGGAAGACGAAGAAGAACAAATTCTAGAGGCAGAAGAAGAGGAACCCAAGTCTGAACCGGAGCCCGAAATAGAAACCACCATCAAAGTTGAGGATGATGAACCTATCCCAGAAGAAGAGACAATAACTCAAGAGTCAGAGGAAGAAACAGAGGAAACCCCGTTACCAGAGCAGCTTATTGAACCCGAGGTAAAGACAGATATCTTCACCCCCGAGGAACGTGAATCATTTATGACAGATGAAGTAAAGATCGAGTTCGCCCCGGACCCGTTAACAAAAGAAGTAATGGAGAATCTGGCCAAGAACATCACATTAAAGATCAGACTTGTAAGGCTACTACGAGAAAGCCAAGTAAAAGAAGAGACCTTCAAAAAGCTATTTGATAGCTATGTGGAGCAAGGAAGACTATGGGTTAGTAGAAGAGACGAGATAATTAGGCGCTTCAAAGCAGATATTGAACGCATGGAGCAGGAGCTTGTCTCAGCCCGTAAAGACTTCGAATTGCTGGAGATCCGTAAAAACATAGGAGACGCCAGTGAGGAAGAGTACAATGTCAAAGCACCAGCTTACAAGTGGGATATTGAACACTTAGATAAGGAGATTAAGAACACTCGTGGCGGTATACAATACGTCATTAACTTGAAGAAACTCATACCAGAGGAAGAGGTTGAGGAGCTGAAATCCATGTCTGAGACGGAATACAAAGAGTTAGATGACATTGATGGAGTCACTAGTGATACAGTTGCAAGGATGAAAGAGACCCTTGCTGAGGCTCTAGCCATTCTTGAATCCTAAATCATTCATTCCCTTTTTCCTGTTCTCTGAAATAGAATCTTATTGAATATAGTAGCAGTAACACACCGGGCACACCGAAAATCAGGTAATTGTACGGTTTAATTCCTATCAAGGAATGGAGTATATTGTTTAACGGATCAATAGAGATGAAGACAAAGGTAGATATTAGGGCTGACGTTAGGGTTAACTTGATAGACCACAGTGACTGCTTCATAAACACATGATTTATCCGGTTTTCCTCGACTCCGCGCATCGCTAACTTTTTTCCAGTGGTACGGCTCTTTGAGGTAAAATAAAGGGAAAGATAACCTACTAGAATAATGGCTCCACTTAGGAAAACATATACAGGGTTTCTTGTGGGTTCAAGTATATGCGGTTTCTGTATAAGGTTAAGCCAGTCTAATCTATTATAGCTAAGGATCTCCGGCGTTACTAGGAGGAGGTTCAGTTGATAGATATTTATCATGTTCTCGGGTTTACCCATAATATAGTCATAGGCGATTAAGAGAGAAATCAATAAGGTGACCAGTAAAGGGATGATTAAGCTAACCTGCTGACTACTAATAGTTCTGATCTGAAAGAGTCTTAAAAACTGGGCTATCCCGGAGGCGATGGTATTATACAGGGATGAGTTAAAAAAGCTATTAATAGCCAGATAACTTCCAAGCAGAGTTATTAAAGTCTCATAGGAGCGGATATTTGTTTGTTTCATCGCTGTCGCACCTGCTTAAGAAGAACCTCAGTGATACCATGTTCGGAAGGGTCCCAGTTAATAGCGGTCACACCCAGCCTTCTTAAGGTGTTTAACTGGGCTTTCTCATAATACTGTAATAGTTGTGCTGCAGTCTTGTCGCCTCGTTTCTTTATTGAAAGATTGTAACCACTGACATTTATGATCATGATATTTTTCATATTCTGGCTTTTTCGACTGTATTTGCGCAGCTCATTCATGCCTTTTACTATGTTTCCTTTATTCTCATCGGTGAGTCGAGTTACTATTATGAATAGAGGATTTGTACCTCTGATGTGCCCCTTCATCATATCGGCTGCCTCAAAAATACTGTTCTCCGTGACATCAACCTCTGTATCCAATAACAGCCGATGAATCCTGTATTGCTGTATCTTACCAGTCTCAGGAAAGAGATAGACGTTATTCAGGTTTTCATATATATCCTCTTTTGACTCTTTTTCTTCGCTGTTGAATAGACATAAACCCACCATACATTGCCTGCTCAGATAGAACTCACTCAATCCCAGCGTGGCTTGAACAGCGTACTCGAAACTATTCTTCAGGCTTGTGCCCAAGGATAAAGCCTCACTGGTATCAAGGAATATGAAGACTACTCGTCTACCCTCCCTCTCATACTCGTTCACAGTGGGCTTGGAGTTGGGGGTCATCAATCTTCTAGCTGTGGCTTTCCAGTTTATTGTCTTGTATGGATCTCCTGTATTGTATTCTCTCAGCTCCTTGAATGTTGTAGTGGGTACTCCTATTCGTACCCTTGACTCAGCTGGCATTGGTATCTTGGTGAATATTTTTTGCTGTCGTATGCGTTTGGCTGTGAAGCTTCTCGGTTTTACTATTAACTCGGTTTGTTCCGGAAAGGTTCCTTTATCTGTGGGTTTTAATTGTAGAGGGTGTCGTGTCTCCCAGTTAAGGTTGCTGATCTGGTAGACGCCTCTTCTTGTGCATTTGAGTTTATACCTTAATTCTAGAACCTGTTCGGGTTCTCGTACCCAGTAAGCTTGTACATTATTTCCATCCACGAGTTTAAAATGAGTGGGGAGGTCCTGACCTAGTGTAATGAGGCCTACCCCTTTCTCGACTATTACACGGTGAGTTATCTCCAATTCATCATCGACGTATGCGATAAGGGATTCAGGAGGAGACTGATACTGGAGACCACTGGGTGATTGCACATCTAATGCCGTATAGGTGAATATCAGGGTGATTAAGCCCAGAGACATGAGTATGGTGTTCCCTGTGAACATGCCCGTGAGAATAAATCCCAGGGCGCTTACTACGAGTTTCAGGGGGTCACCTGTAAGCAATCTCGATTACCTGCGCATTATCTCCTTGGGAGCCTCTACTTGGTCAAGGATCTCCTCTATTATGCTTCCCGGGGTTATCTTATCTTCCAGAGCGTACTCCAGTTTCATTATTAATCTGTGAGCCAGTGCATTAACGGCGTATAACTTCACATCGTCCGGTATCACATAGTCTCTTCCATTTATCGCTGCATTGGCTTTTGATGCCTTGAAAAGACTTAATCCCCCTCTTGGACTAGCACCCACATCCACGTAGGGGCTCTCCCGGGTGGCTCTAACAATCCTTGAGATGTAAAGATAGATCTGATCATCAACATAGATTTCTCGCTCGATAAGCTCCTGCATCAAACGGAATTCTTCCTCGGTTGTAACGCTCTCGATCTGTTCGGTGGGGTCATCCTGGCCCCAAGCAGATCTTCGTTTAAGTATCTGGACCTCTGCGTCTTCGTCTGGTACGTATCCTGTTGATAGTTTTATGAGGAATCTATCCAGCTGTGCCTCCGGTAAAGGATATGTTCCCTCTAGCTCTATGGGGTTCTGGGTAGCGATAACGAAGAAAGGACGCTCAAGACTATGAGTCTCTCCTTCAATGGTTACCTGTCTCTCCTCCATACACTCTAGTAAAGCGGATTGAACCTTAGGAGGACTTCTGTTTATCTCATCAGCCAACAGAATATGAGTGAATACAGGGCCTTTTTCCAGACTAAATTCTCCGGTATTCATTCGCCACACCTTGGTGCCAGTGATATCAGATGGCATCAAATCCGGTGTAAACTGGATACGGCTCCACTCACAGCCCGTTGCTTTGGCGAAGACCTTAGCGAGCAAAGTCTTCCCGAGACCGGGATTATCCTCGAATAATATATGACCGTTGGCTAGGCTCGTAGCCAGTACTTTCTGTAAAAGTTCACGGTCTCCTACGAAATAGGTCTGTATGGTGTCTAGTATCCTATCAGTGATCTCCTTAAGTTCCTGCAATTGCATGGCTTAGCCTACTATTATTTTTAAGAGTTTTAACTGTATGGAGTATTAAGATGTGTTAAACCTGCATATCCTACAGTTTGATGGGGTTCTGTTAAATACCTCTTACTATAAAAGTATAATATAAGAGCCAATGATGTTGGCGTTTATGGTGAAATAGTTGGTAGTTTTAGAAGAACCGATTAAAGAATCTGTAAAGGCCCAGAACTATATTGACGGCGAATGGGTTGAATCAGAGTCCAGTGAGTATAGAGATATAATTAATCCAGCCAAGATGGAGAAAATCGCAGAGAACCCAGAGGGTTCAGCGGAGGATGTGAAAGCAGCTGTCGATGCAGCAGTTGATGCGTTCCCCAGCTGGAGACGCACTACTCCACTAACCCGAGCAAGATATTTCTTCAGAC
>CAZAQI010000047.1:14859-15529 GCA_964487465.1 uncultured Candidatus Bathyarchaeia archaeon
ATTAGAAGAGAATTTTGAGACCTTGGCAAGGGTCTGCACAATGGAGCATGGAAAAATAATCGATGAATCCAGGGGAGAAATAAGGCGCGGAATCGAGAACGTAGAGGTCGCCTCGGGTATCCCAAGCCTCATGATGGGGTATAATCTTGAAGATATAAGCCGGGGAATAGACGAGATACTCATCAAACAACCTTTAGGTGTTTTCGCGTGTATCGCGCCCTTCAACTTCCCGTTCATGGTCCCATTATGGTTTGTACCCACGGCCGTTTCGACAGGAAACACATACATAATCAAGCCCAGTCCATGGACACCGCTAAGCATGATGAAATTCATGGAATTAGTGGATGAAGCAGGGTTCCCACCAGGCGTAATCAATATGGTTAATGGAAACATTGAACCGGTCCAAGAGATCATTTCCAACCCAAAGATAAAGGGAATAAGCTTCGTGGGGTCAACGCACATTGGTAGAGACATTATCTATAAGGAAGCTGCTGCTCATGGAAAAAGAGTGCAAGCCCAATGTGGAGCCAAAAATCACCTAGTGGTTATGCCTGACGCCCGTCTTGATTCAACTATATCCTCCCTACTATCCAGCTTCTTTGGTAACACAGGTCAGAGATGCCTAGCTGGAGCAAATCTATGTTTGTGGGAGAAGACGAGCGGTGGGCTA
>CAZAQI010000048.1:0-15199 GCA_964487465.1 uncultured Candidatus Bathyarchaeia archaeon
GGGGATTCGTATATGACTGTTACAGGGATGGATTAGATCCCCTAGAATTCTTCTTCCACGCAATGGGTGGGCGAGAAGGCCTAGTAGACACAGCGGTACGTACCCAGCAGAGCGGTTACATGCAGAGACGACTTATCAACGCTCTAGAGCATCTGCGAGTGGAGTACGATGGTACCGTAAGGAACAGTATCGGGGATATTGTTCAGTTTACATATGGTGAGGACGGTATTGACCCAAGTAAATCCGACCACGGTGTAGCAGTCAACGTTTCCCAGTTAAGGGATAGAACAAAGATCAACATGGTCGAGGGTGAGAACGCTTCAGAGGCGTATATACAGAAAAAACTGGATGCAATCCAGACAGATATACCCGAATTACTGAAACAGGAAATGTACCGGAGACTAACCGAGGAGGATCTCACTGAGAAAGCAGTGGATGAGGTAATCGCCTCAGTGCTAAGAAACTATGACTACAGCTTGGTGGAGCCAGGGGAGGCAGTTGGAATAGTCGCAGCCCAGTCTATAGGAGAACCGGGTACACAGATGACCCTCCGAACTTTCCACTATGCAGGAGTTGCCGAGCTAAACGTAACATTAGGTCTCCCAAGACTAATTGAGATCGTTGATGCCCGTAAGAGTCCATCAACACCGGTAATGGATATCTACCTCGATGAGAAACATAAGAAATCCGAGAAGAAAGCCCGTGAGGTAGCCCAGAAACTAACCTACACGACCATCGATGATGTGATAGACAGTGTTAATGTTGACCTCAGGAAGGAGGCTGTAAGAATACGTATTGATCCTGGGCGTATGGAAACTCTGGGAGTATCTATAGATGATGTAGAATCAAGAATCCCCTATAGTTACAGTAAGCCAGATGAATACGAATACTTGATACCTCTGGAGGAGGATAAATCCCATGACCCTGAGCCAATAATCAAGAATGTCTCAGAGGCAAGCATCAAGGGAATCGAGGAGATCAACAGAGTGCTTACAACCATAGAAGATGGGGAATGGCTCATCAGAACGGATGGAAGTAACCTAGAGGGTGTACTACGAGTCGAGGGAATAGACCCTAGTAGGACGACTACTAATAACGTCCATGAGACAGCAGCTATATTCGGTATAGAGGCTGCGAGAAACTCCTTGGTGAAGGAAGCTCACGCCGTATTGACCGAACAGGGATTGGACGTAGATATACGCCACGTAATGCTCGTTGCTGACATTATGACCCAGACCGGTGAAGTACAGCAGATCGGACGCCACGGAATCAGCGGAGAGAAATCAAGCGTACTGGCCAGAGCAGCTTTTGAGCTGACCATCCAGCACTTGGTGGACGCTGCTATTAAAGGTGAAACCGATCCACTTAAAGGGGTAATTGAAAACATAATCGTCGGACAGTCGATGCCCCTAGGCACAGGGAGTGTTGAACTGTTCATGACACAGAGAGGAAAAAGCGATGAGTAGCATAGATCAACAGCTGAGACTCGCTCTCTCCACCGGTAGAGTCCAACTGGGCTCCAAACAGGCGGTTAGAGAGCTCAGAAGAGGACGGGCAAAGATGACTATCATTAGTAGCAACTGCCCAGAAGAGATGAAAGAAGCGATACAAAATCATGGGAGATTAGGTGATATCCCTGTACTGGTCCATGAAAAAGATAGCGTGGATCTAGGTATTTTATGTGGAAAACCTTATCCAGTATCAGCCATTGTGATAAATGACCCCGGAGACTCAAGAATTCTTGACATGATTAAGGAAGAAGAATAGCATGTTAGACAACATAAAAATAACAGACACAGAAATGAAGTACATCCAGCTCCTACAGAACATGACTGGGGCAACAGTTGTAGATTGTATAGTAGATGAAGAAAACGACACAATAATATTCACAGTTAAGAAAGGAGAAGTAGGCTTAGCCGTAGGCAAAGGCGGTGAAAAAATCAAACGTTTCCGTAGTATGACCAATAAACGGGTTGAGATATACGAGTATTTATCGGAGCCTGAGAAGTTTATTAGGAATGCTTTGAAGCCAGCTAAGGTAAAGGACATACGTCTTGTTGATCGTATGGAGGGTAAGAAGATCGCCATGGTTAACGTGGAGCCTAAGGATAAGGGTATAGCCATAGGTAAAAATGGGTCAAATATTAAGAAGATAAGGTTCCTCGCAGAACGTTACTTCAACCTCGATACAGTTGTAATAAACTAGGAAATTTTTCCTAGTTCATTTTTCTAACTCATTTTCCATTTCTATTTTTCAATGAAGCTTCTTTATATTGTTTAACTCGATATTAGGTTTAACTAATCCGAATCCAGCCATGAACACACTGAATGTGATTACTCTATGCAGTTTATTGAAGGTGGCGTTCATGAATCCTAGAAATGGTACCTTGAATGCCAGAAGTTACGGAGGGTACTTCCTCGACTACTGTGACACTGATGTAGACTAGTAACCCGATCCTTCCCAGTGTTTCGACTCCAATGATTGGATGAGAGGGAATGTTCACCATGTACTTTACGTCATTATCAGGTTCTTACACAATTTCATTTTCTTATATCCTAGAAATGGGTTGCTTTAGAGGGATTAATCTAATAGAATAGTTGCCCGATTATAGTGTATGAACTAAGTATGGCCTGATGATATGCAATGCGCTGCGTGTTTCATCTTTGATCTTGACGCTGAATGGGTTTTCATGAGCAATGATCCCAGTGTAGCGGATAAGCCACGTATCAGGAGTCAGGGAGAATATGTATGGAACTCGGATATTATCCCACGAATACTGAATGTTCTTGATTAGCATAGTATTCCGGCAACCTTCTTTGTGGTGGCTATGAATGCAATTAATCACCCTGATGGGGTTGACGGGGATATTTCTTGAAGGAGACTTGAGTGAGGATTATAGCGGAGTCTTTGGTTTTATCGCTTTGAGTTATTTCCTAATGCCGTATCAGGCATACGCTGCACTGAAGGGCTTGGTTGAGGCTGAGGAAGGATATTGGTTTAGGACTCTGAAAACCGGGCATATCACTGATTACTTCTTAGATAACAAGCTACGGGGTCTAATAGAATGGTTGAATAAACTTAGGAAGGGTAGAGGAAGTAATTTACTGGATAGAACACTGTTTCCCCTCAAGATTCCTGTGAACCGCTTACTCTTCTCATCATCGTTTTTCTTTGTAATTTGGCCAGTTCTTGAATTTGTATCAGGAGTATCAACGGGGTGTAGTTTTGTGTATTACTTGAGTTATCTTCTCAGGGGTGTTGTGAATGGATAGGCATTACAGTTTAACGAGGGGTAACCTCTACCTCTTTACCACTGGACAGGATAGGCTCCTTGACTTGGGTGTCTTTCCTGAGGAGTTGAATCTTTTTGAGGCTGAGTCTGCTTGGAGGATATCTCCATGGATAGCTGTTGTAGAGAACGTTCTCCAGAAAGTAGCTGAGACTGCTCAACTTATTCTTCAGTTGAACGGCTATGAGAAGATTAACCTCTCTTCTAGGGATTTAGATTATTATTTCCTTAACGGTGATGAACATGTTTTATTACAGGTGATAAGGGAGACTAGTGTCGAGTTATCCCCGAATACAAATCTGTTGGAGGATATCCCGTAATAGGTTAGTAGTAACCATATTTGGTTACTGCTCTTCCCACGGCGTTATAGCTGGGTCTTGGCTGGTCTTGGTAGACTGTGCATCCTGGTCCAAGCATGAAACCTCCTCCTTCGGCCGCATCATCGATGGCTTTCTTTACGTCTGCTTCAACCTGTTCTATGTCGCCTTTTCGCATGGATATGTCTCTGTCGAGTCCTCCGCAGATGGCGAATGTGTCTCCGTAGATCTCTTTTGCTTTATCTAGCCATGTATACTCATGGGCGTCCCAGTTGATGATGTCAACTGGGTATTGTTTAAACCAACCTGACTCCATGAGTCCTTTATCCTGTGGGTTTCCCTCTGGAGTGCTACAGATGTGAAGCATCTTTATCTCACAGTCAATTGCTTCTAAGACCTGTTTATCGTAGCCTAGTGCGTATTCCTCCAACTGTGGTATGCTGAATTCTCGCCAGATTCTACCTCCTCCACCGATTCCGTAGAATATTCCTTGTATGCCTGTGTCGATGCATGCCTTGGCGAAGTCGATGGTGGTCTCTGTTATGGTCTTCAGTCCCTGTTTCAAGGCATCTGGGTTCTTCTCCATATCTTCCATGACTCTTTCCGGGGTGCCTACGCCATTAAGTGCCTGTATTATGGGGCTTGGGATTGTGTATATCACCGGCATGTTACGGAGGTCACGTGCAAGTATCTCGTTTGTGCGCACAAATTCACGGAGTTCTTTCTTGGGGTCCAGTACCCAGAGTTTTTCCCAGTCTCTTGTTTCCTTGACTGCTGTTTTCAGTGTGGGGGCTTCTTCTTCGTTATCCCGGAATTCGAACTTGCTTCCCCATTGCATCGCCATGAACCTGTAGAAGGGTGTGACCTTTAGTAGGTCCATTTTGTAGTCGAGTTCTCGTAGTAGTGCTATGTGTCCTCGGGCGGCTTCTTCTCCGCTTCGTTGGGCTAGTTCCCAGCTATAGTAGTCGAGCCAGTCTACTGCGGGGAAGTGTCCCCATATGCTCCATGGTACTCTGTCCGGTTTCTCTCTCTGGATTACCGTCATGATTCTCTCGTATCTGTCTGAATCCAAATTATATCACAATAGAAGCGTTTTTTGGGCTATTGAATGTGTCTGTTATTGGCTTCTTTTTTCTGTGATTGAATCAGGTAGATTGCGATTGCTGTGACTGTGATTATGACCGCCGCTGGCGTATACTGGCTCCAGTCTGGGTCATATGTTTTCACCGTTGTACCTGAACTTGTCTCTATTTTTACTGGGGTATCGCTTAGTAGGTTGATGGTTGTATTTTGATTGTTTAATGTGATGATTACTGGTCTTGTGAGGTTGTCCCTGTTGATTAGGTATGGCCCCCCTGGCTGTGGGTTAGTGATCACGTCTATGTGGCGTAGGTAGGTTACTGGTAGAATTGCTTCTCCTTCCTGATTGGTGTTTATGATGTATGTTTTGTTTTCCAAGTGTATTGTCATCTGTTTATTGGCTGCTGGTTCGCCATCTATATTAGCCTGTATGAGGTAGATACGTTTGATTCGAGTGTATCCGTCTTTTACTCTTTGATTAATTTTTGCTTCTTTATTGAATTGAATGGATCCTGTGATGATTATAGGTTGTTCGTCTTCCCACCCTGATTCTAGTGTTAGGTTTCCGATTGTAACTTTGTTACATTGTATTGGTTGGGGTGATAGCATTGTTAATCGTAGATCCCCTATGTTTGTCTCGTGGATTTCTACGTTCTGTGGCGTGTTCGGATGAGACCAGTCTAGGTTCAGATATTCTGTGTTTGTCTTTAGATTTAGACCCGTGGTTCCATAGATGTTTACTCCCCTGTGGGTGGTGTTCTGTAAGTGTATGTTGAAGTCGCCTCTCCAAGCGATGAGATAATCAACGCTGGAATCCTCTATAAACGTCCATGCATAGTCCCAGAGTTCAAGATAGTATATTTTGGTATTACTGGTTTCTATCTCTGAATCTCCTGCGATCTTTACAAGATCTAAGGTTGTATTCTGGGTTTCTAGTTTACCCTCTATGATTGTTATGGCTGGTGGATAGAGCAATGTGGTGTTGGTTAGTTCTACTTTGAAGTCTGTTTGCCCAGATTTTACTATTTGGCTCTGGTTGAAGCTTTCATGGAATCCTGTTAGCGACTGGTTGATCTGGATCCAGGTCTTATCGTAGATTAGATTCATTCTCTCAACAATACAGCCGTCTAGTCTAGCATTGTTGTATGATTGGGACCCAAAGTCACCTATATACGAGTCTACTAGACTTGCTTTTGCATTGTCAGCTATTCTTATGAACCCGACTTTAGAGTCTATAGATGTTATCCTGCTATTTCCTGATAATCCTATGCCTGCCCTGTAAACTGTGCGATTATAGTTGTTTTCTGTATCGTAGATCTCGGTGTTGATTAAAGTGATGGATGCGTTCTTTGATAGCTGCAAACTCCATGGGTTGCCCAGTTTAATTGTACTGTTGATTATCCATAGTCCACTATTCCCCGTGAGTGTGTAAGAGTGTTCATCTTCATCAGAGAAAATCAGTCTCGCATTGATTATATGCAGAGAAGAATTACCTGATAGATTGAGTCCCCCTTCGACTTTATAGTCTCCGTTTTCGATAATCTTTTTCTGGTTTTCACCAAGTGTTAAATCGATTCTTATTGTTTCTGTTTGACTCCGCGCCTCTGGGGAATTTAGCAATAGAAGTAATATTATTACTGCCCCAATCTTTTTTTCATCTATATTAGTTTCAGGTTGAATAAAATATAGTTAATGACTCCAAGACTCAACTATCTAAGTAACTTCTATAAAGGATGATTTGTGTGATAATCCTATACTTTTAGGTGAATAAGGTTGAAGTATAGAAAATTTGGACCCCTAGACTGGGAGGTATCAGCCTTGGGTTTTGGAGCCATGAGATTACCCATAATTGACGGTGATAGTAGTAATATTGATGAACCTCACGCCATCAAAATGATAAGATACGCCATAGACCATGGTGTAAACTACGTTGACACTGCGTACCCTTACCATCAGGGTGAGAGCGAGTATCTAGTAGGCAAAGCATTGAAAGATGGTTATAGAGAAAAAGTAAAACTAGCGACCAAGATGCCCACTTGGCTAGTGGAGGAATATACTGATTTTGACAAGTATCTGGACGAGCAACTTGACAAACTGGATACGGAGTACATTGATTTCTATCTGCTCCACGGGTTAAGAAGTAACAGGTGGCCAAAAATAAAGGAATTAGGTGTCTTTGAATGGGCTGAGAAAGCCAAGAAAGATGGTAGAATCAAGCATCTGGGCTTTAGCTTCCACGATGAATATGATGTATTCGAGCAGATTCTAGAATACTCTGAGCATTTTACTTTCTGTCAAATACAACTCAACTATATGGACACAGAGTACCAGGCAGGGCTCAAAGGATTGAAGCTAGCAGCCGATAAAGGCTTGGCGGTAGTCATCATGGAGCCCATAAAGGGCGGTAAACTAGCGGTAACCCCACCCAAGGATGTACAGGAGATATGGGCCAAAGCCGAGAAGAAGAGGTCTCCTGCTGAATGGGCTCTACAATGGGTCTGGAATCACCCAGAGGTAAGCGTTGTTTTAAGCGGTATGTCAGAGATGAAGCATGTTGAGGAGAACGTAGAGTACGCTGATCGTAGCGAGCCCGGGAGTCTTACTGAAAAAGAGCTTGCTCTTATTCAGGAAGCAAAGGAAGCCTACAATAATCTGGGATTCATAGGCTGTACTGCTTGTCGTTACTGTATGCCCTGTCCACAAGGGGTGGAGATACCCGCGATCCTGGGTCTCTATAATGAGTACTATATGAGTGGTCAGAGTGACGAGATCAAGGAGAAGTACTGGGAGCAGATTACCCCAGAGATCCATAGTAGTAATTGTATTAGCTGTGGTGTCTGCGAGGAACAGTGTCCACAGGAACTCCCTATCAGGAAGTTCATGAGCGAGGCAACTCGCATGTTCAAACAATCCGACTAATCTCTATTTTTACTATTTTTAAAAGAATCTAGTCATACCTAGGAGTTGATTTCTAGGAATTAAGGGGGACCCCTCTTAGAGGTCTACATCTCCTATAGAGGGGGTCTGCCACAGGGAAGATAACCTCGGAGCAGTGCTCATCTCCTTCCCCTTTTAATAAACGACCTCACTGCTCCGAGTCAGTCTCTTTCATGTGTTTTACTATAAAATGGTTTCAGGAGTATAGATATCGAGGTTTAGCCCATAGGCGGGATATGTTCCTGTAATATAGATCATCGTTAGGCAAGTTTACTGGGGCGTCTATTGTGTAGTGATTCATCATATCTTATGGGTTCTCCTACACTCCATAGGAATATATGCGCCGTAGCGGGTCCAACCCGTTTAAACCTTGATGCTAGTCTCTTAGTGACGTAGTCATAGTTGTTGCTCTTATCCATGATGTCAAGCCATTCCTGGAAGCTTCCATGTTTCTCTGCTATGCGCTGGAACTCCTCTGCATTTTGTATAGTGGCCATTATCTTCTGCTTGTTCCTGATGATATCCTTGTTGTTCATTAATTCTTCCTGTTTCTCTAACCCATAACTCGCTATCTTGTTGATGTCAAAATCATCAAAAGATTCCCTAAAGTTGGGCCATTTATCCGCTATCATGGTCCAGTTTAATCCCCCTTGAAATATGCATCTAGTGAGGTTCTCGAAATATTCTTCATCCGATGCTGGTCTATCCTCTGTGTATACCCAACTTGGAATGTTTTCTTCGTGTGACATGTTTTATCCGATGGTTCCAGTGTTTTTGAAGCTTTTTAGGGGTGAACCACCAGTGTTTCTTTATGGAGCCAAGACAGGGACCCAAGGATATCCAGACAGGGGATAAGGGGGCCGTTAGTAGTAGTCACCCAATGGTTAGCAGGATTATGATAGATGTTTTAAAGAATGGAGGTAACGCGGTGGATGCGGCTGTGGCTGCAAGCCTTGCTGGGCCTGTTTATGAGCCGCATATGACTACCATCAGTGGAACAGTGAGCTTCCTATACTGGGATGCGGAAACCGGGAAAAGTTACTTCATGGATGCATCACCTATTCTACCCGAGGGTTTATCTCCTTTCTGTCCTCACCCATATGCTCCTACAACGGCTGCAGCTATCCCCGGTTCTTCTACTGGTTTGAAGAGTATCTTACAGCGTTTTGGCTCCAAGTCTTGGAGCGAGCTTGTACAACCAGCTATTAAAGCCGCAAAAGAAGGGCACACTGTAACTAGTTGGGAGTATGCTCTAATATATGGTGGGTCTGGATCTAAATCCAGTACCTTGGCTGGTCGCACATTTTTCCCGAGTGGGAGAACACATTTTGCACCTTGTGGGTTTCAGGTTCAAGTTGGAGAGAAATGGAGAAGACCGGATCTAGCGAAGAGCCTAGAGTCATCTGCAGAGGAGGGACCAGATTACTTTATTAGTGGAGACTGGGCGAGGAGGTTTGTTGAGGTGGCTAATGAATTGGGTTGGATGATAACCCTGGATGACGTATCCGGTTATAAGCCTTTGTGGCTCAAGCCAACCACGATAAAGTATAAGGGAGACGAGATAATAGGAATCCCACCTCCACAGCGAGGAGGCTTCTATACAGGGTTCTTTTTCGGTGTACTGGAGCAACTAGAGCTAAATGACCACTATACAAAGTCTTCAGAGACCCTTGCGTTAATGGCTTGGGTTCTTAGACGGGCTCATCTTGACAGAAACCTGATCCATGACCCAGACTATTATGAGACTCCAATCGATACCCTGTTGAGCAGTGATTATCATAAAGTAATTTCTGAACTATGGGAGAATAGTCGTCCAAAGAGAGACTTATCCAATTACCTTGAACTAACCAACAGCAAATCTACTTTAAGAGGATCACTACCATCCACAGGGCATGTTCCCCATGATAGTTGCGAGTTAAGCATTGTAGACGAGGAAGGAAACTGGGTTCAGATGATGGAGACTGGCGGAGGCGGGATACCCGGTGTAGTGGTCGACGGGGTCCCCGGTAGCGGTATAGGCTGGGAGAGATACGCAATGATTGAGCCAGGTGGTAGAACTCAGCACGCTATCTCAAACACGATAGTAAAACGGGGCGATGAGCCATGGATTTGCATAGGTTCTCCTGGGGACTGTATCTTCACTGTTCCCCAAGTTCTTTTCAGCATACTTGAATATGGTTGGAAGCCATACGAGGCGATTGATGCCCCTAGGTTCTGGCCACTAAGAGGTGATTGGACTATTGAGGCTGAGAACCGTCTAAGTCTGGAGATCGTAAAGGGTTTAAGGGAAATGGGGTTTATGCTAAGGCCGTTAGGTGAATATCACTGGTCTATGGGTAGTATGCAGGCTGTCTGGCGTGAAGATGGTGTATTAAAATGTACGGCTGATCCACGTCGGCTTGGAGTTGGGTTGGCTTTTTAATTTAGAGAAGATTTCCACAAGACTTTTGGGAATTGTAAGCAACCAGTCCTTACCTGCAATTTTTGGCATAGGTGATAATACACGCAAAGGATTTATTGGCCTCCAATCTATGCCTCCATGCATGAATGTAGCCCTGATCGAGCCCCCCAAGGATTTCTGGTTCGTCATGGGAAAATATGTTCCCCCACCTTTCGGATTACTATGTCTCGCATCTTACCTTGAGGAAAAGAGCCCGGGTTTTAAGATCACTGTTGTTGATTGCCAATCCGAGGGTCTGGACTGGGGTGGTTTAGAGAAACGACTAATTGAACTGGCCCCGGATCTTGTTGCTCCCAGCAGCTTATCAACAGCCAACGCTTATTACAGTCTTAGGGTGTGCCAACTTGCTAAGAAAATCAACTCAGAGATCTGGACTGTACTAGGTGGACAACACTTCACTGCTCTCAGCGATGAGACTCTTAGAGATTACCCTGAGGTTGATTTTATTATCCGTGGGGAGGGTGAAGTGACCTTCACTGAGCTTGTTAACTGTCTTGCGAATGATTCTGGGTTAAATGATGTTCTTGGATTAAGTTATAGACATGGAGACATTATTCATAACCCTAATAGACCTTTAATCTGTGATCTTGATGAGTTGCCCCCACCCGCGTATCACTTGGTAGAGGAGCATATGGAAGGCTATTACTTCTCATTAATGGCGGAGAGTCTACCTTTCGCCATAGTGGAGGGGAGCCGTGGCTGTCATTATAACTGTAGCTATTGTAGTCAGTGGCGTTTCTGGCGCAGGAATCACCGCTTCAAGTCACCAGAGAGAGTTGTTAATGAGTTTAATAGACTCTACGGTGATTATGGTAGTCGTTTTTTCTGGTTTACTGACGATAACTTTGGTTTAAGTAATCATACAATGGAGATTTGTGATGCGTTAATAAATAGGGGGTTGGGAGATGAGATCCAGTGGTTCTGTCAACTAAGAGCTAGTGATATAGTTAGACATCCGGATCGTGTGTCTAAGCTAAGGGAAGCTGGAGCCATATGGGCATTAGTTGGCTTCGATAACCCAAGCAAGAAGATATTATCAAGCTATCGACGTAGCGATTTAACGAGAGATAACTCAAAGAAAGCAGTTGATACCCTACGATTAAACCAGATATTCAGTCAGGGGACTTTTATCATAGGTCACTCCAGTGATGACTCTCAATCAATTCAGGCTCTGAGGGAATACGCTGATTTTCTTGACCCGGATATAGCGTCTTTTTTCGTTTTAACCCCTTTCCCGGGAACCGAGATATATGATAAGGCACGTGAGAAGGGTTTGCTTGAGGAGACTAACTGGGCAAACTATGATATGGTTCACGCTATCATGTCCACAAATCATCTGAGTCGAGAGGAGGTTCAAAGAGAACTCTACGAGTGTTATAACCAGTTCTTCGGTTCTTGGTCAAGACGATACAGGGGTATTTTAAGTGATAATCCTGTAACGAGACGCACTTATGGGTATCTAGCTAAGCAGAGTATATTGGCAAATCTGAAAGATTTGTTCAGGTAGGTGTTATTTATGCAGCCTAGGATAGAGCCGTCTCAATTGATTGTCTACATATTTATCTTTGTAGCTGCACCTACCTTGACTTTTTTCATTGGATCTTGGCTGGATACATATCTTGGTTTTCCTCTTTCCCCGCCTTTTCCCTTGAATATTTTCACAGGTATGGGTGTGATGATTATTGGGCTCAATCTGGGCATCAAATCCACGAGGCAGCTTTACCATGCTGGGTTTGGACTACCTTGGGGCGAGGCGGTACACAGTGTAGAGACTCAAAGACTGGTCGTTAATGGAATATACAGGTATTCAAGAAACCCGATGGTTCTGGGTTATAGCCTGCTCCCCATGGGGATGGGTCTGATGTTTCAGAGTATCGGTATGGCTTTTTCATTTACCCCCATGGTACTGGCTCTCAATTATTTGATTGTAAAAACAAGAGAGGAACCCCGGCTGGCTGAGAGATTCGGGGACGAGTATCATGCCTATAAAGAAAAAACACCCTTTCTTTTCCCAAAATCTTCCTTACTTATCAGAGATTATCTCTTCCCCTATGTTTCTTCACATCGAGAACAACTGGGTTACGTTCTGCTGGCTGAGACAAGTCTTCTGGTTACCTCTCTTCTCGTTTTTCAGGATATGCCAGAAATTGGTACTACTTTTTTCTCATCTATCGCTGATTTGGTTTTCATTTTTATATGTTTCGTGGGTATAGTTGCTGGTCTATTTCCCGGGTACTGCAGTTTCACCTCTAAAACTGACCGATATAACGGTGAATCAGTTGAAGGTCATCACCCTAACTGTGCCCTTTTCTCTGGTCATGTTGTGGCTGTTAATGGGCGAAGATACTGCGCTGGATGCAGTGGGCTGGTAATAGGAGCTTTACTCGCTCTTCTGGGCTTATTAACAGGGTTCTACCCCCTTGATACGTTAATCGGGTTCTGGTTCGGTGTCCTACTTGTGGGGCTTGGACTGGCGCAGCATTTTATTGATCTAGGCTCAGGTTGGATACATCTATGGTTAAATATAGGCTTCGTGATTGGAGACTGGTTAATGTTTGAGGCTATTCAACTTCTTAACTTCAGTTTTCTTGTTTCTATCTATTTCTTGGCAGTGACAATTTTCTGGATATATGCCCGAATAAGAGCAAGCCAGTGGACTCACGTAAGTGTCTGTAGAGATTGCGACGTTGATTGTCTAATGCGTTTTTAGTAACGTTTCTATAACAGTGCCCGTACATCAGATCAGTGAATTGATTTGGTATACTGCACCAAGTGTGGAACCGAGAACGAGGAAGACGCAGTAGAGTGTAAAAACTGTGGTGCTCCACTGAAGCCAATGGCCTACAAGTATAGACGCAATGACTGGGACTTTGAGGATGACTGTTTCGGTGGAAGAAGCAGGGGAGTATGGCCCATGATCATAGGGGTTTTTCTGATTATTCTCGGAGCATCAACGCTTCTTGATGAGGTCTTCTGGTGGGCGAGTTTTGATGTACTCTGGCCATTATTCATCATAGCGATAGGTATACTTATTGTCTCAAATACGATGAGACGATAAGCTACTATTTTTTCCCCTCTTGTTGTCTTACCCGTTCATATAGTACTACGCCGGTTGCAACACTGACATTAAGTGAATCGATTTTACCCTTCATTGGGATATTTACAATACTATCGCATTTCCCTAGCAGTGTTGGGCTTATTCCTCTGTCTTCGCCTCCCATTATTAATGCTACCGCTCCCGATAGTTTCTCATTGTAGTATGGTTTCTCTCCACTTGGGTCCACTGCTATTATTCTGAGTCCTTCATCCTGCATTTGTTTTATGGCTGGATAGATGTTGGTCTGCCAGACCGGTACGCTAAGGCTTGCCCCCATGCTTACCCTATGAACAGTGTTGGTGACACTGGCTGATCCTTTCTTGGGTATTATGATTCCGTCTGCTCCCGCTCCCTCGCTAGTTCTTATGATTGCTCCCAAGTTGTGGGGGTCTTGAACCTGATCTAGCACCATGATGCATACTTCCCGACCAGTCTCCTTTAGCACCTTACTTAGGCTCCAGTTAACATCTGTCTGGGCGTACCCGATTACCCCCTGATGCATCCCGGTGGTGCTGATGTGTTCAATCTGTTTTCTCGTAATCATATCGATCTTTACGCCTTTCTTACGAGCTAAATCCTTGATCTGCTTGATCTTTGGGTCGTTTCCGTGACCAAATTCTAGTCTGATGCTTCTAATTAGATCCTGTTTTAATGCTTCATAGACTGGGTTTCGTCCTTCTAGTTGTATCATGGTGTTCCTCAAATCATGGAATATGGGGCTTGTTTTTAAATAATATTAAAAACTAGAGCTGTTTCGCTAACACATAGTATCTGGTGCGTTCCCCCGTGACACCATCCAGCTCTACGCCATAAGTGACCCGGTATCCTCTATTCAAACATATCTTCAAGGCAGCTGGGTGATCCGCATAATAAACTATAACCCGATACCCCTTCTCTCTAACCATGTTCTCAAAGTACTCAAAGAACTCTGAACCATAGCCTCTTCCCCTATGCGTGTCACTAAGCCAGATCTCATGCAATTCTATGAGGTTCCCCTTGACTCCCAGTTCTTCCTCCAGTATTCTCCTATCATTGTAATCTCTTGGGGAGCCATCGGGGTGATTCCTAGTGTCGCTAACGTGCCATATGGCGTGACCAATGAGTTTATCGTCTTCTCTCCACATGATCAAACGTTCAGGTTTTTCATTGATGAGCTGCTTCTCAGTCTCTCCCAGAGTCAACCCAAGTGCTTCAAGGTATTCCTTTAGTTCTAATATTTCTCCTCCGTGATTGAAGCTTACCATTTCTGTTCTTCCCTTGAGCTATGTTATGGGTTATTTGGGAATATCCTTTAAACTGTGTCGACTGGAAGGTTATAGGGATCACATTGTCAGAGGGAAGCATGAAAGAGATAGCCGAGTTATTGAGAAAGGGGGCAACCATGCTAGGGGAGACCTGCCCGGACTGTAATACGCCTCTCTTTAGGCTTAAAGACGGTAGTCTTGTATGTCCTATGTGTAAAAAACCTGTGGTTGTTGTATCAGCTGACGCCGATACAGAGGTTATGGCTGAGCAGGGAAGTATAGACTCTACCTTGATGAATAAGATTAAGGAGATACAGAGTATGCTTGAGGATGAACGAGAGCCAGTTAAGATTAATGCCCTGCTGGATACGTTGATGAAACTTCTTGATGCCCGTGAACGGATACGGAAAATAGGTTAATAGAGTATAATTATTGCCACAGAGGCTTACGATTATTAATGATTCTAGGGCAACTTCCCGTTATTTTCTCCGTGTCTCTGAGTAGTATAACGCTTGATACCAACCGGGGGATACCGATTCGTGTCGAGATACAGCTTCTTTTAACTAGAAAACACGAAAACAATTACCATAAAAACTGGTACAGTGATGGTCAAAACTAACGAACTAGTAATTAAAAACTATTCTAAGAGCTGTTCAACCAAACCACAAATCTCTGCATGAACAGCCTCAATGGACTTGGAAGCGTCAACAACCAACAACTCCCCAGCCTCAGCGAAATCCAAATATTCTGAGCGAACCTTTCTCAAATATTCC